>JAYVEP010000175.1:0-28620 GCA_043749225.1 Acidobacteriaceae bacterium
GCGGCTGCTATGCTGGTAAAAATCTATCGCGAAAGGAAACAACCCCTCGACCCCTTCTCCCTACTTCCCTCAGGCTCATCTGTGGATTGGAAAAGACTGCACAGCCCGGCTCAAACATCGAACGCCACCTGTGCGACACCAGCGGTCTGTCGATGGGTGTTGAAACATCGCGATTTGACTCACAATCCAGGATTCTAAGTGTAATCGCCTGATTTCAAAAGTTAGGGTCGTGTTGCCTGATAACAGCGACGTGGCTTTCTCGGCGACGGCGGCTCGTTCTTCAAGTTCCACGGCCTCTCTGCTGAGCCGTTCGGCGTGATCTCTTAACTGACTTGCTCACATACGCGCGGCTTCTCAGGAGAACCCTTTTCCGGGTGGCGAGTGTAATCGCCTGTTTACAACAGTTGTGCCTAATCCGCTAGGGTGGTGTGTATTCCACAGACGCAGCAGCCATGACCGTATCTGGGATTCCTTCTGGTCGGGAGGTATTGCCTCACTAGCTGCGACGATTCCCCCGAATAATCCTCCCGCAAGCAATTGCCATGTGTATACTTGCGGAGAAATTCGGGGGGGGTAAACATGGAACTGAGTCGCAGGGATCTGCTTGCCAGGGGTGTCGTGCTGGGGGGCGTGGTGCTGGCGCCCAATCTTTCCATCTTGTCTGCTTCCGAGGCTTGGCTCGACTCCGAGAAGAAAGCGCGCGCGGCCACCCCGCAGGCTGAGTTGGGCCCCTTCTTCAAGCGAGGCGCGCCCAGCACAATGGCGCTTCGCCCCGCTGGCGACCCCGGATTACCGCTCTCCGTGGGAGGCACGGTCTACAACACGCGCGGAGATATTCTTCCTGGATCAAAGATCGAAATCTGGCAAACCGACCATTCCGGTCACTACGATTTGAAAGGATATCGGTATCGTGCGGCGCTGATCGCCGATGCCCGCGGCGGCTATGGTTTCAGCTCTGTGATGCCGGGCCACTACCCGGCGCGTGTTTGCCAGCACGTTCATGTGGCGGTTTCGGTGGAAGGCCATAAGCAACTCATCACGCAAGTGTATTTCGCCACCGACCCTGTTTTTGAAGGCGATCCGGACAAGAACTACACCAAGGATCCATTGATCACCACGCGCGAACTTGTGCGGCCCGTGCTCTTGCAGGGCGAACCGCAAGAGATGACAGCCCGTGTGAATTTCGAGCTTGTCCTTGAGCATCTATGAAACGAGCATCTATGAAACGAACGCCTGTGCAACTTTGTTTGCGCGGTGTAGCGCTCTTGAGCAGCCTGGCGATTCCCGCTTTGGGCCAATCGTTGCACTCGGCAGCTACGCTGGATACGCCTGTTGCCGTCCAAAGGGCTTTCCTGTGCGGAGAGGGAGCGGAAGCCATCGGAATCGGCAGCGATGGCGCGCTTTATGGCTGGAAGCTTCCATCGCCTCAGGCGCGCAAAATTGTCGCGCTGGAGGGCTCACCTAGAAAATTCGACTGCGCGGCCAGGAATACATTAGCCGTGTTGCAACCGAACGGAGTCGTACTGATCCTCGACGCGGAAAGCGGAGCAGTGCGTCAAAAGATTGAAACCCGGCAGCGCGTACAAAACCTTTCTCTTTCTCCGGATGGTTCGCTGTTGCTCATCTCCACGAATTTGTCTCCCACGCAACTTTGGGATGCGCAAACAGCAAAACTCATTTCCACGAGCGCAACCAACCTTGGGGCTTCGTGGGCCAACGCGTTTTCGCCGACCGGCCGCTTCTATGTGTCCGCTGACGAAGACACACGCATTCGCGCGTACGATCAAAAAGGGAAGTTGCTGTATGAGGCCGACGGCGGATTGCTTGAACCCTTCGCGGTTACGTTCAGCGGCGACGGGAAACAATTTGCGGTGGCGGGCGGGGACGGAGCGGTGCGACTGTTCGATGCCGCTTCCGGGAAAATTCTGAAAACCGCCCCCGGAACCGGCAATCCAATCGTGGCACTGCAGATGTCCCCGAACGGCGAACGGGTTTTGGCGCTCGAGGTAGACGATTTCCGGCTGGCTCCTCTGGGTTTTTCGCTCTGGGAAGTGCGTGAGGCCGCGAGCAAACCGCTTGCACTGGATCATATAGAGAGTATCGTGGGCGCTGGTAGGAGCAAGTCACAACTGCTGCTGCTGCGCCGCAAGTCGGAGAACCACCTCACACTTTCCAGTCTTGAGTAAATGATTTCGAGGAACTCAAGGGCCGCCGCGATGCAAGGCGGCTTCGCCGGTGTTGGATTCTCTTGAGCAGACGCCGGCATTATGTAAGCCAGAATACCAAATAGAGCGAAGACGCAAATGTTCCGCCATTCCCCGATCTTTGCATCTTTGGCTCTTCTACTGTGGGGAGAAATGCTAGTTTAGCAGCACCACCGAGCGGACTACTCTTGAAAAATCGCAATTTCACTCACAATTAGGACCGAGCGGGGGCGAATCGGTGGGTAACACTTCAGTCTTTCCATATGGCAATGCTCCCGCAGGCCATTTGATATACGACGTCACAGGACACATGTCGGCACAAATCATGAAGACACCTCCTCCTGATGTAGCCAGTGATGACTGGGACCGATTTACGGTTCAAGAGAAAGTAGCCCTTTTTGACAGTTACGTAGCCTACTTCGGTCGCTACGAAGTGGACGAAGCTCGCCATGTGGTTACCCATCTTCTTGAGGCCGACCTTTCGCGACTCTATATTGGCAGACGCGAGAGCGGCATTACGAGGTCGAAGGCGACCGACTGATACTGCGTGAAACTTGGACACAGAGCGGAAAGAAATGGAGCGGCGCTCGGGTTTTCCAAACGCCTCAAATAGGCCTAGGCGTCGCCAAGTCTACTGTTGAAACATCGCAATTACACTCAAAACCAAGCAGTGGAGCACCGTTGGCGGTTATCGCGAGGTGCTCTCGCCCTTCAAAATTCGAAGGATGGCCACGACTGTGTTCCAGTTGCGTGTGGTCGCGGGCGCGCCGTAGAGTTTGTCGATCTGGCCGAGATAGCCGATGGTTTTCATGTGACGGCGGTACGTGCCAAACACGAACTGGCCCTCAGAGGCGATCACGCGCACGAGCCACTGCCCCTCTGAGGGAAACGAAACTGGAAGCGATGCCCGGACGGCGCCAGCCCTCGAGAGGATACTCACGAAGCGGACAACATCCGGCGGGGAGGGCTGGGTTCCAAACGGATTCGCCATCTCCAGGCGCAGAAGGTCGCGCCCGTCGCACAACGCAACCTTAGCTTCGAATGGCAGCTTGCCGAGCAAGGCTGCACGGAACTTTGAGCGCGACCCAGGCTTACGAACGACAAAGGTGCCCGCCGCGCCTACGTTTACGACATCGTAGTCGCTCAGTTCCCGAGCGAGGGCGCTGGGGCGAAAGGTTCGGTGTCCGCCTACATTGACGCCTCGGAGGAAAACCAAGAGAGCCATCCCCGAATTATGAAGGAAAAAATCGCGCGGTGCTTGGCGGATTAGGTTTGCAACGCAGTGAGTGATGGCGCAGGCAAAGCACACTGGCGTCAGTTGATGTAATGTCGCGTTTACACCCATTGAGGGGATTCGGAAAGTCGGACTACCGCTTCGGAGCCCGGAGAAAAAGGCCAGAAAGAATGGCTTCGCGTCTTGAGCAGTCAGCTTTCTCCGGTCCAGTATGCCGAGGAGTTGTGCGAAATTCCGGCGTATTTCGCTGGTTTTAGCGACCATCCGGCACGTTTCTCTGCTGTCCAGACTGTGTGGCGGAGAAGAGTGAATGTGAACTTCCGGTACAACTTTGCATTTGTGTTTAAGCGGCTTGTTTTCATTTGTTTAGGCGTACTCATCTTAGGTCAGCAGCTGCCAGAGAATCTTGTTCAGACAACTTGCCCTTACAAGGTAGTCCAGTTTCCCAGATTGTTTTTGGCGAAGGAAACGCGATTGTTGCCGCCTTCAAGGGAAGAGGTGCAGCCAACCTCAGTCCAGAAATCGGTGGACTCCCCGCAACGACCGACTGCCCGCATGCCGTTCAGAAAATGCGAACTCTTTCTCTGTCGCGCCTCGGAAGTGCTAGCTGATTCCGAACTTCAGATCATATTGGGAAGTAAACCAACAACTTGCGTGTTCGCGACGGACGATTCCGCATCGCTATTTGCTGAAATTGTTTTTGTGCAACCACCTAGCTCCCGCGTCAATGACGTTGGTGATCGGAGGCTTGCCCTTGCCATAGCCAATGCCCTACATGGTCCAAGACCAACCTCGCTGTTTCCGGCTTATCAGTTCTTCCGTCTGCGGACGCGCAATATTCAAAATCCCCAAGCTCAGCTCGCACAGTTCGCATTCAATTTTCGCAGCGTCACCCCACCGCGACAACGACGATCGACTCCGGATGGAGGTCCACTCCATGTCTTTCGGATCGCATTCACCGGTCCTCATCGGCTCGATTTGCTTAGTAATTAAACTGAGCGAAGTGGGTCGACATATCCGATCCGCTTGCAACAAGTCTCACCTAACGACAAACAACCATGGCGATACCAAATCCATTCACGAGAGGGGTCCAATTGAAAGCCGCGCGAGACGCTGCTCCCCCGAGTACACGTTGAACTTCTTGCCTCGCAAAAAGCCCACCAGCGTGAGTTGAAAACGCTCGCCCAACTCAATAGCCAGACTGGAGGGCGCACCGATAGCCACAATCGCGGGAATGCCCGCAACGACCGCTTTCTGGACCAATTCAAAGCTTAGCCGTCCGCTGAGCACCAGTATCGAATTCGTTGCAGGAATGGCGCCTCGCAGCAATAAGCTCCCCAAAACCTTATCCACTGCGTTATGCCGGCCCACATCCTCCCGCAGAGCCACGAGGATTCCGTCCATGGAGAATAGCGCCGCAGCATGCAGACCTCCGGTTGCCGCGAAAATCTCCTGTGCCTGCCGGAGTCGTTCCGGGAAACCAGCAATCAGACTTGCGTTGAGAATAGGCTTACTAGGGTCGATGGCAAAGCTGCCAAGTGTCTCGATATTTTCAATGGAAGCCTTGCCACAAATGCCACAACTCGAAGACATATAAAAATGGCGAGTGAAACGCTCTTCTTCAAACTCGACCGAGTTCGCGAGTTCGACCTGAATCTGATTGGAAGCTGCGGCATCGGAGCCCAGGACACGAACACTTTCAATCTGCTTTCTGGAATGCAGGACTCCTTCACTCAACAAAAATCCAGCCGCAAGTTCGTCGTCGTGGCCTGGCGTTCGCATGGTCACCGCGATTGCCCGGCTACGCTTACTTCCATTATGAGAATACAAAACGGAAATCTCCAACGGCTCTTCGACCGCCACCTGGTCGAGCGCTGCGCTCTCTTGACCGCCATCCACGCGGCGCACCAGCACGCTCGTGACCGAAACACCGAGTTGACCTGTTTTGCGAGTCATGCTCTCGCTAGAGTTTCTGGAGAAACGTTGTTCGCGGATGCCCGAAACGTCACAACAATCGACTTGGAAGCTGGAGTCTGGCTGACATCGGCAAAGTTTTCCAGCGGAACCAGCGGATTCGTCTCGGGATAATAAGCAGCTGCGCAGCGTCTGGGTATATCGTAGGAAATCACCTGAAATCCGCGAACGGTGCGCTGCACACTTTCAAAGTGGCTGCTTATGTCGACCAGTTGCTTTGTCACGAAACCCTCCTCCTGCATATCGTCCGCGTTCATGAAAACGACGCGCCGACCTCCGAACACGCCGCGGTAGCGGTCGTCCAATCCATAAATCACGGTATTAAATTGGTCGTGGGAGCGAATTGTCATCAGGAGCAGCTGGCCTGGCTCCAAAGCTACCGGTCGAATGGGATTGACCGTGAACATTGCTTTCCCAGTTTTCGTCGGAAAGATGCGATCTTTGGGTGGGACTGGAGCATAGAATCCGCCCTCACGGACACGGCGGTTGAAGTCTTCAAATCCTGGAACAACGCGCGCAATGGAATCGCGAATGCCGTCGTAGTTAGCGGTGAATCCTGCCCAATCAACGGAAGAATGATGTTGCAGCGTGGATTGGGCGATTCCGCCAATAATGGCTACCTCGCTCCGCAGCATTGCTGAAGATGAAGGAAACTGCCCCGTCGATAAACTCACAAAACTCACTGTGTTTTCCACCGTCGTGAACTGCGGACCCGACGCTTGGAGATCCTCTTCTGTTCGTGACACGCAAGGCAAAAGCAGAGCGGCATTGCCGGTTACCAGATGCGTGCGATTTAGCTTGGTAGAGATCGCGACCGTGAGCTTACAGTTCCGTAACCCCTCTGCGACCCTGTGAGTGTCCGGTGAAGCGGAAAGAAAATTGCCGCCCAAGCTAACGAAAACTCCTACTTTGCCCCCGCACATAGCTTGAATGGATTCCACTGTACTCCAACCATGCTGGCGGGGCGGCTCGAAGTTGAATTCCCTTCCCAGTGCGTCCAGAAAAGCATCCTCCATCTGTTCCCAAATGCCCATCGTCCGGTCGCCCTGCACGTTACTGTGTCCGCGCACGCAGAGTGCGCCGGCATTTGGCTTGCCGATATTCCCACGCAGAAGAAGAAGGTTCACAATTTCCCGAATATTATCGACGGCATTCTTGTGCTGCGTGAGGCCCATAGCCCAACACACGACTGTCGTCTTCGCCCTAGACAACATGCTTGCGGCGCTATGAATTTCCGTATGTGACAGACCGCTTTGCTCGACGATCAATCCCCAATCCTCAGATTGGAGGTGCGATGTAAGCTCTTCGAAGCCGCTGCAATATTTCTCGATGAACTTGGAATCCACGATTGTCCCGGGCGCAGCCGCTTCTTTCTCCAGCATCGCCTTCATGATTCCCTTGAGCAGAGCAACGTCGCCGTTGATCCGCACCTGAAGGTACTGGTCCGCAAGTTCGGTTCCACTGCCCAACAACTGCAACGGCTCTTGCGGATGCTTGAACCGCAACAACCCAACTTCCCGCAGTGGATTGATGGCAAGAATCTTGGCGCCACGCCTTTTGGCTGCCTGCAGAGAACTCAACATGCGCGGATGATTTGTGCCTGGATTCTGGCCGATGACCACAATGCAATCCGTGCCCTCAAGGTCTTCCAGAGTGACGGTGCTTTTCCCGGTCCCCAAAGTCTCGCGGAGAGCCCATCCGCTGGATTCGTGACACATGTTCGAGCAGTCCGGAAGATTATTCGTTCCGAACTGTCGCGCAAATAGCTGGTAGAGGAAGGCCGCCTCATTGCTGGTTTTTCCGGAGGTATAGAAAACGGCTTCGTTGGGTGCAGCAAGCGCGTTCAGTTCGCGACCAATCAGAGAAAATGCATCTTCCCAAGAAATCGGTTCGTAGTGACTGGCTCCGGGCTGAAGCCATATAGGGTGTGTAATGCGCCCCTGGTGGTTAAGCCAATAGTCAGACTGTTCGCTCAGCTTCTGGATGCTATTTTCGCGAAAGAATTCGGGATGGACCCTCAGCGTCGTCGCGTCATCCGCTGTGGCTTTCATTCCATTTTCGCAAAATTCGAAGGTAGGACGTTCTCCCGCTGGGTCTGGCCAAGCGCAACTGGGACAATCAAAACCTTGCCGCTGATTGATGGATGACCAAGCCTTACCGCTTCGGACAACTCCCATCGCTCGCAAACTTACATCCGCAGACTTCAGAATCGCGGGAAATCCTGTTGCGACCTTGGGAATCGGGCGAAGCACCAGACTTTCGTCGTTCGAGCTGCTTTCTTCGCTGGTGAGTTTTCGTTCTTGAACCATATGGAATTCTGCCCTCGAAAGAACCGCGGGACCTACAGTACCTGACCGATCTTTTGTACCAAACAGAATTTTAGTGTCACGCCTCTCTTGAAAGGCCCAGGATTCCTGTACCAAGCGGAGAGTTAGTCTTCGGTTGTTTTAGGTTCAGTCAGATCGCAGCGCAGCTACCGGTATGGCGTTGCATGCTAAGGACGCGCGATCCGGCTATGGAAGACCGTGCCCTGCTTCTGCTGCTTCGCGGCGTACATGGCCACATCGGCATTCTTGAGCAGTTCCTGGGCAGAGCGCCCGTCCTCGGGATAGAGCGCAATACCGATGCTGGCCTTTACCTTAAGCTTCACGCCATCGATCTCGCATGCTTCGGCGATGCTCTGTCCGATTCGGACGGCAAAGGCCGCGACCTTCGATGCGTCCTTCGCTTCCAGCATCAGGAAGAGGAACTCATCTCCGCTGCGGCGGCCGATCGTGTCGCCGCTCCTAACGACGGCCTGCAGTCGCTGCCCCACCATCTGCAGGACTTGGTCGCCGACATCGTGCCCGTGCGTATCGTTGACACTCTTGAACTCGTCGAGGTCGATGAACATCACCGCCAGTCGCCAAGAATGCCGCTCTGCTTGCGCTAGGGCGTTGCGCAACCTGTCATTAAAGAGAGTCAGATTTGGCAGGCCGGTTACGGAATCGTGAAGAGCGCTGTGGCGCGATCTTCTTCCCTCGGCCTGGCTTTCGGACAGCGCGGCGTCACTCCTCGAGAGCAGGTCTTCCAGGTGATGGCGCTCGTCGATCTCCTCCGCCAACGCGTCATTGACGCCAACGAGCTCCTCGGCAGCTTCCTGAACTTTGACCTCGACTGCTTCGCTTTGATTCAGCGCGTGCTCGACCTTCGCAAGCGGCACCCCATCGGCGATCTCGTCCTTCAGCACCGCGTTAACCGAGGCTAAGTCGGAGGCGGCTTGCTCCACCTTGTTTTGCACTTGCTTGCTCTGATCCAGCGCTCGGATCAACGGCACAGTCTTGTGCGGGGTCCCTTTGTGTGGCACCCCCGCTGGCGACTTCTCTGCATCTGAGCTCATTGCCAAATCTCTTCTCTTCGTTCGCGGGACTATCGCGATCATACTCCCTGGCGTGGAGATGGTTTACGGGACTGGGCTTCGATGGGGAGAGCTCGCCTCACTCCACGGTTTCGAATAATCGGCACCAGACGATTTCAGGAATCAAAGCTGTTTCAACACCCACGCCTATTCCCACCGGTCACGAATTTCTGGGCTTCCAGCGACTGAATCCCGTGGGCGAGTAGTGGATGGGCCACACAGGGTTGGCAACTAGTCCGCCAGAGAACGTCGGTGTGGCGCGACAAAGAGCCTAGGAATGCGACTTTCCGAATACCTCTTTCTATAAATTTGTTGTCCGGGCCGCCGGGTCTCGCCGTATGCTCCGTTCTTTTTCAGCTAATATGTGAAAGAGTCCATCAGGGCTTTGCCCACTACATACTTGTTGATGTCCAGAGCTTCGCTCTTGCCAAAGGGAAGCGATTCAGCCCGCCGCTCAACGACTCGTACTGCTGGGTCCTCGTGGAACGGGTTAGACTTGACCACCACAACGGCACGCAGTTTACTTCGGCGAGGTATGTCGAAACCCTGAACCGGCTGGGGATCACGCATCGGCGTGCGGCTTACAACCATCCCGAGGGCAACAGCTATATCGAACGGTTTCATCGCAGCTTAAAAGAAGAGGAGGTGTGGCTCAACGAATATCAGAACTTCGACCAGGCCCGGCAGAGCATCGCACGCTGGATCGAAGCAGTACAATCACGACCGTCCGCATCGCGGACTCCACGGACAAACCCCGCACGGTGCACCACATCCGACAATACGGCGACGCCGGTTCCAGCGCTTCCCGCCAAGCTCACTAGGTGTGGCGAAGCGTGAAAGTCGTTCCCGAGACCTCGGAGCATGTAGGTCAATGCGAAGGAGGCGCAAGGGGATACGAAAAGAAGCAAACTCACCGGTACTTCGCGCCGCGGCCGGACTAAGGCTGACCCATCCTTCCCTGGTTTTGAGAAGGAGAGATCAAATTCAAGGGGTTACCTTAACCGTATAAATTTCCTCCGGATTCGAACTCCGACGATCCGTCCAAAACGGATAAGCATTGCCGTTGCGCACGGCGAGACCCTCATAATCTCCGTACTGATCTGCGCTAGCCCCTGCTGTGGTCTCGTCGCTCATCGCGCTAGTCACTTTTACTTCCGGGATGAACGTCGAACCACCATCTGTTGATTTAGTGTAGTAAACATCTGTTTTCTGACGATTCGGATCATTTCGTGTGTCCCTCCAAGACAGATGAATTGTGCCATCAAAATCGTCAACGCTCATCCACTGGTTGAAATGGTCGGTGAATGCGATACTCGCATTCACGATTTTTGGGCTCGACCATCTAGAACCCCCGTCGGTTGATCGCGAAAACCAGACATTCGCGTTATTTGGATCGCTGGACGAAATGCAGCCGCTTGACTGAACGGCAGTGAAATCGTTCCAGACGGCATAGATCCACCCTCGATGGGCACTATTGCTTCTATCCACATCAATAGTCGGATAAATCAACACGCGCCGATTACATTGCGCGGGGATTCCGTAATCGTATGAATCTTTTGTCTGCGCAATCGTTTTGTATGTGCTCCAACTTGCACCGCAATTAATTGATTTTGAAAAATTGATGGTGCTATTCGCAGTGCTGGTCCAAACGTAGTAAACAGGGGCTGCGGAGCCGGCGCTCGGTGGGGGTCCCACGGCGAGGTCGGCAGCAATCGTTGAACCTTTCGATTGAACGGCGATTTTGGGCGCGAAGACACCAGAATTGGGAGCTGTGGTGGTGCTGGCATATTGCGCTTTGCCATCGTCCCATCCAACATAAATCTGATCGCGACAGGAGCTAGCCGGTT
This sequence comes from Acidobacteriaceae bacterium, assembly GCA_043749225.1. GTDB lineage: Bacteria > Acidobacteriota > Terriglobia > Terriglobales > Acidobacteriaceae > JANXUC01. The sequence goes on from JAYVEP010000175.1 coordinate 10,657, forward strand.
GGTAATCAATGGCGGCCAATTCTTTGTCGTTCCCGGCAGAACTATCGACTACGATCTGCGTCGGGAATGTTTTTCCATGATCGGTTGATTTGTAGAATTTGACCTGGGTCAAGTTGCCCGTATAGTCGAGCGTCACTGTGTAGACGTTTCCGTTGGAGTCGAAGTTTACACCGGGATCTGATTGGTTCGTGTTTTTCGGCTGAATCTGAAACGTAGACCAAGTGGTTCCGTAATCGGAGGAAGAGTACATCCGTTGTCCGTAGCCGGAGAGATTGACGTTTGAGGCTCCAACCATATACTGCGGGTTCGTCGGATCTATCGCCAAGTAAGTCTCCGCCTCGGAGATATTGTCGCTACTCACATTGATGTTCGCATTTACCAAAACGTAAGGCGTGATAGCTTGTGTAGCGATATCCTCAGGCTTGGATTGATTTGTTACGATCCCGCACGAAACGCTACCTTGTCGATCCATTCGATTCATCAGGCTATACGCCCAGCGAGGGTACTGAATCGGTCCACGTCGAGGATAATGAAGGTTCGGATACATGCGACGGAACGCGAGTCGCTGCCGTACCGTCAGATTGCTTGCGTCATCGAGGTCGTTCTCAGTTAATCCAGGGGCTCTTGCGTCAACTCGCGAAGCGTTGTGATGCCGAGCCAGGAGGGTTTGCAGTGCGGAGCGTTCCTGCCTTATCTGAGCGTCAATCGTCTCGCTACACCGCAAGCTGGATGCGCTCACCTGCTGAAGGCAACAAATACTTCCGACTACGCAGCTGTAAAACGCAAACATCAGAGGTTTCATATTTACCCGCTTGCCAGCAATATGTGAGTAGATAAACCTGAGAGTCAGAGGGTTTTTGTCGCTCATGTTTCTCCTGAGGGAATCCCGCATGGGTGGCGTGTCAGAAGGGACCGTCACGGAGCGTGACTCAAGGCGGCAATTGTGCTGGCATTGAAGTTCGATGTCAAGTGAAATCGACTTCACTTCATTGCCAGAGCATGCTTCGAATAAACGTACCTGGGTCATGATCCGCATTGCACTATCCATGGCTTGATCAGTTGCTACCGACCGTCCTTGTTGATCAGCGACAACGAGGGGGGGGGCGGCGAATTCAGCGCTTAACACAATCAAGGTGGGATCGATCCCTCCAGCCGAGAGTAAGTCCCGAGCCTTGCTCCGAGGTCGAGATCTTCACGGAAGGCCATCCGTCGGGACGAATCAGCCGAAAAAGCACGGTCTCTAGGTATATCTTCCCGGCGTTGTTTTAACGGAACCATCCGCCTTTGACTTCGCTTCCATCAAAACGGGAAACGCAAGTGGCTCTGGGTGGAGACTGACCTCTTCCGCTGAAACAGACGCTCGAGTACGCCGTACAGATCTGCGAGGCGCTTGAAAAATCACATTGATCAATCTCGGAATTGGGATTTTCCTCTTTGTCGCAGCGAATCGAGCGGTGAGGCGGGCAGCGGTGCTTCGAGGTCGGGGGGCTCGAAATCGTTGACGCTCAGCGAAGGTTCGGGCATCGCTCCAAATATTGCCGACAGGCCCGGCACTCTGGGTTGACCGTGACTCTGTGGTCGCTGGCACCATGCGCAACAACGGCCAGAGCCGTCGTTGCGCCGGGTGGTATTTGGACCGCGAACGGGTTGGCGTGCCCTTGACTTCTTACTGGCTGCTATCTGGCGACATTGGTGCACTTGCGGCTGCTGACTCATCACCGAAGGCCAGCGCGTACTTCTTGCCGGCGAATTCGACTTGGGTCAGAGACTGGCTACCATCATCGTTTTTGCGCGACACGATCGCGTTGTTGGGTTCGGATCGACTCAGTTCGATCAAGTGAGCCGGCACTGTTTCCACCAACTTCCCTTGCGACAAGATCATTGCCTCAACATCAGGGCCTGTTCCTTCCCACGTCAGCTTGTATTGCCCAGGCGCCAGTTGATGTCGGTTTACTGTCACGGGTTCAGACACTTCAAATGAACCCTTGTTTGCTTTGTTTGCTTTGTTTGCTGCGAATGCGCTCGTAGCCAGCAGCAGAGCCAGACCAGGCAACACACTCTTGGAGATCGTTGATAGTTTCATCATTTTATTTCCTTTTTCTTTCCCGAACGCCGGGAACTGGTTCTTCGTTCTTCCAATCAGACTCGAAATCCCGAACAAAAGTTACGGCCCGCGCCGGTGTCACGCTCATCCGGCGCCTGGTTGGCTCTTTCTTGGCTCGTGTCACCGCATCGATTCTCACAAACCGAAATTGCGACGCGCCGAGCATCATGTGCTCCACGCCTAGCGGCAGACATCGCGTAGGAAAGTGTGAGCCTGAAACTCACCGCGAGTTTTCGCGGGAATACGGAATTCATCGCTTGCGCCGGCCGTAACTTTCTCTTGCCAACAGCATCAAGAGGTAAACGGTGGCAATTATTCAAGGAACGACCACAGGCGAAGAAAGAGTGGACAGGCTCTCAAGTAGATCCACATGTACTGGCGCTGTGAAGTTTGTCAGCTGCTCACACGTTAGCGGGCTTGGTTTCGTAGTGCGGGGGATTCTCGCGTGATTGAGAATCCGCCTCAATCGTCGCTAGCCGATCCGCAGCTCCTTAGGGAAGCAGATCTGATTGCGCGGATCATCGCTGGTGAACGGGAACTGTTCTGTGATTTGATAAAACCATGCGAACGGGCAGTCTTCCTCACCGCTTACTCGGTTCTGAAGAGAGAAGAAGATGCGGAAGAGGTGGTGCAGGAAGCGGCCCTTAAGGCATACATAGCTCTTGGCAGCTTCCGTGGAGAATCGAAGTTCAGTACCTGGCTGGTTAAGATCACGTTGAACGAAGCACGAATGAGACTCCGCCGCATACGTTCGGAGTCCGAGGTCTCGCTTGACGATTTTATGGACGACAGTGAGGGCGACTATACCCCCGCTGTTCTGACCGACTGGCGCGAGATTCCTTCGGAAGCTCTAGAGCGGAAGGAACTACGGGAGATCCTGGAGCGAGCGGTAGACGAGTTGCCGGAACAGTATCGCGAGGTATTGATCTCGCGTGACGTGCGTGGCATGAATATAGCGGAGACCGCACAATTGCTCGGCATTACCGAAGGCATGGTCAAGATTAGGCTGTTTAGGGCCCGTCTGTTGATGCAGAAAATTGTGGCCCCTGAGTTGCAGGCGGAGTGGCAAAAGAGAATGAAAGGCTGACTATGGTGCTCGATTGCAAACACGTGTGGCGCGAGATCTCCAATTATATCGACGGAGATATCGATCCTTCCGTGCGTGCCAGCATGGACAAACATCTGGCCCACTGTCGTCATTGCGCCGCTATTTTGGATTCGACTCACAATATCATCTACCTAATCGCGGATGAGCGCACCTTCGCTTTACCAGTGGGATTCAGGGAGCGCTTGCGCGCGAGGCTTGGAAACGAATGCCGCTGACAATGTCACAGTTCGTGGTGAAAGAGGGGATGCGCGAAAATTTCTCCTGCCATCAGAAGTAGCGTGAGGATTGCGGCACTGAACTGGATCCATTTGCCCACGCGTTCTTTCCGCGTCAGAGGAAGAATTCGCCAGCGAGCAGATGGGTTGTTGCGGATCCGTTCTGCATTCCATAACAGCGCCAGATTGAGGACTGAACCAAGCCCGGCGAAAGCCAGCATCGGAATTCGAAACCTGTTAGCGTGGAAACCCATGGCTGGTCCAGCCACAGTGGCGGCGATTGCGGACGAGAACCCAAGAAGGGTACCTATGCCGCTGAGGAAAATGGCCGTGGCACAGACACCTTGGATTATCGCCAGGCCTAAAGACCCCACCACAAGGAATCGCCGAGCCTCCCAGAACTTGAAGGATGAGCTTTTGCTAAGTCGTCCTTGCCCGAGCTGTCTAGTTTTGGTCCCTTCCACAGATGGACCTCCATTTTTAGTGAAGAAGAAACATGCCTGTGAGATGCTTGTTTCGATGGGAAGTTTCATAGGGCATGGCAGGCCCCCAGCGGCCGGACTGGATCAGCACACACTATTTGGAGACTCAACTAGGGAGAGTCTGTCGAGAGCACTGGAACCTAGAACCTCAGCAACAGGCCGCCCGTCAACGTTACGTTGTTTTGCAGGCTGGCACCGATTTTCCGATTGTAAGTTGGGGAAACCGGAATAGAAATCCCGCACCTCAAATCGAAACCCGACAGGTATCTTGATCACGCGCACAACGGTGCGTGTATCGATTCCGGCACCAATTTCGAAGGTTCCAGTATTGGTTCCCGGCCGGAACGACCCGCTGCTTGGCGGTTGTTCGAGAAATCGAGCATATCCACCACCGAGGGATAACCAGGGAGCAAGCGGCCCGGTGGGACGGAGCTTCAGCCGCAGATGCGGCGTTAGAAACACATAGGCATATTGAAGACTCACATCCGGCGGCGGCTGACTCAGCTTGACGTCGAAAGGAGAAGCGCAAAAGTCTACGCCCCCATAGATCGCTACCCGCTTGCTCGTCGCGAAATACCGGTCGTATTCAGCGCCCAACGTCAAGCTCTCGTTGAAGCTTAAATTGCCAGTTGTGCCAGCGGGAGATATGCCCTGGATCAATGACTGACTCGGTGTTGTTGTCGCGCCGATCACTAATCCGACCTCATTTTTCGTCTGCGAGAGAGCAACGAGGACTAGTCCTGAAGACAATAGAACGACGACACCCAGCTTAATTATGTGTTTTAGGCGCATGGTACCTTTCAATCCACTTTGCGTTTTCGTCCCCGTCGAGCGTGGCCCGTCCCAGAATGAGGAACTATCCTGAAAAGCACTGGAATGGGACCGTGTTTTTTCTTTGAACTTGCGCGTTCGATGTACCAGACAAGCCAGAAGTTACATCGGCATCTGTCACAAACGATTTCTCACATGTTGGAGTGGGTAGCCGTGCGCACAGGAATTTCGCGCTTGCTGGATCCAGTTTTGCCATCGCACCTCGTACCTGTTCCAATACGCAACTTTCCTCTCTTAGTCACTCCATCCACATCGGGACTTCCTTATGGCGTAGAAGTTGCTCAACAAAAGACTCGCGCATCAGCTTGAGAGATGGCGGGCTCTCTTTGCTTCCATTGAGGACGTTGAAGTCGCGCGTGCTTCCGCCAGCAAGTTGGGAATCGCACTTTCTTTTATGCGTGTGTAACTTTCTTGATCGACCGTACATCAATGGTGGCAGCTGGCAATTCAGGCTAGCCCGGAGAAAAGCGGCAAGAAGATCACGCCTTAACGAGTGCTTGCTGGGGTAACAGTTCACTTGTGATCCTCCCCCAAAGCGGAAACAGGTGAACTGCTCCGGAACGCAAATGTTTGAGAACTAAATTAACGAATCGTGAGACAAAAGGAGCACCAGGATGAGCAATTCGATGAAAACTCTATTGGCAGGCGCTGCGTTAGCAGGTCTGATGACAGGTGCAAGTGCGAAGCTGAATGCACAAGCTTTAGGCCAGAGCCAGGATCACGCCGGAATCAAAGCTGTAAGTATGAGTGATGACGACAAAGGCAAGAAAGACAAGGACAAAACTGAAAAACACGCCTGTAAGGGCCAGAATTCTTGCAAGGGCAAGGGCGGATGTAAGTCGAGTGACAACGGTTGCAAAGCCGAGAACTCCTGCAAAGGCAAGGGCGGCTGCGCAACCGATGGATCCAAGATGCCGGAAGACCAACCCAAACAGTAACGCAACCGAGAACACTCTTAACTCCAAGGGGTCGGGCCCGACCTGTCCCGACCCTGTTCTCCATAGGAAGCTATTTACATGCCCGCAAATTCGTTTAATGGCTTCACAGACTTCGGAGTTGGCATCGGCCTTCGCGTGCCCCACTACAAGCATATCCTCGCTGAAAAACCGGTTGTGAGCTGGTTTGAAATTATCTCGGAGAACTACATGATCGATGGTGGGCGCCCCCTTCATGTGCTTGACCAGATTCTTGAGCGCTATCGGGTCGTCCAGCATGGCGTTTCAATGTACTTCGGTTCGCCAGAGCCTGCCAACCGCGAGCAGCTGAAGAAACTAAAGGCTTTAGTCAGGCGTACTAACACGCCTTGGCTCACAGACCATCTGTGCTGGGGAAGCGTCGATGGGAGATACAGCCACGATCTTCTGCCCATGCCGTACACATTTGAAGCAGCCCGCCATACCGCGCAAAAGATTCGTGAGGTGCGCGATTTTCTTGAGATACCGATCGCGGTCGAGAACGTGAGTAGTTATGCAGAATTTCACATTTCTGAAATGACGGAGTGGGAATTTCTAACGGAAGTCGTCGAAGCTGCGGACTGCGGCATTCTTTTGGACGTCAATAACATTTATGTGTCTTCACGGAACCACAATTTCAATCCCGACGACTACCTGGATGGAATTCCGGCAGAACGAGTAGCGCAGATCCATATTGCGGGACATTCCACTTTTGAAAAATACATTCTGGATACGCATGACCATCCTGTGATCAATCCGGTGTGGAAACTCTACGCGCGGGCGAGCCAACTCGCGGGCCGCACGGCGACGCTCCTCGAGTGGGACGACAACATTCCATCCTTCGAAGAGGTGCACAACGAGGCCTTGAAGGCGAATCAGTTCATGGCAGAACTGGCGATAGCGTCATGAACTTACTCGAAATCCAACACCGAATGATCGAGGCGGTCATGCAACCGCTCACGGTGGGCGAGCAGATGCAGCCGCGGACGCGAGATGGCCAGTCCATGCATGAAGTGGCGGTGCAGTTCATCAAGCCAAATGACCGCCTAAGCTCGTTTGAACGCCTCGAAATCTACAATCGCCAATACTGGTTTCGCGTGCTGGCTTCTTTGGACGAGGATTTTCCGGGTCTAAAGGCAATTACCGGTCGCCGGAAATTCGATGCATTGTGCAAGGCCTACCTCGTCGATTGTCCTCCTGCGTCCTTCACTTTGCGAGACTTGGGCTCCCGCCTGGAGTGGTGGTTAAGGAGCCATCCCGAGGGGATACAACCGAGAATAAATCTGGCGCTGGACATGGTCCGCTTAGAATGGGCAGAAATTGAGGCCTTCGACGGCGCGGCCGAACCGGTCTTGGCCCCGCGAGATGTGCTGGCCTCCGGCCCCGACCCCCACTTCAGACTGCAACCCTACCTCCAACTCCTTAGATTTCGATACCCAGTGGACGATTTGCTCCTCGCGATCAAGAAAGATACTCCAGAAAGCGCGATGGCAAGCAATGCAGTCGGCCAACGCAGCAAACGGACTCAGGTTCGTAAAGTCGCGCAACAGAAACCGCAGCCGGTATTCTTGGCGGTTCATCGCGTGGACGACTCGGTGTACTTCAAACGGCTCGAGCCCGAGGCTTTCACTTTCCTGCATGCTCTTGGCGAAGGGAAAACCCTGTCCGGTGCGGTAGGTCTTGCTTTTCAGCCGGGTGACGTTTCCGAGAACGAGATCCTCGGTAGGGTTCAGAAATGGTTTGAGAATTGGTCGGCCCTAGGCTGGTTTTGCCAACCCAAATCTGCAAAACAGGAATTCATTTCCACATAGGAAGACGATCATGAAAAAGATTATCCCAATAGCTTTCCAGGTATATTCGGGTTGTGAGAAGGCGGTCTCTCATCTGCAGTCTCCCTTGCTCCTCGCGGTTCGCCTCTACTGGGGCTGGCAGTTCTTCCAGACTGGGCTCGGCAAGTTGTTGCACATCGCCAAAGTCATCGGTTTCTTCACGAGTCTGGGAATACCATTCCCGGCGTTCAACGCCTATTTCGTCGGATGCCTCGAATGTGTGGGTGGGACCTTGCTGTTCCTCGGCCTCGGGTCAAGGATCATCGCTCTCCCGCTGACGGTTAACATGTTGGTGGCCTACATCACAGCAGATCGACAGGCACTTTTTTCAATTTTCTCCGATCCCGGTAAGTTTTATGCTGCCGATCCGTATACCTTCTTCTTCGCGGCCCTTCTCATTCTGGTTTTTGGCCCTGGAAGAATTTCTGTCGATGCCGCAATCGGCTATTTCTACAAGCGGACGGTTGCAGGAGGACTGGATCTGCGGGGAACGGCAGCCGCCTTAGCTGCCTAATGCGAACGGTCAATTGAATCATCACAGACTTTGTGTCGAGAGAAGCTCTTCTCTCGGAATGACCGAGAGAGATCGATGAAACCATCCATCCAGGCCATTGCGTCCGGGGCCCCAAACCTGGCTGCCCAGCCTTGTGGGGCAGTGCCAAGACTTTGCGAAAAAGGGGCATCGATGATGAGGAATCAGCGGACGGTCTTCTATGTAGACGATAACCCTAAAGCGCTCAGAATGCTGACGTCGGTTTTGGAAGGCTGTGGCTACAAGATGGTGACCGCGTGCGATTCAGACCGGGCGTTGGATCAGATGGTTCGTTAGAGAATCCGGATGGGCAAGAAGGCGCGGTCGAGTCTGGCCAAGAAGACAGCAAACATTCTCAGGCACTGAAATCTGGGGCGGAGCAGGCTCGTGCGGCCCGCGCGAAAGTAATCGAGGAAACCGTGCATCGGCTCATGGATCTTTTCACCACCATTTCCGGGCGGATCGAGATTCTGAGTGACAGGGTGCCCAGTACATGCCGAGAGGAACTGATGGCGATTCGAAGAGTGGTGATGAAAGGCGTCAAGCTCAACCAGCGTTTACTTCTAGCAGCGCAGGAGTGCCGAGACGAAATTGGCCTTTGAAAACGGTCGAGATCACAAGCCCGTAGCGACACGCTTAAGGGATGACAGGAATGAGTCCAACCCGATCGAATCCTAGAAAGAAGCAAGCTCTCCGATGTAACTTTGCCGCTGCCCTCGAATCTGACTTGTGAACGAGACGTTTCTTAGGAGGCTAGGATGGACATCGTAAGCACGGATAGAGCAGACATTGATCACGAAGTGGTCGGAGTGTGCTCGGCGCGGCATGTTCGTTCGAGGATGGAGGCAGTCGGGATTGTGGTTTCGCGGTACGGACTGGTTGTCGTCCTGTTGTTGATTGGCGTACTAAAGTTCACTCCAGAAGAAGCAGCCGGCATCCAGCCACTGGTCGCGCACAGCCCGCTAATGTCATGGATGTACGCTCTGCTCAGCGTTCAAGGGGTTTCCAACCTGATCGGCGCTATCGAAATCGCGATTGCGGCTCTTGTGGCGCTTCGCCCGCTCTCCGCGCAGGCGTCGTTTGTGGGTAGCCTGGGAGCGGTCGTGACTTTCCTTCTCACCGTTAGTTTTCTCTTCTCCACGCCAGGTGCCGGTCACCTGAAGTACGGTTTTCCAATCTTGGGTGACGCCGGTCAGTTTCTGATCAAGGACTTGGTGCTACTGGGAGCTTCGCTGTGGACAGCTGCAGAGGCATACCGAGCAGTGTAGAAATCAGGGTCCTTTCGGGCGTTCTTCGCTAGCACGGCTCGGCCAACCGCTTTCCAACATGAGCATGTTGATGCTGCTACGCCGCATGGGGCGGTCTGACATCACGGCACACGGTTTCCGCTCCACCTTCCGAGACTGGACTGCGGAAACCACCAATGCTACACGCGAGGTGGCGGAAATGGCGCTGGCTCACGTGATCCCATCCAAGGTCGAAGCAGCCTACCGGCGAGGTGATTTGTTAAAGAAGCGCCGTGGTCTCATGGATGCTTGGGCAGCATATTGCCAGGTGGAGGCGTCTACACTCGTAGTAGCTCCCACCTCGCTAGAATTAGTCCCTTGAGTGTTATCGCCGTGAAAGAGGGTTTCAGTGGCGTCCTTGGCGGTTTATGACCTCCAGGATGACGCGTCTGCGCTCTTCGTTCAACACGGTGATGACTCCAAATGAGCGTGCCGTCTAGCGGTCACGCTCCCGAGAAGCCCGTCTCGGTGGCTCTCTTTAGTAGGTCGCGAATACTAGTCGCTGCTGGCGAGTGTGTCCCGCGAGGCAATGCAGGGGAGATTGCCAGTGCTTCATTATGATCTTCAAACCACACAAGGAAGGAAGATTGTTCGGCCCCCGGCAATCGCTGTTGATTTAGCCAATTGTAATAGGCAGCCATGTCGGCATCGACTAGGGATCCCAGAGGGTCGAGTTCCGCATTGGCGCGAGTCTGAGAAAATAACTCGCTCATCGGCTTTTGACGCTGCCGAGGAGCAAAGCGCACCAGCAAGCTCAGTGGCTGGGCTCGCCGGAGTGCTTCGCGCGCCGCCCATTGCGCAAAAGTTGTACTGAACACTTGGGTGCCGGAGCCTTCCGTCAATAGGCTGACCTGGAATCGGTTCAGCACGGGATCCCCGGCGATCATGTGGAAATCTTCGGTCCGCACGCGCGCCAAGATCGTCCGCAGCATTTCGGGTCCCATGCCGCCCGACTGGATTTCTGCCTGTATTTTATTCAATAAAGCAATGCGCATAGGTTCAAGCGCATGGTAAGAGAGACACGTAATAGTCGGCGCATGGTCGATGGCCTTGCCTCCATCGATATACCAGTGACCGTAAGACGCTGGATGCTGCGTAGCGCGGTCGGCTACTGCATCGAGAAGCAGCTTTAGTCCGTTCTCCGGCTTCACCTGACTGAAATACGCGCCGTAAGGGCGCAGCTTACGAAAGAGCGGATAGCTACTCTCCGCCACGCCTCCGCCGATCACCGCAATCCCCAATCGAGGTGCCGGAAGGGCTTTCGGTGGCGCTGCTGCCTGTAAATGATCGCCGTAGGCCAGAGCAGCTGTTCGAAAGGCGTCGACCTGATGCGTAGTCCAAAGATAGGAGGATAACGCTTCCACAAACTCGCCTGGCGCGTTTACCCAGTCCAGGTGTTCGAACTTCGAGGAAAGTCGGATTTGTGAAAATCCGTTAAACCAGACGTCTATTTGCTCTATGGACAGAGAGCTGAGGTTCGCGAGTTCTTTGTCCAATTCCTGGCGTTCGGCGGGGAACTTCCAATCGTAGGCAATCGCTTCTCGTAACAGGCTCGGCAAGAAGGTCAGGGGCAGCCGCTTCAGCGCATCCAGATGATCCACTACGATTTTTTGCCCCTGTGCGGGATATGCGCGAAAGAGCTCCGGCTTGAGGTCCTTGGGGAACATAACAGTTACAAGACCTCTGCTATCGGCTTGCCGTGCGCAAGCGAAGGAGAAAAGCCAAGCAACGCGCCGAGCGTGGGGACAAGGTCCGTTGACTCGACCGCCCTGTCCACAACTACGCCTTCGCGCACGCCAGGTCCCAGGACCATCATCCACGTTGTCCGGGAAGAAGCATCGCCGGTGCGATGATGCTGAAACCCATTACCGCCAGCATCCGTGTCCGAGTCACGCCCGAAGTCCGGCAAAATAAACATGGCGGTCGTGCCAGCGTATTCCGGCTGACTCTGAATTTCTTTCCATATCTCGCCGCACAGACGGTCTGTACGGCGGATGCCCTCGATATATAGCGAGTAAGTCCCCGCATGCGCGATGTCAATGTCGTGCAAGGTGATCCACAACATGCTGGGCGCGAGTTGCCGCATGAGCTGACGCGCGACATAGACAGAAAGCTCATCGGGGCTCGATAGGGTCCGAGCATGTGTCGTGAAATCTGCGACAGAAAGTTTCAGTATCTCCTCCAATTGCCGCATTTGGACTTCATTGCCCGCAAGTTCCGGCGTGTACAAGGGCGTCTCATAGTTATCCGGCAACAGGTGCTGGTAGTCGGGGCTACCGCCAGAACCGGCCGCTGCCAGCAGATGTTTGGGCAGAATCACGCCTGCTCCTAGTCCCGGACCGTAGGAACGGTGGCTACTTTCACCAATGCGATTGAAACCGTTACTGGGAGCAACCACCCACGCGTCGGTCGCCGGGCGCCTCAAGTTCTTGCGAAAGTATTCGAAAATTGTCGGATGTTCCGGCGGAAGAGAGGCAAAATTGTTTACGCTCTCATACACTCCGGTTGCCAGACTCGCTGTGGCTACATAGTGGCCGAGGATACCTCGATTGACAACCTGAGTGAAAAAAGTGGACTGAGGAATAAGTTCCTTGATGAGGTAAGGGATATTTTCCTGGCCTTCTGGCGCAAAGGTTTCCTGATCACGCGCGCCTCCGCCAAAGGTGACGACCACGGTCTTCTTTATCTTGGGGGTGGCTGCCACGCGAAGGAGTGGAGCAAAGCCCGTCATAGTGCTCGCCAGTCCCATTCCGGCGACGGTGCGCAAAAAATCGCGTCGGTTCGAGGCAATCTGCTGCATGACTCCCCGGAGAGAACTAGCGGCAGTCGAAAACAATCTCCTCACAGTCCACCTTTACTTTCGGCAAACGGTACGCCTTGGAGCGAGCAAAACAGCTAAGATAGGTCCGCATAAGTATCGCTTTGGGTTGTGCGGCGCTTCAGCGCAGCAAACACGCCGCCCAACTCCCCGGCTTTAGCCGCTGAGAAGTGGGGTGGGAGACTTGCTCAGAGCTTCCCGAAGGCGATCATTCGTTATGGCAGACTCATCGCCGCGATCTTCTTACTCACGTTGTACCCCTCCAATCGCAATGCAGGATTTTGACCCGCCAGGTCGGAAGCTCTGAAGTTTGCCTCAATAGTTCGACTCTCGTTGGGGAAAAGAGTGATGTAATTGTCTTCATACCGAACGGGTAGAACCTCTTCTGCGTCGCTTCCTTTGGTGACTTCTATCCTCGCGAAGAACGCCACGTGATTTGAGTTGTTCGTAAGGGTAATCTTGGATATGGCCTCCCCGCCGCGGATAGCAACCTTGCCAGAAACAGCCACATCCACAGGTGGCAGTTCACTCAGCGCGGAAAGGTCGGCCCACTTCACTTGTGTCAGGGCAAACTGATCGTCGTTTTTAGTGCTGCCCAGATCGTCATCGGTAGTGGACTGCCAATAGAGATTGTCGGCGACCAGCTTGTCCTTGTCGTCTCTGAGCTGACATCGCACAAAAAACACCGAAGAAAGATCTGCGACGCGGCTAATTGTCATCGCGCGCGCCGATGAATCTGGTCCGATGCTGAAGTCTTTGATTACGTTGGAGTACTTTTGCATCCCGTCCAGGTTATAGAAGCTGACCGAAACTTTCATGTGGCGGCGTTCCTGCAAGGTCTGGTTTGCCACATAAATGTTCGCCTTGCTCCGGTCCCCAGTGGCGTAGTAGTCATAAACCACGCTGAGCGGTTTCAATGCCTTCTTCGCCCCGAAGTAGCCTCCACCCTGCTTAAAGTAATAATCGAACAGGTGGCCGAAGAACGATGGCCAGTGGTTATTCAGCATCCAATAGACCATCATTTTGTGATTGGCCCATCCATTCGCGGAATAATTTTCGAACTGGGCGCGGACATTTTCATAGTTCGCTAGCTGCGCCTTCCTGGAGAACTCTTCGGCACTGCTCGAGGGTCCATAGCGCTTGTCGACGGCTTTCGTTACACTCGCGAGCGTGTTGTTTCCGCCATTCGCGCCGGCGTGAAAATACCAATACTCATTGATCGGCCACAGCTTGTCGTTGGGGATGAACTTCTTGAGACTCTCCAAAGGCGGAATGACTTCGTTATCCCCCTCTTCAGCGGACGAACCTCTTGCCGGGCCAAATTTTTCGCTGAACCAATAGTAAGGAGGCCTCCACACGTACGGTCCCGCCATATGAATACCACTCCAGGACCTATTTACGTGGGATACGGTATCAACGACAGCGTTCTGCCAATGCATATCCTGCAAGATACGATGGTAGTCATTCAAGACCGGGTCAGGCGGTAATCCATCGCTGCCATTCGCCCAGATGAAAACCGAGGGATGAGACCGCAACTCCTGGATGCGTGCTTTCATGCTTTCCCGGGCTACCCGATGATCTTCGGGGTCCCACAAACTCCATTCCTCCCACTGGGCACAGCACATCCAGCCGAACATGGTGCCAACGCCTTGTTCGTCGGCCTGTTCCAGCATGCTGTCATCCGCAATTTTCAGCTCCCAGCGCAGCATGTTCAGCCCGAGGTCCTTCACGTAAGACATGATCGCGCGGTCCCTGTTCGGATCGTTCTTGAACAAAAGGTCGGGCGTGTAGGCAGCCCCCCGGATGAGGAAATCCTTTCCATTCACCTGTACGTAAAAGTTGCCGTCTTTGCCGATGTTGGGAAAGCTGGTGTCGGAATCTCGCTTTTGCACTATTTTCCGCATGCCAAATTTGATCGTAGCTGAATCGGAAATGTGGCCGTCCATCTTGAAATCCAACTTCAATTCATACAAGTTAGGCTGCCCCCACTGGTAGGGCCACCACAGATCGGGGTCGGCTATCGTGAGCTGCTGGATGTCGGCGGGCGTGAGCGCGATTTCTTTCGCTTCGTTTCCAAGCAGCTCGATATTTTTCTGGAACCCGACGGTTTTCTTTCCCGGGCGAGAAATCTCGCCAAACAGGGTTCCCGAAACAGCACCGTCCGTGCCGTTTTTCAGATCGCAATAAACGGTCAAAGCAGCCGGGCTAGTTGCTGGCAGTGGCAGGTCGGTCGATACATAGGGATTTCGCAGGGAAATTTTCCCCGTGCTGCTCAGATAGACTCTTTTCCAGACTCCCGCATTTCTGTCGGGAACGAAAGAAACATCGACATGTTTTTCGGGATTGTGATATCCGATGTACTTCCAATTGATCCAGTCGAGCCAGCTGTCCGCAAGTTCCACCCCACCAGCGTCCGGGAGACGCTGTTCCGGAGTCACTTTGACCGCCAAAACATTCCTCTCTGTCAGTTTAATGTATTTCGACACGTCGAATTCGAAACTGTTGTACATGCCCACGACTTGCGAACGGTCAGCCACCTTGTGACCATTGACCCAGATGTCCGCCCGATAGTTGATGCCCTTGAAAATCAGAGAATAAACAACTCGTCCTGCCGGAGCGGTAAACGTCGTCCTATACCACCAATCTTGCTTCCATAAGTCCGGCGGCACCGCAGTCGCGAGGTTCATGCCCTTGTATAGATCCTTGTACACTCCATTGTCTTCGAGAGTTCGCAGTACGGTGGAGGGCATTTCCTGTATGGCGTACCAGTTTGACGCGTTAAAAGCGCGCAGAGAAACCGTCGAGCCATCCTCCGAAACCTTGTTAGCCGACATCATGCGCCACCCCGTCCGGAGTTCGGTCAAGTTGCCGGAGTCTTTCGCCAAGCAAGGTACAGAAATTGTGCTCGCCAGAAGGGTGATTATGGGAATCAATGCTTTCTTAAACATCGTTGCGTGTCCTTCCCTATATGCTAGCCAGGAAAATGGTTTGAAGCGGCGCACATGCCCAAATGCGGAGCCGGATACTTGTTCTTGCGTAGCGGCGTTTTGCGGCTCCGAAACGCCGCACTACCTAAAACTAGACTTGTGCAGAGTTTCCCTACTGATCGTGACTCATCCCAGGCATGTCGTTCGCCATCGGCCTTTCTCGCCTTAGCGCTGCCAGGGCCGCAACGTTCGCAGGCACGAAGTACCCCACCGCAATCCCCATGGCTCCGTCGCGTATGAGCTTTCCCGTCAAATTGTCATACGTGGCAGTAATTTTCAGCTCGTCCCCCGCAGCAAACGGATAGCCGCCTCGGTCAAAAAAGGTCGCTACCGTCATCCCGAGCAGGCGTCCCTGATCGTCCACTTTCGCGTCGAGCGTCGCCACAGTAGCCTTGCGCGTTACATCTTCCAACACGAGTTGCTTCGCGTAGTCGTGCATATGCCCGCCGACGCCCAGGAGCTCTCCCGCGTATTTCACCTTCACGGTTCCCGTCGTTTCGTTCTTTCCGGGCTTCAAGTCGTACTCCGAATTCCCACAGGACTGCACATCCATCCAGGCGGGGAAATAGCTTTTCACACTTGCCGGAGCGGCCGCATCCTTACCTGCTTCTTGATACGAAACGGTCACCTCGAGGTATACCTTTTCATAGGACGTCGCCGTCGGATTGTTCACCATCGTCTCTATGCGAATTGCATTGCCCTTCTGAATGGGATACCCAAAGCCTTGCACGTCTGGCCAGGGATTCATTTCTCCGCCCGAGCCGAAGATGTGCTCTTCCTTGTTGGGGCACAGAAAATCCGCGCGGTTTTCATTCCAGAAGGCCACATGATGCAGCACGCGTCCTGGGACTTCATTTCCCTTAGAATCCACCATCTGCGGACTGTACGAAAGCAGCCATCCGTCCACCGGAATCTGCCAAAAGACGTCCGGCGGCTGCGGCATCGTCGTGTGATCGGTGTTGGCTGGCAGCGTGATGGGCCCCACGCGCACGGTAATCGTGTGGGCCTCCACGTCCATCTGCTGTTCCAGAATTACGCCCTTTGCCTTCACATGATGCATACCGCCCTGCATGAATCCGCCGTGATCCATGCGCTCCACTTCGTGCGGTAGGTCGGCAGGCTTTTCCTGAGCCATGACCACACCCGCTGAGAGCGCGATTACGCCTACAACCATTTTCATCTTCATGGAAGCCCTTATTAATCGTTGTGTCTTTCCCAAACCAGCATCCTCTGTTCCGGAAGCGTCCGCGACGTTTGTTGACATACATCTGAGCAGCTGCTGCAAATCGAACCGGGGTATTTCAAAGACCGCATTCGGCATAAATTTGGCTAGAGCTTGTTTCATAAATGCTTAAGGTCGGAGCCAAACATGTGTCCCTCCAAGGTTAAAGCCCGGAAATTGCAGGACTCGAGCGGCACAACTGAAGTCGTGCCCTTCCCAAAAGTATTTATGAAACACGCTCTAGGGAATCTCTGCACAAGTCTCACACCCCATTCCTCAGCGGCTAAAGCCGATCTTAAATATTAGTGGTATCGCAGCGCTGAAGCGCTGCGCCACCCCAAGGCCGTACTTCCCTGGCATTTGGCAAACGCTGCGACACCAGCCAAATGCTTTCTTTCCATGGTGCGACACAGCTAATGGTGCGGCGACAGCTAAAAGGACAGCTTCAACGCGAACTGGAGTTCACGCTGATCGTTCTGGCCGTCGCGGGTAGAATTAATCTTGCCGAAGTTGGAAGTGTTGGTATAGTCGAGCGCCCCGGGAGCTCCCGACACGCCATTATTGCCGAAGCCGGGCAACGAAAAATTCGGGGTATTTGTTAGGTTAAAGATTTCCGACCGGAACTCAAGGCGCGTTCTCTCGGAAACCGCAAATACTTTGAATAGCGAGAAATCGAGGCGGTGGAACCCGGGGCCAGCGAACTGGCTTGGAGACCCTCCCAACGGCCTGTCGTCAGACTGCCCGATTGTGGTCGCCAAGGGTGGAGTCGTGAAGGCGGCCGGGTTAAGAAAATGATCGACGTTATGCACGCCGCCCGTGACGCTCTGCCCGGGAACCTTGTTGGCGTAGCAGCCAAATCCGGAGGTCGTGGCAATAGCGCATGGCACGGTCCCCGGCTGGCCAGTCTCAAGGGGCAAGATCCAGTTCATGCTCCAGCCGCCAAGCAAGGCGTTTGCGATCCCGGAAGCTTTCGCAAGGAATCGTTTGCCATGTCCCACCGGCAGTTCGTAGATGCCACTCAAGTGGAATACATGTCGAATATCAAAATCGCAGAGGCCAGTGTCCCCCCGGATGCCTACCCCCGGCAGCCGAGACGTACCGCGACCCGAGATTGCAGTGCTGTTGAGCACGTCAACTGCATCGGTGCGGCATTGCGACCAGGTATAGTTGGCCAGCGCGCTCAATCCCTGGCTAAACCTGTGCTCGTAATTGAACTGGGCCGAATTGTAGGAACTGATTCCAGCAAACCTCGTATAGGTAAAGGAGTTCTGGAAATGAGGATACGGCGAAAAGTCGAATGGGTTGAGCCCAGGCGGAAGTATTTCCGCCGGAGAATTGGGATTGGTGTAGACGCCCAGATGACGGACCGTGTTCCCTACGTAGCCCACCTGCACAGAATTGTTTTGCGAAAGTTGGTACTGCAGAGTCAGGTTGTACGCTTGGGTGTAGGGTGTCTTGTTATTGAAGTCTTCGCCCGTAAACGAAACGCCTTCCGGTTCCACTTTGTCAGGCGCCAGCGGGATCCCGAGCAATCCATTTTCTAGAGTGCCAATCGAGCCGTTTGGAAAGGTGACCGGGGCGTCCGGGGTCAAATTCG
>JAYVEP010000176.1:0-10480 GCA_043749225.1 Acidobacteriaceae bacterium
CTGGCAGGTGACAGGGGTTCGTCACGATGCCTGGGCCGACGCGCATCGCATCCCGGTGGAAGTCAAGAAAACAGGCGAGGAAGCAGGCAAGTACCTGCACCCCGACCTGTTCGGGATGGATCCGAAGAAATTTGGGATGCAAAGCGCAGCTTCTCTTCGACATGCCCTAGCTGCGAAGCGTCCCTCCAACTAGTTTCATTTTCGAACCGGGAGCCACCTCAATGGGCACCGTAGTCTCCCGGTTCGCCAGAAAAGCGGCGTCGGCTATTTCACTGAATACTTACATCTCACGAAGAGCTAAACATGCAATCCGAAAGCACGCTATCCCTCAAGGTCGGCCGTCGAGCTGCCTTGCCGATATTTCTCGTCGTTTTAATCGCAACCCTGAGCCACCTCGCTGTGGCGCAAAACGCAAGCCAGATTCCGCCGCAGGTGGTGGATGAAACTGCCAAGCTGGTACAGCCCGCAAGCCCAATGCAGAGGCTGCGAGTTGTTCTAGGTATTGAACGTCCGCACGCTGCCGCGGAAGAACAATTCCTGGCCGATTCAACCGGATGCGTGTAGCGATCGGTGCGAGGCGCCAAAAAAAATAGAGCCGGATGCATAACACCCGGCTCTTCAACGTAGGGTCAAGGCTTAGGGTTATTGGGCAGTCTCGGTGAAGCTGGCTGTGGCGCCTCCCGAGATGGACGCAGTGATGTTCACGATGCCCCTGGACGGGGGCAATGTGTAGGTAGTGCTGGCTTTTCCGGTTGCATCCGTCGCAACAGGGGAGGCTGCGAACGAGCCACCCGTGCCGCCGTCTCCGAACGTGACACTGGCGTTGGGTACCGGGTTGTTGAATTGATCCACCACCAGCACAACTAGCGGGTTCACCAATGCGGTGGAAACCGCGCCTGTTTGGTTGTTTCCGGAAGCGACCGAGATACCCGTCGCAGGTCCAGCGGTCACTTTGCCATACATCGCCGTCTTGAGGGCGCCCGAGGTGACTGTAAATGTAACCGTGGCCAGCGCCTTCGTCCCCGTGGTGTAGAACGTTTGTGCTTTTCCGGTCGCGCCGGTGACCACGGGATTCGCGGAGAAGGTTCCACCCTTACCACCATCACTGAATGTGATAGTCAATCCGGGAACGCCGTTGAGGTTGGCATCGAAAGACTGCACCACGAGCGGGAACGTGTAGGTTGTCTGCACGGGCGCGGTTTGATTGCTGCCGCTGACGACCTTGATCCGGACAGCTGGGCCGGGTGTGACCGTGAGCGTGAACTTCGCTACGGTAATGGTTGGGTTCTTGGCCGTGATTGCGAAGGTACCCGCCGTCTTTCCGGCCGTGTAAGTAGTGGCCGCCAGACCGCTGGAATCCGTCACTGCGGAAGCTGGATTAAAGATTCCACCTTTGCCACCATCGCTGAACGTGACAGTCTTTCCTACAACTGGAGCGCTGGTGTAGGCGTCTGTGGCCGCAACCTGGAGTGGGACTGGAAAGGCCGTCAGCACTGTCGCGCTCTGACCGTTCCCAGAGGTTGGTTGCAAGTTCGAGAGCAAGCCAAGGATTTGGAGGCTCAGGTTCGCGCCCACATAAACATGGCCGTTGGCAATCGTCGGCGTGTTGAAATGTGCCAGGGTCCCCAAGCTGGAGTTGCTATAGAGCGACTTGTTGCTGATACTTGAAGCGTCAAAGGCGAGCAAACTGTTCGCATTCGGAACCCAAAGGATCCCATTCGAGCCGCCGTTGGCTGAAATGGACGGAGTGTGTGGGGTACCCATCACCGTAACGCTCCGGCCAAACAGTGTAAGCTGGCCAGTGCTCAGAGAGTACCCTGAAGCGCCGCTGAATTGGCCTGTGAAATATACGTTGCCGTTCCAGTAAGCTGCGGTGCTAAACATCCTGCCTACTTCGAGAGGCAGAAACTGCACAATCTGGCTGTTGTCGATTCCGTTGTAGTGTCCCATGTTGTCGCGGTCGAGGAGGTAGACGGAACCTTCTTTGCCAGAGCCGACCATCATGTGCGGATGCGGGCCGGGCTGGTCCGGGAAGAGCGTAACTCCGGCCGAGCCAATATCCAGGTCGTGCATGTTCAAGTAAGCTTGGTTCGCGGGCGCGAAGTAGTCCTTGATCCCGAGACCATTCGTTCCCCAGCCGATCCTCACGAGACTGGAGCCGTAATCCTGGTTGCCAAGATTTGCGTCAAAAACGCCGTTGGCGGTCGAGAAGAAAACGTTGCCGTTATCATCGGAAGCGAGTCCGCCTCCCGACATCCACAGATTGCCGTGCGCGAGCGTGGAGTCTACCTCGTCATTGAAGATGCCAAGTTGCATCAGCGTCGAGGCATCGTAGGCCAGTACCCAGCCGCGCGTGCCACCGCCGTCGCAACCGTTGGAGCCGAAGCCGATGTAAACAATGCCTTGCGAAAGCAGCATACCTGGCCGCGCCATCATGTTCTTTCCGGCGGTCAGTAGGGTGAGCGTTCCGGCCTTGCCCGTCGCGGTTCCCGTCAGATCCAGAGGCGCACCAAGTTTCTCCATCCCGGTCGCGATGTCCAGCGCGTGCAGGCGGAAATGATAAATGCCGCTTTCTTTCGTCTTGGCTACCAGGTACATGGTGCTGGAAGACGCGTCAATGACCGGGGTTCCCAAAATTCCCATTTCGGAGAAGGCTGTGGTAGCTGTGCAGCCTAACTCCACGCCGGGCTCGGTGGTGATACCTGCCACGGGATTCAGGAAGTTTACCGACCAAAGCGGAGCCGAATTGGCTCCCTTGTTGTTGTCGGCATCGAAGGCATAGACGCTATCGTGCAGGGTCACAACGTAAACCACGTTATGCGCGCCCTGTCCGGGAATATTGACACCGGAGACGTATAACGGCTGGGCTGCAACCAAGCCATCGACCGACTGCGAAAAGAGAGATCCAAACGTCGCGGCATTGACGTTGGTGGGCTTCAGCAGTGTCTCATTGGTGTTCGAACCAGTCCGCAAGTTATCGTTGTGCTGGGTAAGGACGTTCACCTGGCTGAAGGCTGAGAAGGTGCAGCTCAAGCACAAAACGCCGAGGATCGCTACGGTCGCAGACCAACGGTTCACGCCGCGAAAGCCGATCGAGTGTGAGGCAAAAAAAGATGTCATGGCCAGAAAACTCCAAGAGTGCGGGGTGCGATGTCTACGGCAAGTAAGATGCCACAAAGGACGGAGAGTCTTGGTCAAATCTTACTGATTCTTCAGGGGCTTACGCCCTAGCAGTGGAAAATTGAGTGTGCAAGAGTTTTCACAATAGTGACTCAATGAGACAAACAACCGGACGACAGGAACGAAAGTGCCAGCAGGGCCTGGCTACCCAAAACTCGCAGATGCGCGAAGGACGGGCCGCTACCCCGCTATAGTTGGGGGAAAGGACTGGATTGGGACGAACAATTCCTCCAAGATTAATCGCATGAAGACGGAATCGTTGTAAACTCAATCTCGCGCTGGAAGTAGAGCTGTTTTCAGGTTTGCTTGGGCACAGGACTGCGGACCGGCGCCGCTGGCGTTGAAGACTTTTCCTAAGGAGTATGTTTCGATGGGTAGTTTGAGCAGCCGCGATGAATCAGAGGTACTGCGCAGTGCCATCGATGCTTCAAGGCGGAGCAGCGGATCGCTGCTTGCTCCGCCAAACTTAGTTGCCCGGTACGCGGACCCGAACCCGGAGACGCCTCATTCTCTCGAGTATTGTTTTCATCTTTTGGGCGACGTACAAGGGAAAGAAGTCCTGGATCTCGGTTGCGGCGCCGGAGAGAATACGCTCCTCCTAGCCTCGCGTGGAGCCCGCGGAACCAGCGTCGATATCTCTCCCGACCTGATAGAAATTGCGCGGGAGAGACTTGCGGTCAACAACTTGACCGCAAGTCTCCGCGTCGCTTCGGCCTACGACACAGGGATGCCTGATGGTTCGGTGGATGTTGTGTTTTGCGTGGCCATCCTTCACCATTTGGAGGCCGAGAAAGCGCATGGAGAAGTTCTTAGGGTATTGAAGCCCGGCGGTTTGCTGATTTTGGAGGAGCCGGTGCGGGATTCGCGCTTTTACGGCTTTTTGCGCGGATTGATTCCATACAGCAGTCACGACAACTCAGAATTCGAGCGCCCGCTTACGAAACAGGAAATGGATTCCTTTTCCGCAGGGTTTCAATGCGAAGCCAAGCGACGATTCCGGCTCCCTTTTTTCGCCCTTGCCCTTATGGCTGGCTATTGGAAAAGATCCATCTATCTGGCAGATCGATGGGCACTGAGAAACATCCCAGCCTTGGAGCACTTTGCAACGGTCGAGGTCCGGAAACTTCGCCGCTCCTGAGTCGCTGTGTGCCCACCATTGACCGTTCGACGGGCTACGGCAGCCCCCGCTGCGCCGCTAGGGGCGTCGAGTAGGTCGGAGGACCACTTCGCTGGCAAACGACCCCGGTGCCTGCGTGACCAGCATGGCAACGGCATGGGCAACGTCATCAGGCTGCAACATGCGTTGAGGGTCTTTTCCCGAATGGGGAGACAGTTCGGTGTTGGTCGATCCTGGGCAGATCACAGAAACTCGGATTCCGTGTTCGCGGAGTTCCTCCGCGACCGAGTAACTTAGTCCATTCAATCCCCATTTTGAGGCGGCGTAGGCGGTGCCGTTGGGCAGGGCATTCTTTCCCGCTATCGAAGAAATGTTCACGATGTGCCCGGTGCGCGCCTGAATCATGAGTGGCGCGAAGGCACGAATGCAGTAGTAAACTCCGCGCAGGTTGGTGTTGAGCACCCTATCCCATTGGTCAGGAGCCAGTGAGTGGAGTGGGCCGCCAAAACTGGCGATTCCAGCATTGTTGATGAGCACATCACAACGAGCTTGTCCGAGCTCCACTGCATTGGCCAGGCGCTCGACGGAGTCGACCGAAGTCACGTCGCAGAGCATGGCTTCCGCCTGCCCGCCGTCGGCACAAATGGCCGCTACCGTCGCTTCCAGGTGGGAAGGGGTTCGCCCGCATACGTAGACGTGGGAACCCATGGCACCCAGCCTGCGTGCGATGGCGGCGCCAATGCCGCGTCCCGCGCCTGTTACAACGGCTACCTGTCCCTGCAAGGGTAACGTCCCAGCGTTCATAGAAGTCCCTCCTCCGTGCCATCCGGCGCCGGATATCCAAGTCTATGGAAGCGGCATCTTAGGAAACAAGGGGAATTTGGGGACAGATGGCTTGCCTTTGCAGGCCGGCCATCAATATAATCCGGGGACCGGAAGCGTTCACATCTAGAGAAGGATGTCGAGGTGTAGACGAAAGCGCTTTTCGGACCCTGTTGCACGAATGGATCAAGCATACGTGCTAGTAATGGAATGCCGTTCCCATTTTCCTGGATAGTTCACTAAGGAGCCTTTTGATGAAGAAGATCGTTGCGTTGATGCTGCTGACACTTGGAGCACTGTCCCTTGCGGCACCAACCGTCCTGGCGCAGGCTGCTGCTGCCGCCGCCCCCGCCCCCGCTAAGAAAGAGATCAAAGACCAGGCGGAATATAGCGCCTACGTGGCTGCCATCCAGCAGACCGACGTAAATGCGAAGATCAGCGGATTGGAAGCCTTTTCCCAGCAGTATCCCAACAGCGTGGTGAAGGAAGACGGTCTGGAAGCGCTTCTGGGCGCGTATCAGCAGTCGAACAACGCGGCCAAGATGGCCGATGTGGCGCAGCGCATTCTGGTGGTGAATCCGAACAACATGCGCGCCTTGGTGATTCTCTCCTACTTGAAGAAGAGCAGCGGAGACTTTCCGAACGCCCGCAAGTTTGCAGAGCAGGGTTTGGCGGCGCTTCCGAATTTCGCCAAGCCGGACGGGGCGACGGACGACGATTATAACAAGCAGAAGGCGGCCTTCGGACAGGTTCTGAATAACGTTGTCGGCTACTCGGCGTGGCAGACAAAGGATTATGCCGCCGCGCAGAAGTATCTGCTGGAGTCGGTGAAGGCCAGTCCGAACAGCCTGGAAGATGTGTACGGGCTGGCGGTATCCTCGCTGCCGCCTTCCACTCCTGAAGATCCGGTCAACGGCCTGTTCTTCATCGCCCGCGCCGTAAATCTCTCGACGGATCCTAAGGGCAAAGAACAGATCACCAAGTTTGGCCACAGCAAGTACATGAAATATCACGGTGCCGAAGATGGCTGGAAGGAATTGCTGGCGCAGACTGCCAACACTCCGCTGCCGCCTGCCGGTTTTGCGATTACGAAGTACATTCCTCCGACGCCGGAGCAGCAGGCTGCGGACATCGTGAAGGCGAAGAAGCCGAAGGACATGGACTTCGCTGAGTGGGAACTGGTTCTTTCCGAAGGCAAACAGGAAGACAAGGACACAGTCTGGGATGCCATCAAGGGCCAGCCCTTGCAGATGGTTGGCAACGTGATCTCCGTGACGCCGACCAAGTTACAACTGGCTGCCAGCGTGGATGATATTGAAGCGAAGCGCATGGATATCGAGCTCACGATGACGGGTCCGATTCCTGCCAAGCTGACGCCGAAGGAAGGTGCCGAACTGCAATTCGGCGGCGTGCCGGACAGCTATACTCCGAAGCCCTTTGTGATGCAGATGGTGAAGGGAACGCTGCTGACAGCAGCTGCTCCTGAGCCGGCGAAGAAGACTCCTGTGCACAAGGGTCCTGCACACAAGAAAGCGCACTAGAATCGATTCAAGTACGGAACAACGAGGGCAGCCGCAATGGCTGCCCTTTTTGTTTGCTACGCCAATTGAGGCTGATCGTGAGACGCTTGTCATTCTGAGCGCAGCGAAGAATCCCTTTAGAAAACAAGACTGTTGGTATTTGAAAGGGATTCTTCGCGGCGCTCAGAATGACAAACGCGTTCTTGGCTGGAGCGCGATTCAAATACTCCGCTACTCCGGCAGCCCCAGCCGCTTCATCAGGTTTTTGTAGCGCGGGTCGGTGCGGAGCGAGTCGAACGCGGGTGAGCGGATGACGATCAGTAATTCGATGTCTTCATCGGCATATGCTTTTTCGAGGTATTCGAAGGCATGTTCGCGGTCTCCGCTGGCGGCGTAAGCGACCGCAACAGCGCCAGACTGGAGTCCTCCCTTATGGGCCATCTCGCATTCAAGATAGCCTTTGGTATCGGCGCTGGCCCGGATCGGTTCGGGCAAAGATTTCTGGCTTTCGCTCACAGCCTCGGCGAATCGTCCCGTCGAGGCATAAAATTGCCCCAGCTTGTGGTGTGTGAGCCGGGAGTTCGGATCACGTCTCAGAATCTTCTGGAATTCCGCGAGCGCTTCCGGGTAGCGATGCATCTCCTCCAGCGCCACGGCGAAGTTGGCGTTTACGATGGAGGAAAGAGGATCCAGCGATAAGGCTTTGCGAAACTCCGCCTCAGCCTCGGCCATGCGCTTTTGCGGAACGAGGTTATCGAACGCATAAAAATAATGAGCGACTGCGTTATTTGGATTCAACTCAAGAGCGCGGCGGTATTCCGTTTCAGATTCGCTCCACTGCCGATCTAACGTCAGAACCGTAGCCCGTGCCGAGTGGGCCTCGGAAAGGGAACCGTCGAGTTCCAGGGCTTTGCGCGACGCTTCTTCCGCCAATCGATTGCCCTGCTTTGACGTGATACCGACGTTTAAGCCCGGCACCAAATAGTATGCATCGGCCAGCCCGGTGTAGGCTAGAGCGTAGTTGGGGTCGGCGGCGATTGCCTGCTGAAAAAGATCAATGCTCTTCTTAACTCCCTCCGGCGTACGGCCATGCCAGAGTTGCCGGCCTTCCAGGTAAAGCCGGTAGGCTTCTGCGCTCGTGGTGCCTGCCTTGCCGAGCCGCTCCTGTTCGTTTCCACTGAGCTGGATGCGCAACTTGCTGGAAATATCGCGAGTGATGTCGCCTTGTAGCTGCGTGATGTCGGCCAGTTTGCGGACGTACTGCTCTCCCCATAATTCGGTGCCGTCGGCGGCATTCACCAAATCGGCAGCAATGCCCAATTGATCGCCGCGTTGCGTGATGCGACCCGTGAGCACGGCATCGACCTGGAGCGTCTTGCCAATTTGACTGGGGTCGTCTTCCTTGCCTTTGAAGCGGAAAACCGTGCTGCGCGCCATCACTTTCACGTCCGGCAATTGCGAGAGCGTGCTGATGAGGCTTTCGGTGAGGCCATCGCTGAGGTATTCATTGTTGGCATCCGTCGTGGCGTTGACGAAAGGAAGGACGGCAATGGAGCCGACCTTCTTGGTGGCGGCTTTGTCGCGAGAAAAATAGATGCCGGATGCGGCGGCAATCACCACAAGCGCAGTGAGGCCCGCAGCGAGGTAGCGCCTTGAACCGACAGCCGCAATCGCAGGATTCGAAGATGAGCTGATAGCCGGAGTGCTTCCAGAGGGCGGATTCGGAGGGAAAGTTCCAGATGCACTATTTGCGGGAAGTACGCCGCTCACATCGGTCGCAGTGATGGACGACCTGCCGGAATCCAAGTCCCGCTTCAGCCGTACTAAATCTGTGCGTAGGTCCGCCGCGTTCTGATAACGCAAATTACGATCCTTTTCCAGCGCCTTGTTGATGATGCGGTCGAGTTCCAGCGGTAAGTCAGGATTGAGCCGCAGAGCGGTTACGGGCGCGGCGCCAAGAATTGACTGGAATATCTCTGCGGTACTCCCGCCGCGAAAGGGAAGCGTCCGCGTCCCCATTTCGTAAAGCACCACGCCAAACGAGAACAGGTCGCTGCGAGCGTCCATATCCTTGGCGCGCGCCTGCTCCGGAGACATATACGCAACCGTGCCCAGCGTCGAGCCGGGGCTGGTGAGATGCTCGTCCATGGTGGCGGCGGTGTTGTCGGTCGCACCCGAGGGATTGTTGGTAGGCAAGGCCTTGGCTAAACCGAAATCCAGCACCTTGGCGTGGCCGCGCTTGGTTACAAAGATGTTGGCTGGTTTGATGTCGCGATGGATGATGCCCTGCGCATGCGCCGCGTCTAGGCCGTCGGCGATATCAATGGCGAGCGTGAGCAGAGTTTCGTTCTCGATATGCCCGCCTGCCCGCTCGCCCGCAATCAAGTGCTTCAGCGTCATGCCATCGAGAAACTCCATGGCAATGAAGGTCTGGTCGCCGTGCTTGCCTATTTCGTAGATGGTGCAGATGTTGGGATGGTTGAGGGCCGATGCGGCACGAGCTTCCCGCCGAAAGCGTTCCAATGCTTGAGGGTCGCGCGAGAGTTCGTCGGGCAGGAACTTGAGGGCTACAAAACGGCCAAGCTCTGTGTCCTCAGCCTTGTAGACCACGCCCATCCCGCCGCCGCCAAGCTTTTCCACGACGCGGTAATGCGAGATAGTTTCGCCGATCATTCGATAGGGTATGGTAACGAAGTACTGCAGGGCGAGCAACTAGCAGCGCGAGCAATTATTGGATAGGCAAGAAGTAAAGATCATCCCGCCCATTCGGGCGAACGTAGACAATCTTGGAAAGATCCTGAGAAATGTCATACGCGTTGCCCTGGTAGTCTTCCCGGATCGCGAAGGGGAACTTCAGCACGGGCTTGGCCGCGCCGGTCAGGGAGCCATTGAGCCACGGCTGACGGAATACCGTGGTTTCTCCGTGGGACGCGAGGATATAAATGAATGACTTGCCGTCCGGAGCGAACCGGGCAACATAGGTGGGCAGGTTCGGTTTCAAGGGCGTGCACTTCTTGTCGGCAATGGAGTATTCGTAAATCCCCGGATCGTTTCCCCAGAGCCGCGTGCCTAAAATAAATTTGCGGTCGGCGGAGACATCCGTGACACCGAGGCACTTCTGCTCCAATAGCACAGGGGTAGCCGCCGAATCCTTGAGGTCAAGCTTCCAGGTCTTCGAGGAAGCGGAGGAACGGTCCGTCTCAGAGGTGGAGCAGTACATCGAATCCGTGCCGGGCTCGGCGGCGGCAAGCTCGACGATCTCCCCGCCGGTCGCCAGTTCGCGGAGATGCGTGCCATCCACATCGATGACGTAGGTTTTGCCGTCCTTCTCATTTACATCCGAGAACACGAATTTGGAATCATCGCGGGACCACGCGAGCGTTTCCATGTGAACCGCGGTATTCGCGAGCTTCAGGCGGTTGGCGCCGTCGAGGTCGGAAACCCAGAGTTCCACTTTCCCAATCTCAGGCTCTGTAAGATACGTAACGCGGCGGCCAGTGTGGGAGAGAACGGGCTGGAAAACATCCTCGGCCAGCACGTCAGAAGACTGGTGGGAAGCGACGGAATAGAGGGTGAGAGCGCTCGATTTCTTACCGTTTATGAAGAACAGGCCCTTGCCGTCGGGGCGAACCATCGGGTTGAGGTCGGGGCCGGGACCAAACGTAATCTGTTTCAGCGACTGGTCAGACAAGGAAACTTCCCACAGATTCGTGATGCCATTGACCTGGCGGCTGACGTAGATGGATTTACCGGGTTCAGCCCAGGACATGGGGCTGGCGAAATTCAGCACCGTGCCCAACTCCGAGACCGAGCGCGAAGCTAAATCCAAACGCTGGAGAAC
>JAYVEP010000177.1:0-4065 GCA_043749225.1 Acidobacteriaceae bacterium
GGTGAGAATTCCTTGCGATCATGAATACAACTGAAATTGCCGGGGATTCCTCACTGCGTTCAGAATGACAATTTCTTTGTTTTATGTATTTATGAAACACGCCCTAGCGGCGTCTTCCTTGTTTGACCTTTTCCGGCTCATGCCCAGCGGCGTAGACTCTGCGTACGATGGGGCCGTTCATCTTGTACTTCCTCTCTAGAATTTTTCCGTCATCGTCTTTCACATGCAGGGTGAAAGCGGGCAGATTCCCTTCTTTGCCAAAATCCTCGTGGCCGACCGTGACCGGGAGCTGGCCGTCTAAGTGGTGCTCGCGGTAAGCGGTTTCGTAGCGATGACGTTTGGTGTTCCAGGTGAAGACGCGGATCTGGTTGAAATCGAAATCCTGTCCATCATGGGGCTCGGTGGAGAGGACTAGGTATTCTGGAACACTTTTCGTCAGACCTCCGTTAGTATCCTGAACTTCTCGTAGGACAAAGAAGGCAACCATGCGCTGGCCTTCGGCGTACTGCGCGATTTCGAGCGGAACATCGAGATCGATGAGGCGGGCCAGGACCCAACCCACACGTTTCTGGTCATCGCGGACGAGCCACCAATCTTCCAAAATGGGCTGAGGGGCGTCGCTTGATTTCGAAGCGTCTCTGGTGGCGTTGGTCGCTGGCTTCGGCCTGGCAGGAGCGCCTCCGGGCAAGGTTTTTTCAGCCACTGCGCGCTTGAGTAGAGCAGTCTTGCCGCCTTGCGTTAGCTGGTAGAGATGTTCGGTTTCGCGTCCCGGAGTGACGTGGAGGTTGGTTTCCGAGTGAGTGATTCCCTGCGCCTGGATTGGAGTGTTGGTGTTGTCGGTGGCCAGCTTTTGGAACGCCGCGAAAACATCTTCGCCGACGAGCGAGCGCTGCTCCACCCAACCATCCGTCCCATTCGCCATGAGGACATGGACGAAACGCTTGTTGTTGGTGCGCTCCAGAACCTCGAGGCGGTCGCCGTTTTTGATGGTTGCAACTTTGTTGTAGACGGTCGCCACACGGTCGCGGAGGAAAGTCTGTGGCGCGGAAACGTAGGCGACCTCGTGCGACTTGCCGCCGTGGTTCTTGCAGGCGGCGAAGAAGAGCATGAGCGCGAGGGCGATCACTAATCTATGGAAAAATCGCGGCACGTAGTCGTTGGATTCCTTGATCCAATCATACCTGCGGAACCAATAAGAATCCGTAATACGGTTGGTACCACAAGGCGTGGGCCAGGGGCCCCACGACAAAAGGGCACCACTTGAGCGCCCTTTTCTATTACCGTTTAGCTACTCTAATGCCGCTAGTTAACCGTCAGGCTAGTCTGCCCCACGATCAATCCTGTAGCTGGCGTAGACGTCGCCGTAATGGTAATCGAACTTCCGCCAGTGGTATTGAGAATGTTCGCGAGACCGATGATCGTGGTGCTGAACGTCACGTCGGCAGTATTGCTCGATGTCCAGGTTACGGCACTGGTTATGTCCAGAACTGAACCATCGGAATAAGTTCCCATTGCGGTATATGGCAAGGTCTGCGTCTGCGACTTAGTGATCGTGTCATTTGCAGGGGTTACGGTGATTTTCGTCAGCGTCAGCCCTACAGTAACCGTGGCAGAGCCCGCAGTCGCGCCGCCTGCGCTCGCTTGGATCGTGGCCGTACCCGCCAAGACCCCAGTCACCAGCCCCTTCTTGCCCGCCGTATTGCCCACGGTTGCGGCACCGGTCGGATTGCTCTGTGTAACCGTCCAAGTCACGGATTGCGTCACGTCCTTCGTGGTGCTGTCGTCATAAGTCCCAGTCGCGAGCAATTGCGCGGTTCCTCCCGTTCCGCCTATCGTAAGGGAAGCGGTAGACGGATTCACCGCAATCGACGTCAGCTTCGGGTCCACAAAGAAGTTCTTGCACGACGCAATGGTCAAAACCAGCAGCAATAGCGCCAAAAGCGTTGGGACAGTCTTACGATTCGGCAACGAAAACATGGGAACCTCGATATGGGCGGCCTTTTCGAGACCGCACCGGATAAGTCAGATTCTAGCAGAGCTTGGCGGGATGCCTTGGCACACCAGTACACGCCTCGGCACCTGTGGAACACGCTCTGACCCTGGGAGATCGGTTGGGGCGGGAAATCTTGCAGGAATTTTTTCGATGAAAGCATTTGTAGCGCTACCCAAAAGCGGCGCTACACAAAGTTAGTTAATCTTTCCGGGCTGGTCTTTCGATCCTAGGATGCTCTGGTCGAGAGGCTTGCGGCTGCCGAAGCCTTCGTCGGTGCCGTGCCAGTGGGCAATCTGCTTTTCGCCTAGCTTCCAGCAGAGCAGGATTGTTGTCCCCTTCACCACACAGGGAAAATCCAGCAGGCCGATATCGAGGTCTTTGACCTGCACGCCGATGGCGTCGATTTCGTGAACAGCATCTTTTACGCGCTGCATGGCCTTATCGTGCTCGGCGCGGCGACGGGCGAAGTGGGCGACGTTTACCAGCAGGCCTCCGCTAAGGTAGACGCGATGCGCTAAGGCCTGGAACTCGGCATTGATATCGTCGATAAACTGCTTGCCGTCAATCGCTGTGCGCAGCAAGCCTTCGAGGACGGGAAGCATGGACTGCGCTTCTTCGAGAGTGAATGTGCGATCAGACATGGGCTTGGATCTATTTTACCGGATTGCTGGGTGGGCTGTCGGCTATCCCCCGATATGCACCATCGTCCGCGAGGCTGGTACGAAATCCGGCTCGCCGATGTGGTGCCGGGCTTCTTTCTTGAGCACCACTTCACGAATGAACTGGAGACACTCTTCGTCACTCCCGCCGCGTCGCATCACGCTGTACAAGTCGTGATCCCAGACGGAAAACAGGCAGGTGCGAATCTTGCCATCTGAGGTGACGCGAATGCGGCTGCAATGTCCGCAAAACGGCATAGAGACAGGTGCGATGATCCCAATTTCGCCGATGCCATCGTCGAAGCGATACTTGCGCGCCGTCTCGCTGCGTTCGTTCGGAATCTCCACCAGCGGGCGGAACTCGGACATTTTGGTGACAATTTCTTCGAGGTCAACAACTTTGTCGCGCGACCACGCACGATCTTCTCCCAGCGGCATGAATTCGATGAAGCGCACGACTACGCCTTCTTCGCGGGCGAATTTGCCGAGAGGGATAATTTGATCCTCGTTGAAGCCGCGTAACAGAACACAGTTCACTTTGACGGGATCGAGTCCGGCTCTACGAGCGGCACGAATTCCAGCTACGACGCTCTCATACCCGTCCGGCACCCGCGTGATCCGAGCGAAGCGTTCGGGATCGACCGCATCCAGGCTTACCGTCACCCGCCGCAGACCCGCGTCTTTCAAATGCTGCGCCAGATCCGCCAGCAAGTGGCCGTTCGTCGTGACGGCAATATCGGGAGCCTTCCCTTCCACCGTACGCAGCTTCGCCAGCTCGCGCACAAAATCTACCAGGCCGTTTCGCAGCAACGGCTCTCCACCGGTGAGCCGGAGTTTGGTGATGCCCAAGCCAACAAACAGCCGAGCCATGCGCAAGTATTCTTCAAATGTCAGTTCGGAATAAAGAGCGCCGCTCGTTCCCGTTCTGCAATAGACGCACTTATAGTTGCACCGGTCGGTGACGGAGATTCGGAGATCGGTGATAGGGCGTCCGTATTTGTCGGTCAGGGACATAGGTGCGGCTGTCGGCTTTCGGCTCTCAGCTATCGGCGCTTGATCGTGTGGCAGCGGAGCTTGTTCCGCTGGGTTCTAGCCGAAAGCTGACAGCCGCACTTCTTTGGATTCGCTAGCACAGGAAAGGAGACAAACAGGGCTGGAGTCCTGAGAGCGTTTCCTTTCCAAAGCCTCTCGCGAAGCCGGGAGGCGCAGGCGTTTCCACCTACACCCTTGGAGTTCATGCGCAAATCGTGCATGCACTCACCGCCGACGCGCCTTGGGTATTCCCGCAGGAAACGTCGGTCGGAAACTGAGTCCCAATTATAGGCCATCCGCGCAGTTTGGCAGATCTAGTCGAGAGCCGACAGCCAGTTCCTTACCACTTCCGAAAGATGACCCACACCGCCGCGCACATCA
>JAYVEP010000178.1:0-4062 GCA_043749225.1 Acidobacteriaceae bacterium
GAAGGCTTGGCCCTCATGCTCTCCAATGTCGTAAATGGTGCAAATATTGGGATGGTTGAGGGCGGACGCAGCTTGCGCCTCGCGCTCAAACCGGGCGAGTGACTGGGGGTCTTTGGAGACTTCGGCGGGCAGAAATTTTAGAGCGACCAAACGGTGCAGCCGAGTGTCTTCGGCCTTGTAAACCACGCCCATCCCGCCCCCGCCCAACTTCTCAACAATGCGATAGTGCGAGATAGTCTGGCCAATCATAAGGCCGAATCTTAGCAGAAAATATGCACGGTGCCCCAGGTTCACATCCGTCTTGTGGACGTTAACCTGGGCGGGTGGACAGGGGGGTATATTCCTTAGATCGTCTTATCGTCGCGCGTACGCACGTAAACCAGCGCGAATTCCGACCCTTTACCCTTGGGAGAGACGGCTACAATATGGTGATTGTCGTCCTTGCCAACGCTGAGTTCGACGGTCTCGCCCTTGCCATCCCCTGAACACTTCTTATCGCTCGCGTGTTTGGAGTCGCCACCAGAGTGCAGGTCTACGTTCACATGCGGATCTTTACCTTCTTTTTTGCACTCAGAAACTTTGCCGTACTTCTTCAAATCGTTCCTGTAAAAGGCCAGCACGTTTTCAGGCGCATCATCGGAGGCGTATTTCACCACCACCAGCTTCAATTCAAACAGAGCGGTTGAAATGTTGAGGTTGGCGCGGTCACTGCCGCCGTCATCGTCCTTTTCAACCAGTCGCGCCCCGGGATACACGGAAATTCCTGTATCCGCGCCTTCCACATCCTTCCCAATGTGCATGTCAGAGATAGGCGACTTGATAGTCACGTCCTTATCGCCATTCGCGTTCTTTTTTTCCTTTACGTTCACGCTGCACGCGGAGAGGCTGAGCCCGAGAACGGACACGGCAGCCACCCAAATGAGGTTTCGCGCATGAACGCGACCGTCGGTAGAACCAGCCCCAGCGGCTAAAGCCGGAACCCGTGCAGCTTGAATGGCACGGCTAAAGCCGATGCCCTTCCCAGGAACGTGCCTAGAGCCCGGTTCGTCAACCAGAAGGGTCTGCGGGAACAAAAGGGTTTGCGGGAAGAGAAGGGTCTGCGGGAAGGGCACGACTTCAGTCGTGCCGCTAGGGCCAGATGAGAACTGGGCTTTAGCCCCTGAGGGTGTGTTGCAGAACTTATCACTACTGTTGGACATGGGACTTATCTCCAGAATCAGCGGGCGAATTGGGAGCCGGCGTGGCGGCCTTCTCCAGCCCAGCCCCACGCTGCGCAATATTCGGAATGGTCACCGGCGAATGACCGTGAATCGGAATCTCTCCAAACAGAGCCTTCACAGCCGCCATCTCCGACACGGTCGAGTTCGAGAACGCGCACAGATAATTCTGCGCATCCGGAAAATCTGAAATGAAGTACGGACTGCCTAGGGAAACCACGAACGTCTTATCCCCAGCGCGCGTCAGAACTTGTTGCAACAACGAGCCTGCCGCATCTCCCAGACCGACTGCGCTAGTCGAACGGTCTCCCACACGTGCGCGCTTGCCACCTGAAGGAACCAGGTAAACCGCTGCGATCACGGTTTGCGCTTCCTCAGTCGAGTTAAGTACCTGTTCAGTCATGGACTTAGCGTTCCGCGGATCGACAAAAATCACATTCGCGTCCGGAACTCGGGCGCGCAGCTCTCGTTCGAGCACGCGTCCCCACTCCAAACGCACATCGTCGGTCAAAACGACAGCAACAACACGGTTCGCTGTCGTCTCCACTGTCTGATACGGCAGGGGAGCCGGATCGGTTCCATGATTTCCGCTAGTGACGGCAGTTGGGCGCATGGGCAAAACCTTCCCATTGTCCCGAATCAGGGTCAGAGAGTCGTCTGCGATACGCTGCCCTAGCGCCAGGTTGTCCGGAGACGCGATCCTTTCGGGTAGAGCCTTCAGATCGACCTCCCGATGCTTCTGGAGGCTCAGGGAGGCTTTGGCGCGTAGCAACTTGAGAACCGAGGCATCCAGGTCCGTTTTGGGAATCTCTCCACTTCGCACTGCCCCAACCATGGCCCGGAAGCAGGCATCGATATCCGCTGGGATCAGCAGCACGTCGTTGCCAGCCTTGAAGGCGTCGACACACGTGCGCCCGATCTGCCCAGCGTAAAGTCGCGTCAGCGCGCCCATGTCCAGCGCGTCGGTGACGACAATCCCTTTGAATCCAAGCTTTTCGCGCAAAACGCCGCGAACGACCTTGACTGAAGTCGTAGCCACGTGTTTTGGGTCGGAATCGATGGCTGGCACGGAAACATGTGCAACCATCACTGCATCAATGCCGGAGGCAATTGCTTGCTGGAAGGGAGGCATTTCGACCGCATCCAAGCGGGCTTGGTCTCCTGTAACCTGGGCGACGCCAAGATGCGAGTCGCTGCCGGTATCTCCATGACCGGGAAAGTGTTTAGCTGTGGTCAGCATGCCCTGAGAGTGGGCTCCGCGAATGTAAGCAGAAACCATGTCGCCGACCTGCTGGGGGTCTTCGCCAAACGAACGCGTATTGATGATCGGGTTCGCAGGATTGGAGTTCACATCCGCGACAGGGAAGAAGTTCCAGTGGATACCAATGGCGCGAGCTTCCTGCGCGGTGACGCGGCCAAAAGCCTCAGCGTATTCCAGCTTGCCTGCCGCTCCAAAGGCCATGGCGTGGGGGAAAACGCTGGTGCCTAGGAGGCGCATGGAAAGCCCGCGTTCAAAGTCAGCTGCGAAGAGCAGTGGCAGCTTGGAATCATGCTGTAACTGATTGGTGAGCGCGGCTGTCCCGTAAGGCTCGCTGTAGAGCAGTTTGGACCCCTCGACTGGCACGCTGACCACGAATCCGCCCACGTGATACTTGCGGAGAGCGTCGTTTAACTTGAGGTATTCGGGGTTCTTAGTGTTCAGGAAGCGGACGCGCGCCCAGGGCATGATGACCTGGCCGACCTTTTCCTCCAGCGACATCTTGCGAAGGGTTTTGGAGGCCCACTTCTCCCCGTCGCGATCAAGGCGGATTTGGGTCGAGATCGGGCGATTCTTGCCCGCAGTGGGAGCGGCCGCCATGGTGAATGCCAGCACCGAAAAAACCAAAGCCAGCCCGATTTTAGGCAGTCCGCGACGCATCAGGCGACAATAACAGAGACGCACGAAAGGCGTAAGAGGCCGGGAGTGCTGCGGCGAAGGGGTAACCGACGGTAATCGGGTGGAACACGACTAGCGATATAATCTATGGCATGGTGAAGAACGTCATTCATATGTCCGAAGACGATGCGGCTCGCGACTTCGCAGGCTTGCTGGCGCGGGTGCGCGCCGGAGATGAGATCGTGATCGACGGACAAAAGCCCGTCGCGCTGGTCGTCCACGCCGAGCCGGAACGAGGGCGTTTGATCTCGGAGTGTATTGCGGTGGCCAGGGTGCATGAAGAGGAAACAGGCACTGCGACTGTGCTCGATCCGGACTTCGCCGGAGACGTGGAAGAGATCGTCAAGAACCGCAAGCCGTGGAACCCGCCCGCGTGGGAGTAATTCTCGATACCAGTGTAATTGTTGCGGCTGAGCGCAGAGGCCACAGCGTCCGCCAAATTCTAGAATTGGTACAGACTAGCCAAGGCGATACGGAGATCGGCCTTTCGGTCGTAACCGTGGCGGAATTGGTCCACGGCGCCTATCGCACCAAATCGCAAGCGCAGCAAGAACACCGTTTGGAATTTATCGAGCGGCTTGCAAGAGATGTGCCCGTACATCCGATGACGCTCGATATCGCGAGAATGGTTGGGCGCATCGAAGGACAGCAAGCGGCGCAAGGCTTTCAACTTGCGTTCGAAGACTTAGTGATCGGCGCGACCGCTCTTCATCTCGGTTATTCAGTTATGACGCTGAATGTGCGCCACTTCCAGAGGATTCCCGGACTTTCTGTCGTTTAGCACGGTGCCCCAGGTTCACGTCGCTCTTTGATGTCCAGTCCCATGACATCCTTTACACAGCGTCTCGACACATCCTTTACACTCGCGCGCGAGGGCGGGGGTGGATTGCGAGATGCCGTGGAGGACAG
>JAYVEP010000179.1:0-28539 GCA_043749225.1 Acidobacteriaceae bacterium
CGGTATCCCGTACGCGTCTCGCGCAGCCGGGTCGTTGGGGTCGCCGCACTCCGCTGCAGTCTTAGCCTCTCCGGGCTTGTAAGGATTTTGAGAGGAATCCAGCGGACGAAGCTGATTAGCGTTGCCCTGGCGCGTTAGGTGCGTGCCTTTGCTGCCCACGTAGGAGACAGTCGCAACGGTGTTGCGGAGAATCTCATGCTGCACATCTAAGTGCCACTGCTGCATGTAAGGCCAGATCGCCTTGGTGGGCACCTGCGTGACGTTCAGAGGAAATTGGGGCGAGATCCCCCCGCTGCCTCCTCCAATGTTTGTGTAACCCACAATATTGTTCTGCTGCACTGTGGTGGCGAGTGGCGGAGAGTTTTCCAACGACTCCGTATTGCCTTCGTTGCCGTTGGTGTGTTCGTAGAAGATTCCGTAACCGCCGCGAATCGCCCATTTGCCGCCGCCGGTTGGATCATACGCAAAACCAATACGCGGCGCAGGATTGAAGAGGTGCCCCTTCATGCAACCGTCGGGCACGCCAGCGGTCACCCCGCATTGCACGATGCCGTTCGGCAGATCGGTCAGAGTGGGGGTCTGGTCGTCGACGGTTAAGAAGTGAACGACGCCGCTCGAGTCCACATTTGTGCCGCGAGTGAAGTCGTACCTTGCGGGATCGAAGTTAAAGGCCGAATGCAGGCGGTCGCGATAAGTCCCAAACAAGCTGATGCGCAACCCTAGATTCAAAGTGAGGCGATTGGTCACGTGCCAATCATCCTGGACGTAGGGTTCCAGGATTTTGTAGCGGTTGTAGTACTTAACGTGTTTATCCTGCTGTCCGAAACTGGAGATATTGCCGAGAAGCAAGTCGGCAAATCCGTTTCGGGTGTACTGAGTATTGCTGGGGTCGAAGGTCAGATAGCCGGGAATCGATCCGGCGCTGAGTTCGCCGCCAAATTCGTTCTTTTGGGCGGCCACAAAATAGGCTCCGAAGGCCAGGTTGTGCTTGCCAACGATCTTGCTGATGTTGTCGCGATAGGTATAGGTGGGATTGGAGTTGTAAGGTCCGTTCGGGATGTAACCCACATCCTGTCCAAAACCGCCGCCATAAGCATTGCCGCCGGTGATGTTGATTCCGGGCAGAATGCCGCCTCCATTCCCTCCGAACAAATCGCCAAACGTCGTATTGGCTGGACGCTTCCAGATGCCGACGTTGTTCAGCACAATGTGATCGGTGGTGTAGCTGAAAACAAACTCATTGAGCAGCGTTGGAGACAGCGTGGAACTCATGCGAGCCAGCATAGCCAGGCCCGGTCCCTTGAAATCGGTGCGGCTGGTTGGGAAGCTTCCTGCATTCGTCCAAAGCGGAACGTCGGTCGTTTTCTTCCACGAATCGTGAATATAGCGGAAGGTTACACGGTTGTTATTGGTGAGGTTGTGATCCACGCGAATGAGTTCTTCGCGCCAATCCACGGGTGTGCCAACGGTACCGTTAAAGTGGGCCCCGCCCGGAATGTCCTGTCCTGCCGACGCCAACGGTATGAGCGACAGCAGCGCCTGGACGTTGGGATCTGTGGGGTCGAATGGAACTTGGTTGCCGGGATAGAAAGCACCAGTTGTGGGGTCGTGCGGGCAATCGGCAAAAGGATCGGCACCGGGAGCGGGATTGGGATTAGGACAAACATCGTTAAAGTTACCTGTCCGCTGAGCGCTGAACGGAACAGCCTGATTGAACAACCTGGCGATCCGGTCTCGGCGCCATTCCTGCGACCAGAAGAAGAAGGTTTTCTGCTTGTTCGTGTTGTAGTGGCCGGGAATAAACACAGGCCCGCCCACGGTGTAGCCGAAATCATTCTTCTTGTAGCCCGGCTTGGGTGCCGTAGGATCGTCAAAATAGTTAAAGGCATTGAATTTGTCATTGCGAACAAATTCATAGGCCGTGCCGTGGAAGGCATTAGTTCCCGACTTCGTTTCCACTTCGACGGTCCCCGACCCGCTGCGGCCGTACTGCGCCCCGTAGTTAGAAGTGAGCACCTTGAATTCAGCAATAGCATCCAAACTAGGGTAGACGTTCAACGTGGAGTTGCTCCCGTTGTCCATGTTGTCCCCCCCATCCAACTCCCAGTTGTTGTATTCCACTCTGCCGCCGTTGATGCTGAAGGAGACGTTGGCGGCGATGCCGACCTGGCCTTCATCCTGTCCGGTCTGATTGCTGACGCCGGGGACGAGGGTTACGAGTTGGGTGAAATTGCGACCGTTGAGTTGCAGCTGGCTGATCTCTTTGCCGGAAACCGTTCCGGCTAATTCGGATGACTGGGTTTCAACCTGCGCGACGGTGGTTCCTTCCACAGTGACTGCGATCGACGTTTCGCCGATTTCCATGGCGACATCAACGCGGGCCTTTTGGGCGACATCAAGAACCACGCCCTTGGCTTCATACTTCTTGAAGCCGCCCGACGTAACGGTGACATCATAGGTACCCGCGTCGAGCCCGGCGACGAGGTATTCGCCATCGGAGTTCGTGGGAATGGTGCGACTGAATCCTTTCGAGGTATCGCTCACCGTCACTTGCGCCTTAGGGAGAACTGCGCCGGAGGAATCCCGGACTGTACCAGTAATGGAACCGGTTGTCTGCGCCAAAACGGCAATGGGCAGGCTCAACAGCAGCAACGAAACACAGGCAAGTCTGGAGAGCGATCGCATCAACATCACCTCGTCGGGAGATTTCAGTGGCCAACGCGTGCGGACAGGGGCCACAAAACTTTTTCATAGTACCGTAACATTGGGTTTATTGAAAGCTTTTAATAGGGCAGGTTCGCAAAATTTTTCGGCTCCTCGAATACAGCCTTCCTAAGGCTGTTCCTTCAGTAGGTTAACGCCGACGAGCGCCCGCGGCCCTACGGAATATGGTAGAAGTTTCGCTCGCGCGCTACCGATTTCAGTAGTTTCTGCGAATACGCCACTGCCGCCGACCGACTTTACGAACGTGGAAATTACCGTAACGATTTTGTTGAGTCTCGCACAATCAGCTCCGGCATCATCTTCTGATGGACGGCGGTGCTGCGGCGGTTGTCCTGGGCCAGGTTGATGGCTTCCAGCAAAATGCTGACCGCGGCGGCGCCCATCCCCTGCATCGGCTGGCGAATGGTAGTGAGCGCCGGAGTGCACAGCCCAGACTGCGCAATATCGTCAAATCCAATTACGGAACAATCTGCCGGCACATGCACGCCGTTCTTTTCCAGCGCGCGGATAGCACCAAAGGCAGTTAAATCGTCAAAAGCGACGAGCGCGGTAAACGCCCGACGGCGATGTAACAGCTCCTCCGTCAACACAACACCCGCGTCGAACCCGGACAGAGGGTTGCGCGATTCGGGTATGTCTAAAGTGAGTTTCGGATCGAGCGTAATCCCCGCGGACTTTGCCGCCTGCTGCATGCCGCGCCACCGGGGGAGGCTATCGCCCAACGTCTTCGGGCCTCGAATCACCGCTATCTTCTTATGTCCGAGAGAGATCACGTGCTCCATGGCAAAGCGTCCGCCGGCTTCATTGTCCACCAGGACCGAGCTAATCTTGTCGGTTTCGAGTTCGCGTCCAATCATGGCTGTGGGCACGCCGTTGCGTTCGAGGTCGGCGAGAAGATCAATATCGACGAAGAGCCAATTGGCCAGCACAATCAAGCCTTCGACGCGGCGGTCCAGCAACATTTCCAGATAGCGCAAGAAGCGACTGCGCTCGTTGTGCGCGTCGGTCAGGACAGGAAGATACGACGTTTCAAAAAGAGAATTCTGAATGCCGCGAAGAATCGGCGTGCAGAAGGGGTCGGCAATATCGAACACCATGACGCCGACTTCGCGATTGCTTTTGCCGCGCAGCGAGCGCGCAAAAAGATTGGGCCGGTAACCGAGTTTTTTCGCCGCCTGCTGGATGCAAGTCTTAGTGGAAGCCGGAATATAGCGAGCGAGTGGCGCATCGTTCAGCACGATAGAAACTGTGCTGGAGGAAAACCCGCTGGCCTTGGCAACATCCCGGATAGTGACCATGAAAGATACCGCCCCAATAACAATGCACCCGATCATAACGCGATTTGCACTAATTTGTTGAATTACGACCTTGCGCTGAGTGGCGGGTCTCCCTCAGACTTAGGGGTGATTTTGCGGACTCCTATGCTGGTGCGAACTTCAATTTTGGCCGCGATGGTGCTTGTTCTGGGAAGCGGAATCGCCGTCGCACAGGCGCATAAGAAGCCTGCGGCGGCAGCGTCATCGGCCAGTCTCGCCACTTTTTTTCGCGGAGGTGAAGAGGCATTACGCGCTGGGAATCTGGAGGTGGCGGAAAAGAATTTTCGGCGGGTGGCGGCGGCTGATCCGAAGTCAGCCGGGGCATACGCGAATCTTGGCGTGGTCGCCATGCGCCGCCGCAACTGGGATGAAGCGCTCAAGCAGCTCGCGCGCGCGGAGAAATTGGCGCCCAAGATTTGGGGGATTCGCCTCAACATTGGTCTGGCCTATTACCGGCAGAATCGTTATGACGCGGCCATCGCTCCTTTTGAGTCGGTGCTGCACGATCAGCCTTCGTCGGGGCAGGCACGGTATCTGGTGGGACTGTGCTATTTCTTCACGGGGCGCTATGCGGATTCGGCTCACGCATTGGAGTTTTTGTGGCCGGAGCAATCTAGTAATTTGGCTTATTTGTACGTGTTGGGAGTCGCGGCGCAACACGCCAAGTTTTTAGATTTAGAAAAACGAGCGCTGAACCAACTGATCGCAATTGGCAAAGACTCTGCGCAGTTTCATCTCTTCCTGGGCAAGGCGCATTTGAATCGGGATGAAAACATGGAGGCCGTGCGCGAACTTTCTCATGCGGCGGAGCTCGATCCCAAGCTGGCGTTTGTGCATTTCAATCTTGGCGTTGCTTATTTGAAACAACAAGACTACGAGCGGGCGAAGGCGGAATTTCTGCAGGACATTGCATTGGAGCCTGATCTTTCGTACAGCTATGAACAGTTGGGGCAACTGTTTTTCCAAGCTGGGAGCGATGGAGATTCCGAGCGCTACTACCAGGAAGCTCTGCGTCGCGATCCGAATTTCCTAAGTGCTCTGACCGGGCTTGCACGGGTGCAGCAGCGGCAAGGCAAGTATGCTGACGCGCTCGTGGCCACAGAAACGGCGGAAAAGCTGGCGCCGGAGAATAGTCAGACGCAATCGCTGAAGGGACAGATTTTGGCGAAGCTGGGGCGGCGCGCGGCGTCCGAGGCGGCGTTCAAGCGCTATCGCGATTTGCTGGAAAAGCAGCGTGCTGAACGCGAGCAGCAGATGTCGAGCGGAATGTTGAACAATGACGCGGCGGATCGAGAGCTCATGGGGCTGCCGGAATTGCAGTGAGGGAGCAAGAAAGGAATCGATGCGATCAGCGGACATAGTCATCATCGGCGGCGGAATTGTCGGATCGAGCATTGCCTACCATCTCACCGCAGCGGGCTGCCGCGATGTTCTTGTTCTGGAGCGCGAGAGTCATCTGGGTAAAGGCTCGACCGGCAAGAGCATGGGCGGAGTGCGCGCGCAGTTTTCTACCGACATCAATATTCGGATGTCGATGTATTCCATCCCGTTCTATGCGGCGTTTGACGAAGTTCTCGGGCATCCGGCGGGCTATCGTCCGCAAGGGTATTTATTCTTAGCAACCAACGCCGCTCAGATGCAGTACCTGCGCGCGAATTATGTGCGGCAAGTCGCGCTCGGGCTCAAGACGGTGCGTCTGCTCGACGCAACGGAAATTGCATTTCTTTATCCGGAACTCTACACCGACGACATTGTTGGCGGAACGCTGTGTACGACGGATGGGTTCGTCGATCCCTACAGCGCGATGACTGGATTCATGCAACGGGCGGCTGAACACGGGGCCCATCTGGTGCGCGATGCGGAGGTCGCCGGTATTGGCCGAGACGCGCAAGGCATCTGCTCGGTGGCAACGGCGACCGAAACAATTTCGACGCGAACTGTGATCAACGCGGCGGGCGCGTGGTCGGCTGCGATCGCAAAGATGGTGGGGATTGATCTGCCAGTTGAACCGTTGCGCCGAATGCTGGTGCCGACGGAACCGTTTGCGGAATTTCCACACTCGGCGCCCATGATTATCGATATGTCGAATGGCTTCCACTTCCGGCCTGAAGGCCTGGGGTTTCTGCTGGCTTGGAATGATCCGGAGGAGACGCCCGGCTACAAACTCAATTTCGAGCCATCGTTTATTGAGAAAATTCTGGAGCGGGCGGCGCGGCGCGTTCCTATATTTGAACAGCTGGCGGTAAATCCCAAACGGGCATGGGCTGGGCTTTACGAGATGACGCCGGATCATCATCCGGTGCTCGGCGCAGTACCGCAGGTGCCTGGATTCTTTCTGGCCAACGGATTCAGCGGACATGGAGTGATGCATGCGCCCGCAACCGGAAAGATTCTGGCGGACCTTGTTCTACGAGGAACTACAGAGTTGATCGATGCTGAAGTTCTCTCTCTGGATCGATTTGCGGAAGGGCGATTGATTCACGAGACGGCGGTTTTGTAGAAGCTTCTTTGGAGCGATCTCGGCGGCCGCGCGACTCGAACTCGTGCACGCCTTGCCGAAGAGCGCTACTAACCCGCGCTATACTCTACCCTCTTCGCTGTCTGAAAGAACTGGAGCGTGTTATGAAAATCCGCCAACTGTGTGCCTGCGTTGTGCTTGCCCTAGCGGCCGCATCGAGTGTTGCATCGGAAATTCTCCTCAAAAACGTCAGGCTCTACGACGGAAGCGGAAAGAAGCCTTCCCGATCCGACGTCCGGATTCAAGGCGACCGCATTTACAGCAATCGGGAAGAAACTGACTCCCCGGCCCGGAGAGACTGTACGGGATGTACATGGGCTAGCCCTGGCTCCAGGCTTTATTGATATGCACAGTCATCACGACGGCGGAATTTTTGAGGACCTCGACGCAGCCAGCGTCACTCGTCAAGGCGTGACGACCGTGTTTGTTGGGCAGGATGGCGGCTCGAATTTTCCGTTAGCGGAATTCTTCACTCACCTGGAGAAGACTCCCGCTGCCATTAATTTCGCCAGCATGGTGGGCCACGCGACGCTCAGACGGCAAGTGATGGGAAAGGACTTATACCGTCCGTCTACGCCAGAAGAATTGAAGAAGATGAAAGACCTTCTGGGGCGGGAGCTGCAAGCGGGAGCCTTCGGTCTTTCCAGCGGTCTGGAATATGAAGACGGCCACTTTGCCACCACCGAAGAGGTGATCGAACTGTCCAAAGTCGTAGCGGCCACTGGAGGGTTCTACATTAGCCACGTTCGCGACGAGGGCAACCTGGTGTTCGACTCCTTCGAAGAGATCACACGAATCGGGCGCGAAGGCAATCTGCCAGTGGAAATCACCCACATCAAGCTCGCCAGCCCCAAAGTCTGGCGCCTGGCGAGAACGCGCATGCCAGAAGTGTTTTCAAGAGCGAAGGCGCAGGGCGCGGACTTGAAGGCCGATGTCTATCCCTACACTTACTGGCACAGCACCTTGCGCGTGCTCGTGACGGACCGCGATTTCTACAATCCTGAGCGAGTGGAAAAGGGGATTTACGACAATGGGGGTGCGACCAATCTCATGATCCCCCGCTACGCCCCGGAGCCCGCCATGGCGGGCAAAACACTGGAACAGATTGCGGCGGCCTGGGGCGTGACACCAGTTCAGGCTTACATGCGGATGATCAAAGCCACCAGCTCCGA
This sequence comes from Acidobacteriaceae bacterium, assembly GCA_043749225.1. Classification (GTDB taxonomy): domain Bacteria; phylum Acidobacteriota; class Terriglobia; order Terriglobales; family Acidobacteriaceae; genus JANXUC01. The sequence goes on from JAYVEP010000179.1 coordinate 7,731, forward strand.
GACGGATGGCGGCCCGGATCAGGAAGAAGTAATCGGCACTTCCATGGCGGAGGACCGATGTGCGCTGGTTCATCGCTCACCCGCGGGTGATGTTTAGCAGCGACAGAGCTCTGCATGGATCCCACCCACGAGGTGCCGGAGCATTTCCCAGAATCCTGGGCCGTTACATCCGCGAGCAGCACGTGCTTCCCTTGCGAACCGCGATTCACAAAATGACTATGATGCCTGCAGCACAACTGGGCCTGAAAGATCGTGGCCGCATCGCCACCGGTTGTGTTGCAGATCTCGTGGTCTTCGATCCAGCAACGGTAATTGACGGGTCTACCATCGAGCACCCCGAAGCCCCGCCAAAGGGAATCTCTGACGTCATGGTGTCGGGGGAATGGGTGGTGTCGGACGGAAAGGTAACGGGCGCACGTCCCGGCCATGTGTTACGTCGTGCATCCTCCGTCGCGCAATGAACTTCGGTTGAACAAAGCAAAAGCTCCGGCCCTTGGGCCGGAGCTTTTGGGTTGGAACTGCGTTGTGGTTTAGTGGCCTGCGCTCGCTGCCATGGCGCGTACCGGAGCTTCGGCTTCCATGCGCGACGCATACATCGTGTACGAACGGTACACGCCGTAAGCGACGGCAACCATCGGAAGCAGAGCTTGCCAGTTGACCAGCGATTGCGCGGACATCGCAATGGCGGCTACTCCAGTTCCCAGCACGTAGCAGGGGAACGTCCAGAGGAAGAAGTCAGACCAAATCTTGGCTGCCTTCTGCTCCGTGGAGAGAGCGATGATCGTGGCGACCGGGATGGTGTTCGCCAGGAAGTACATCGCTGCTGCGGCGGCGGTCCAGAGAGCGACCGTCGTCAGCTTGCCTTCGCTGCCCGCGTGGTGGAATACCACATAGGAAGCGGCGGCGGCGTTGGTGAGCGTGCAAGTGTTAAACAGTACTTTTACAAATTCCGGACGATTGTCCCCGCCCAGGGTCTGAGCCAATCCAGCGGCTGCGGCTACCAGCGAAGCTTCCAACAGATTCAGCTGCGCGATAGCGAGCAACAGGAACGGCAGGTTCACGGACATGGTGCTGGTCAATCCTGGCAACTTCACTTTCATCTTCGAAGTCAGGATTGTTGCAGCGAGCAGACTCAGCGTGAGCAGTGGGTTGTGTGACTGCCACTGTAGGCCTCCGGCGATAACCGGGACCAAGCTGACTGCCGCTACCGCACCGACGAAAACTTGCGCCGATTTGGGTAATGAGCGTGTCATATGGTTTCTCTGTATAGTCTCCCGGTAAATTTAGTTCTCGCCATCGTCGCCGCTGCTGAAGGCAGCCGTATTGTGGCTGCCCCAGACCACGCTGTTACCCCAGACAACACTGAAGCCCTTGTCTGAGCTGTTGCCCCAGACAACGCTGTTGCCCCAGACAACGGAGTTACCCCAAACCACGCTGTTGCCCCAAACTACCGAGCTGCCCCAAACCACGCTGTTACCCCAAACCACGGAGTTTGTGGAAACAGCAGTCGTCGTGTTGGCAAAATAGATGTTGCCCGTAGCCGAGTCGTAAACAGCTGTCGGCGAAAGAGCAACTCCTTGCGCCAATTCCGAGTTGGACAACGCCGCCTGAATATCCAGATAGCCAGCGCCATAACTGAAGACGTCGTACTGATCGGAATAGGTCGCTCCGCTATTGTCTACGGCTGTCGAGTACAACCCGAAGCCCTTCCAAGCGGTCTTCATCAGGCGTGCTTTGATCTGGTCAGGCGTCAAAGCTGGGTTCTGCTGCAACATCAAGGCAACCGCGCCGGTAACGACGGGGGTCGCCATGCTGGTACCGCTCATGCGGAAGTACTGTGCTGTTCCGCCGTTCGCGGAGCCAATCTGGTATTGCGGATACTTCACATCCAGTGTGCTGCCGACTGCGCGTAGCGAAGCGAGCCGGTTGCCAGGAGCGACCAAGTCCGGCTTCGCGATGTGATCCAAGAGTGACGGTCCTTTCGAGCTGTAGCTGGCCTTCACGTCGTCCGCGCGGCTAGCAGTTCCGCGAGTGCGGGTAGCGCCCACGGTCAAGACATAGGGGTCGTTCCCAGGTGCGCCAATCGTGGAGTAACCGGAGGTGCCCATGGAGTTGTCGCGACCGCTGTTGCCAGCCGCCACCACCACCACGATGCCCGCCTTCCAAGCCGCTTCAACAGCCTGGCACAGCGGATCAAGCGTATAGCTCTCAAACACGCCGCGTCCCAACGAAAGGTTGATGACGCGGATGTTGTAGGTGGTCTTCAAAGCGATGGCCTGCTGAATGGCGGTAATCGTCTGACTGTCGGAGCCAGCGCCGTTCTGGTCCAGGACGCGAAGGTTGATGATGTTCACGCCAGCGGCCATTCCGGAGTAGGCGCGGGCATATCCGCTGCCTGTCACCGACGCCGATCCGTTACCGGCAATGAGGCCAGCTACGTGGGTACCGTGTCCATATTTGTCGTTGGTGGTGGTGTCGCCTGCGACGAAACTTTCGCTGTAAACGACGCGCGAAGCGCCGGTTGCATCGTGCAAATCAGGATGATCGGCCACGCCGCTGTCAATCACGGCTACGCCAATGCCGGTTCCGTCGACATTGAACTGAATTGCGGCAACGTCGCGCGCAACGGCCGAGCCTTCATCTTCGTCCCCGCCGCTCGTCATCTGAACCGCACGGTCCGGGGTGACGTAGGCAACGTTAGGATTCTTGGCGATCTGAGGAATCATCCAAGCCGGTACGCGCATGGCCACGGCGCGAATCGAGCCGAGGCGGGCGCGAACGGTAGCACCCTTGGCGCGCATTTCTGACTCGCCTAGAGCTGCCATGTTGTTCATAACAGGCTGTTTATACTGGATAATCACCTTCACCATCTGATTAGAACCCTGAACCGAACGCGCAGTTCGGAATTCGGGGGACAGCTTCGCGTCAGAGCGGGCATCTTGGCGATCCAGGAAGCCACGCTGAGCCGCCGATGCAGAAAACGGCAAGCTTAGGGCCCCTAAGAACATCAGAGCCCACTCAGCGGTTCTACCACGCCGATGTGGACTATCAGCTGGTCGCCTGGGTTTGAAGTTAGTTGTCGATTTCATAGTCCTCTCTCTCGACCTCGATGCGGGTCGTGCCTAGAGGGAAGCAAGCCTTCCGCCAGAAGGAACAGACGGTAAGTACCGTAGTTAGTATGAGTTATGCAATTGCGGAGAACGCTTTCGAGACAACTTGTCAGGCAGGAAAGGCTGGAATTTCTCGTATCTTATTGAAAACATTGGAATTGCACTGTCCGGGGCGGATTTAGACAAATTGTCCAAGAGAAAGCTGAGGGATGTTGCTAAACGGTGGCGGTTTCGGTGGCGGCGAGGCCAATGTCCCAGCCCTCCGCCTGTGCCTTTTGAAGCAGCCACTGGCCCAGGTCACGTCGTGCCGTGGCACCTAGGCTGACAAAGCGCAGCCCGACACGCTTGCCTTCAACCCACACCACTTCGGCGCTGGTGGTGATGGACGTTGTCTTGTTCAGGCCAAAGAAGAGCTGAACCTTGGCCCCATTCTTGAAGGTCTCCTGGCTGGAGAGGGCCACGCCGCCAATGCTGACGTTGTTGATCTCGGCGGCGATGCGGACGCCCGTATCCAACTGGAGATCCGCTGGAATACGCACGGCAACACGGAAATAACGCTGCTGATCTGTGTTGATGCACCCCAGCCCCGGATTGGCCGCGTCTTCCCTCTCATATTGCTGGAGTTTACGGGTTAGCGTGCGGCGAGAGATTCCTAGCTGACGGGAGGTTTCCTCGCGGTCGCCATTTGTCTTGCTAAGAACCTCGAAAATGGCCTGCCGTTCAAGGTCGCCGAGGCTACCCTGAAAAGGTTGCTGGGACACTCCGGTGGCTGCGGCTGCGTGCTGGTTCGGGCTCAGAAAGGGCAGCAGGTCTGCGGGCCGCACTTCACCGCGCCCTGCCTCAATATGCATGACTGCTTTCAGCAACACATTGCGCAGTTCGCGAACGTTCCCCTTCCAGGGTGCGCGAATCAGGACTTCCATGGCGGCTGGCGAAAACTGTCCGCCGGGCAAATTTTGCTCTAGCAGGAACTCCGCCAACGCAGTAATGTCGTCAGGCCGCTCCCGCAGGGGTGGCACACGCAACTGGAATTGGTTCAGACGGTGGTACAGGTCACTTCGGAAACGGCCATCGTGTACGGCTTCGTCCAAATTGAGGTTGGTAGCGGCGACGATGCGTACGTCAACCGTTACTTTGCGGGTGCCGCCGAGGCGATAGTACGGAACACCGTCGAGAACGCGAAGCAACTTTACTTGAACCTTAGCGTCCAATTCGCCGATTTCGTCGAGAAACAGAGTGCCGTGGTTGGCCATTTCGAACAGGCCAGGCTTCTGGCTGTCGGCACCGCTAAAGGCACCTTTTTCATGGCCAAAAAGCTCACTTTCGGCCAAATTGTCGGGTAGAGCCGCACAGTTCACGTCCACAAAGGGCCGATTGCACCGCAAAGAGTATTGATGGATGGCCCGGGCAATCATTTCCTTGCCTGCACCGGTTTCTCCGGTGACGAGGACGGCGGCGCTGTGGCGGGCTACGCGTTCCACCATGCCAAGAAGCTTGTGCATGGCGTCGCTACGCACGACGGCAACGAGTTCTCCGATGCGAACCCGGTCGCGATCTTCGCGTTGGCCTGCGCGCTGGTCTTCGTGATGGTCTGGCGGTGTTTCCCGTTGCGGGCTTACACCAAAACCTTCTCCTGCCATTGAGCCCACACTTCTTCCCCTTCGTTGTCTTATCATCCCCGATGGGCGACAGGAAAGTTACCATCGTTTCAGCGTGCTTTCGCGACATGTAAAGTTCATCAATCGCGCAACTATTTCCCTTTTGTTACCTCAGTACTCTGCCCTTTACTCCGCTGGTGAACTACGCTAAATCGACCTTTGAATAAGTGGTGGGACGCTGTTTTTGCGTGCATACCTCATTAATTCAGACGACGCTTGCAGTGGTCACCTGCCGGAGGTTGATTTGACGGAACGCGCGCAAAGTTGGGACGCTCTGTCTGGGCGCGCTCGCGCCTTCATTCGCACGGTTGTGATCGCAGGAACCCTCTTGCTCGGCGCCGGCCTGTCGCGTTGGTCGAGTCATGATCTCGCGCAGTTCGTTTCATATCTAGCGATCGCTATCATTGCTTCGCGCTTAAAAGTAAAGCTGCCCGGCATCGCTGGGACGATGTCGGTGAATTTTCTTTTCATCCTGCTCGGAGTAGTGGAGTTGGGTCTTGGGGAGACTCTGCTGATTGGATGTGCGGCGACGCTGGCGCAATGCCTGTTTGCAGACCGCCCTCGCTCGTTCCAGGTAGCCTTCAACGTTGCCAGCGTGAGCATGGCAACGGCGCTGGCGTTTGGCACGTTTCACTGGGCCCTAGGGACGATGCCGGAAGCCGGCATCTCGGTGCCCTTGCTGGCGGCAGCTACCGTGTTCTTTTTCGCGAACACACTTCCAGTGGCTTTTGTAATTTCGCTTACGGAACATCGTTCGATCAAGAATATTTGGTCGGATTTCTATTTCTGGACGTTTCCCTACTATCTGGTGGACGCGGGCATTGCTTCCCTGGTGGGCTGGCTGAACCGAAGGATTCACTGGGAAACTTCACTGCTGGTTCTGCCAGCGGTGTACGTGGTGTACCGGTCATACCGTCTCTATCTCGCGAAGTTGGACGACGAAAAGCGGCATGTGGAAGAAGTCGCGAACCTGCATATGCGCACGATTGAAGCTCTGGCGCTAGCCATTGAAGCGAAGGACCATACAACACACGAACACTTGCAGCGGGTTCGAGTCTACGCTGTGGAGATGGCGAAGAAACTGAACTTATCCTCGAATGAATGCGAGGCGGTGCAGGCCGCGGCCTTGCTGCACGATATTGGCAAACTCGCCGTGCCGGAACACATTATTTCCAAACCAGGAAGACTGAGCCCGGAAGAATTCGAGAAGATCAAGATCCACCCGTTGGTGGGCGCCGAGATTCTGGAACGCGTGCATTTTCCGTATCCCGTGGTTCCCATTGTTCGCGCTCACCACGAGAAGTGGGATGGCTCCGGATACCCATTTGGCCTGAAGGGTGAGGAAATTCCGATTGGCGCGCGGATTCTTTCGGCCGTCGACTATTTGGACGCACTGGCTTCTGATCGGCAGTATCGAAAAGCTTTGTCCATGGATGACGTACTGCGAAGCTTGCGGGAGCAATCTGGCTTAGCATTCGATCCGCGAATTGTGCAGGTGCTGTGCGATAACTGCGTTGAGATGGAGGCGCGTGTGACCGCCCAGGCTGCGACGGTGCCCTTCAGCGGTCTCTCCGTAAATGTAAAGGTGGAACGGGGACACAAACCCGCCGCAGGTTTCGAATCCACCGCAGTCGCCGGCGTGCTGCAAAAGAACGAAGCCGGTTTCCTGGCTTCCATCGCTGCAGCGCGGCAGGAAGCACAGTCACTCTTCGAACTTAGTCATGAACTGGGCGCTTCGCTGAGCCTGGACGAAACACTTTCCGTTCTCGCAGTGAAACTAAAGCGGATCGTCCCCTACGACTCTATCGCGGTGTACGTGCGCGAAGAAGGCCACCTGCTACCACAGTATGTGAGTGGCGATAACTTCCGACTGTTTTCCTCGTTGCGGATTCCGCTGGGCGAAGGAGTTTCGGGTTGGGTCGCACAGAATGGGAAGCCGATCGTCAACGGAAATCCATCGGTGGAGCCTGGCTACCTCGACGACGAAAGCAAATTCAGCACGCTGCGCTCTGCTCTATCGGTACCGTTGGAAGGATTGACTGGCGTAATCGGAGCACTCACTCTCTACCGCGCCGAGCTGGATGGGTTCGATAGCGACAACTTACGCATTCTGCTGGCGATCAGTTCCAAGGCCGCGCTGTCGTTAGAAAATGCGTTAAAGTATCGCCAAGCTGAGAGCTCCGCTACAACCGACTATTTGACGGAGTTACCGAATGCACGATCACTATTTCTCCACTTGGATCAGGAACTGGCACGCTGCAAGCGCAGTCAAAGCGCTCTGACCGTAATGGTCACGGACCTGAATGGTTTCAAGCAGGTGAATGATCGCTATGGCCACCTGGAAGGCAATCGGGTGCTGCGCCTGTTCGCCGATCGACTGAAAAACGTCTGCCGCGAATACGACTACGTTGCACGCATGGGCGGCGACGAGTTTGTCCTGGTCATGCCGGGACTCTCCGCAGATGCGGCTCTGACCAAGACTCGCCAGCTGGTGGACCTAGCGGCCTGGGTAGGCAAGGAAATCTGCGGCGAGGAGATTCTTTCGTTAAGCGTGGGCCAAACCTCGTACCCAGCAGACGGACTGGATGCTGAACAACTGTTGGCGGAGGCTGACCGCCGCATGTACGTTCTAAAACAACAACATCATGAACAAGTGGGGCGGGCCCTTGCTGCTGGCGCTCCCGGTTCCTGATTTATTGGAGAGAACCACGGACTCGACTATGCAACCGACGCTAGTCTTACTCGCGAAACACGCCACCAGAATTCTGCTGATCACCTTGGCAGGAGGATTCCTGGCGCTTGCGCTGGCGCGCCTGGCGCCTGGATTCGGAGTGGATGAACGCGAGTTCGATACGCGCTTGAGCGAAGATACGCGCGCTGCCATTCGGCAATCGCACGATTCAGAACGTAATATCTTTCATTTCTATTTCACATGGCTGCGTGGACTGGCGCACGGCGAGCTCGGCGTCTCGCCATCTCTGAACCAACCGGTACGACAGTTACTCGCCGAACGTTTGCCCGTAACCATCAAGTTGTTAGCGTGGGGCCTGCTGGTGGGATGGGGAATGGGTTTCGGCTTGGCTCTGCCGCTGGCCTTTGTCCGGGGGCGCGCTTACGAACTCGGCGCAAACGCGTTGGCAACATTGTTTCTCTGCGTTCCCGCCGCTGTGCTCGCGCTCTTCTTTTTGTTGACGCGGTCGCAGTCGGGGTTCGTCGTAGGCCTTGTGATCTTTCCGAAAGTCTTTCGCTACGCACGCACTTTGCTGCGACAGACCGCCACGTTGCCTCATGTTTTAACCGCGCGAGCGAAAGGCTTGAGCAGCATCCGAGTTTTTCTGTGGCACTATTTGCCGCCCGCAGCGCCGCAGTGGCTGGCACTGTTGGCGGTTTCGCTCAGCTTGGCGTTGAGCGCCGCCGTGCCGGTGGAGGTTGTGTGCGATCTCCCGGGAATCGGTCAGCTGGCATGGAAGGCCGCGATGGCGCGGGACATGTATTTGCTCGTATGTCTGACAGGGATCGTGACCTTGGCTACCGTCATGGCGAAATCAGCTTCGGAATTGCTGGGCGAATCATTCAGGATGCAAGCATGATCTGGATACGGAACTGCGCAATTGGGGTCTTGGCGGTCACGTTCGCCGCGTGTCTGCTAGCGGGAATCCTTGCGCCCGCTTCCTATGCCACGCAATTTCGCGAAGAGCCAGACGCTGCTCCTTCGCACCAACACTGGCTCGGCACCGACGATTTAGGGCGAGACCGTTTTTCGCGGCTGCTGCAGGGCACGCGAATCTCGCTGCTACTGGCTCCGGCAGCGGCGTTTCTGACGGCTGCGCTCGCGGGACTGATTGGCGGCATCGCAGGCTATTGGGGCGGTTGGACGGAGCGCGTGCTTATGGCGATTGCAGACTTAGTGCTCTCGCTGCCATGGCTCTTCCTTCTGCTGACGGCGCGGGCGCTCATGCCTCTGAATGTTTCGCCGATGAACTCTGTGGCGATCACCTTTCTAATTCTTGGATGCTTGGGCTGGGCGGCAGCGGCGCGTGTTGTGTGTGCAGGCGCGCGGTCGTTGCGGGAATCAGATTTCTCCTTGCAGGCAAGAGCGATGGGATGTGGCGAAGCGCGCCTTCTGCTGCGCCATGTCGCCCCGAACCTGCGGCCTATGCTGCTCACGCAGTTTTGGATCTCGATTCCCGTCTTCATTCTTGCCGAGGCGAATTTGGGAATTCTTGGCCTCGGCGTAGTGGAGCCGCTGCCTTCCTGGGGAAGCCTGCTCAAGGAACTGAGCGGGCTGACGGCAATTTCCGGACAGCCTTGGGTGTTTGTCCCGCTGCTGTTACTTATCGCGGTCGTAACGTCATTTCAAGTTCTGCTTGTGGATCAGGAGCTGCCATCATGAACCCCCGTTCGCGCGTTCTGGCGCTGCTTGCTTTCTTCTTAGTTACCACGCTGGCTTCCGCGCAGGGCGGCGGGCAGTTGCGTTTCTGCTTGCGCAGCGACCCGAAGACGTTCGACCCGGTGCTGGTAGACGACGATCCATCTGAACGCGTCCGTTACATCACGGGTGGATTTCTCATGCGCCTGAATCGCTTCACGCAGCGACTGGAGCCGGAACTTGCCACGTCCTGGAAGGTTTCCAAAGACGGCCGGACGATTTCGTTTCAATTACGCGAAGGGTCACGTTTCTCGGATGGAACGCCGTTCTCCGCGGACGATGTAGCTTTCACCATGCAGCGCTTGATGGATCCTAGTCTGCATTCTCCTACGGGCGACGCCTTTCGCTCCGGGGACGGCAAGGTACAAACGCAAGTGCTCGCGCCCAACAAGATCTCTGTAACTTTCCCGGCTCCAATTGCGAGCCTCGACCAGCATTTCGATCAGGTGGCGATCATGTCGGCGAGGTCGCCGAAAAAAGAGATGGCGGTGCTCGGGCCCTTCTACGTAGCCGACTACAAGGCGGGCTCGTATCTGCAACTCAATCGCAATCCTAACTATTGGAAGCGGGACGACAACGGGCGGCAGCTGCCTTATCTGGATTCGATTCGATTGGATATTCAGTCGAATCGCGACACCGAAATGCTGCGTTTTCTGCGCGGAGAAATCGATCTTGTCGATAACGTCGATGCGGAATATTACAACCGCGTGCAAACCGAGCAAGCGGGCAGCGGGCACGATGCGGGCGTAACTCTAGATCCAGAACAAGTGTGGTTCAATCAAACGCCAAAGTCGCCGATCCCCGCCTATAAACGCGCATGGTTTCGGTCGGCGAATTTTCGTGTGGCCATCTGGCAAGCCATCAACCGCGACGACATCGCACGCATTGTTTATCGAGGTAGGGCGCAATCCGCGGTGGGCATGCTCTCTCCGGCAGACAGGTTTTGGTTTAACACTAAGTTGACAACTCGTCCTTACGATCGGCAAGCCGCGCTCAAACTGCTTGCACAGGATGGCTTCCGCATACAGAACGAGCAATTATTCGATCGTGACGGACACCTGGTGGAGTTCTCTTTGGTGACGGGCGCAGGCAACAAAGCCCGCGAACGCATGGCCACCATGATGCAGCAGGATTTAAGCCAGATCGGCATCAAGCTCAACGTAGTGCCGCTCGACTTCCCTTCTTTGATTGAACGCATCACACGCACCTACGACTACGAAGCGTGCCTGCTGGGCCTGACGAATATGAGTCTGGGGCCGGACGCGCAAATGAATGTTTGGCTGAGCTCCGCGGACAATCATCAGTGGAGCCCGAGTCAGAAGCAGCCGGAAACAGCGTGGGAGGCGGAGATCGACCGCTTGATGCGAACGCAAGCTTCCAGCCTCGACCCCAAAAAGCGAAAAGAAGCTTTCGACCGCGTACAACAAATTGCCTGGGAGCAGGCGCCGTTCATCTATCTCGTAAACCGTCACGCGCTGTCGGCCATATCCCCAAAGCTGCATAACGTGCAGCCGGCAGTTTTGCAGCCGTACGTTTATTGGAACATCGACCGCATTTCGAAAAACGCGGAAGTCGCAAGCAAGTAGTCCTTTCGGAGGCAAGTACGTAGAACCATGGAATCGTTACTGAAAATCTCGCTCTCGGCGCACTACGCGAACAAGCCAGCCGTGCTGCGCGAGGTGGCGTTCGAGATTGGCCGCGGAGAGATTCTCGGACTCGTCGGCCCCAGCGGCTGCGGCAAGAGCACGCTCTCACTGGCAATTCTGCGCCTTCTGCACCTGAAGCGCGGCACGGCTACCGGCTCCATTGAATTCCAGGGCCGTGATCTGATGCGGTTGCGCGAAAGCGAAATGCGTGCGCTACGCGGAAAAGAAATTGGCCTCGTTCTGCAAAGCCCGTTAGCATCTTTGAACCCTGCCTTGCGAATTGGAACTCAACTCGCGGAAGCCTGGCGAGCTCACGTTAAGAGTTCGCGCGAAGAATGCGATCAAGCCATCCGGCAAATGCTTTCCACGGTCAGCTTGCCGTCCGACGACGAGTTCCTTCGCCGCTATCCTTCGCAGATGAGCGTAGGGCAAGCCCAACGCGTCCTCATTGGAATGGCTGTGCTGCATCGGCCCGCGCTACTGCTGGCGGATGAACCCACTAGCGCGCTCGATCCCGTGACACAGTCAGAGATATTGAAGCTGTTTGCTGACCTCAGTCACCATTTCAATATGAGTATTTTGTATATTTCGCACGACTTGCTGTCTGTCGCGGCGATCAGCCACCGTGTCGCTGTTCTATCTGCGGGCCAGATCGTGGAGTGTGCTGAGACGGCGCAGGTGTTCAGAAGTCCGCAGCATCCTTACACTCGTGCATTGGTGGATTCGATTCCATTACAGGCTTTGAACGAGCTGGCTGGAAATCAACACGCAACAACACGGGCCGCCGCCGCAGGTTCAATCAATTAGGTTTCGCCAAGTAAGTGCATTAGACAAGAATGCTAAGGTAGGAGTTTTGCTTCCGCTTGGTGCATGGCTTCGTAAATTTCATCGAAGCTCTCAATCGCAAACAGCAGCTTATGGATTTCATCCACCTTCACCGGCGTGGCCAGCACTTCCTCAAGATTGAAATCACGCACTTGGCAACGCCCGCTCACCACGTTCTCGCATTCTCCGTGCGAACTGATTACGCCGCTACCGTAAATCTTGACCTTGCCGTTCTGTCGGATCAATCCAAACTCCACTGTGTACCAAAAGAGGCGACCGAGCCGTTCCAAAATCTCTTTATCTTGCACTCTCGCGCAAACGGCTCCGTAGTGCTGCAGGAAATCGCCGAAGATTTTGTGCGCGTGCATGGGGACGTGCCCGAAGACATCGTGAAAAATATCGGGCTCGGGCGTGTAATCAATCGAAGTGCGGTCGCGTAACCATGTTGTCGTAGGAAACCGGCGTGCGGCCAGCATTTCGAAAAACGCATCGGCCGGCATAAAGCCCGTCACCGGCGTCGTGGCCCATCCTGTGCGCGGTTCCAGCCGAGCGGCGATCACATACAAGTCAGGAATCCTCTGCGCGCTCAGGCCGATGACTTCGTAGCCTTCGCGATATTCGTCACACGCCCATTGTTCAATGTGCGGCATCCGACGATTGACCAGCTCAGCCCAAACTGACTGCTGCTCAGATGTGTATGCCGCGTAATTCTGCGTCGTCAAGAACTCGTCCGCGATCTTCAGGGTTGCGCTGGCCATAGAATCCCTCAGCTGCGTCCGAATCCGCCCGCCGACTCAGTGTTACACCTGCCCGCGACTGTGGGAAGATTACGAGTGGGTGGCCCGGCAAACGAATTTGCTAGTCTCAAGTCTAGGGTGAGTAGACTCAAGACCACAGTCACAACCAGCGGTTTCCCAGATTTCTACCATGTCTTTGTCGACAATTAGGCCCCGTGACTTTATGATTGTTAAGTATTCGGAGATATTGCCATGTCTTTCGCCAACGCCCACAAACTCCTCGACTCCCTCGGTTGGAGCATTCTAGAGCAATTGCAGCAGAATGCGCGCCTCTCTTTTGCGGAAGTGGGACGGCGCGTCGGTCTCTCCACGCCAGCTGTCACCGAACGTGTTCGCAAAATGGAAGAGGCAGGCATCATCAGCGGCTATCACGCCGCGGTGAATCCGGCTGCGGCAGGATTTCCGATCGTGGTCTACATGCGCCTCGCCATCTCCGGCGGCGAGAATATGGTCAGCCGGGCAACCCTCGCGCTCAAACGCATACCCGAAATTCTGGAATGCCACCGCGTCACTGGCACCGATTCCTTTATCCTGCGTGCGGGCCTACTGTCCGTTACACATTTGGAATCGCTAATCGACCGTCTGACGCCCTTTGGGATGACGTCGACCTCCACTGTACTTTCGTCGCCAGTCCCGTACAGGCCGCTACGACCCGATCATCCTGCCAACACGGCGAAAGCGGCCAAGTAGACGTCACACAGCCTGTCCAGCGGAATATCCCGACGCCCAGGCCCATTGAAAATTGAATCCGCCGAGGTGTCCGGTCACATCGACAACTTCGCCGATAAAGTACAACCCGGGCACTTTGCGGCTCTCCATCGTCTTCGCGGAAAGCTCATTCGTATCGACGCCGCCCACGGTGACTTCTGCTTTGTCATACCCCTCCGTCCCCGCAGGCACAATTTCCCAAGTGTGTACCAGTCGTTCCATTTCAGCAATTCCTCCATTCGTCCAGTCTTTGGGACGATGCAGATCAACCCAGCGATCCGCAATACGATTTGGAAGCGCGCTGCGGAATGCGCTCTTCGCAGTGGCCAGATCACGCTTCGCATTCAATTCAAGAAGAGGAGCCGTCACTCCCCGATCAGGGGCAATATCAAGAGCGATTGGCATCGGCGCTCGCCAATACGACGAAATCTGCAGAATCGCCGGACCGCTGAATCCTTTATGCGTGATCAGCATTTTCTCGCGAAACGGCGGCGCCCCAGGAGACACGACCGAGGCGATCACCTCCATCGAGACTCCGGCGAGATCGCAGTACCGTTCGCGGTCTTCTGGCTTCAGAACAAATGGAACCAGCGCGGGACGGCACTCCACAATATTCAATCCGAATTGCTTTGCGACCTCGTACCCGAATGCGGTAGCGCCCATCTTAGGGATAGAAAGCCCGCCGGTGGCTACAACCAGCGAATGCGCATGGAACTCGTCGCCAGCGACCTCAACAACAAAATCAACATCTCGCCGCACCTTCGCCACGTTCGCGTTGACCACAATCTTTACGCCCGCATCCGCGCACTCCCGCTCCAGCATGCTTACAATTTCTCGGGCCGAGCCATCACAGAAGAGCTGCCCCAACGCTTTTTCGTGATACGCGATGCCGTACTTTTCCACTAGCGCGACAAAATCTGCGGGGGTGTAGCGGGCCAACGCAGACTTGCAAAAATGTGGATTCGCAGACAAGAAGTTTTCCGGCTGGCAATGCAGATTCGTAAAATTGCAGCGCCCGCCGCCGGAAATCAAAATCTTTTTGCCCACACGCTCGGCGTGTTCAAGCACCACAACGCGACGTCCCCGTCGCCCGGCTTCAATGGCGCACATCAGGCCAGCAGCCCCGCCGCCAATCACAATTGCGTCACAGTCTCTATTCACCGGCGCTCACAACACTCCGCCAACCATACTACCCGTTGCCGAAAATCGTGCGACATCCACCGCCAAACAACTGAGGCTGCCCTATAATGAACAAGCTATTAGTCCCATGGGCATGAGTGTTACCGTCACGATTCCGAATTCGCGCGAGACCGATCTTATCGCCCGCATCAAGGCGGGGGAACGCGATCTTTTTTACGAATTGATTCAACCCTATCAGCGCTCAGTTTACGCCGCCGCGTTTTCCGTGCTCGGCAATCCGACCGATGCGGAAGATGCCGCGCAGGAAGCCTTTCTTAAAGCCCTAACTCACATCGGACAGTTTCGCGCGGAGGCAAAGTTCAGCACCTGGCTGGTGCAGATTGCGCTCAATGAAGCTCGCTTGCGCATACGCAAAGAGCACAAGGGTTTGTATTCCTCCATCGACGAAGGCGCGCAGGATGACGATGGTGAATATTTCCCCATCGACTACGCAGACTGGCGAGAGATTCCGTCGGAAGCGCTGCAGCGCAAGGAGCTGAAAGAGGCATTGCAGCGGGCCCTGGAGTCACTCAAGCCGAAGTACCGCGAAGTACTAGTCCTGCGCGATATCGAACACCTAAACATTGCGGAAACCGCGGAAGCTCTCGGAATTACAGAGGCGTCCGTAAAAACGCGCCTGCTGCGCGCGCGCCTCATGATGCGCGATGCCCTGGCGCCAGGATTTGATGGCAGTTGGAGCGTGGGTGCTCCCACGAATAAGAAAGTAAGGCCGTTCTAACAGGAGAACCTGATTTTGCCCGAAGACCATTCCATCCTCGAGATTGACTGCGAACACGTAATCCTGCACATCTCGAACTACATTGACGGCGAGATCGATGCAAACTTGCGCGCCCGCATGGAAGCCCATGTGCGCGGGTGCAAGCATTGCGCCGCCATTCTGGATGGCACCAACAACACGTTAAAGTTGTTGGCCGACGGCAAATTCTTAGAGGTTCCTGCCGGTTTCAGCGAGCGCTTGCACTTACGCCTTGTAGCGCATATCGACAAGAAGTAATCTCAGTCGTCACCACCCACTTCCGCCAGTGCCGATTTCTTTTCTTGGCGCCGCTCTCCGCGCTCTCCGCTCTGTTGCAGCAATTTACTTACCAGTCCCGTCCAGCCCGTCTGGTGGCTGGCGCCCAATCCCGCTCCATTGTCGCCATGAAAATATTCATGAAACAGAATCAGATCGCGCCAGTGTGGATCGCTTTGGAATTTCTCAATCCCGCCGTAGACCGGACGTCGTCCATTGCCATCGCGCAGAAAGATCTTCGCCAGCCGCATCGAAAGTTCCTGACTCACTTCCCAAAGCGTCAGCATCTTCCCCGAGCCGCGCGGAAATTCCACCTTAAAATTCTCGCCCAGGTAGTAATCGAATTTCTGCAAAGATTCAATCAGCAAAAAATTCACTGGAAACCAAATCGGCCCGCGCCAATTCGAATTCCCGCCAAAAAGCCCACTCGTAGATTCCGCCGGCTCGTAGTCCACACAATGCTTCATGCCGTCCACTTCCAGGCAGTACGGATGTTCATCGTGCGCCCGCGACAACGCGCGAATCCCATACGGCGAAAGAAATTCGCCTTCGTCCAGCATGAACTGCAGGATACTGCGCAGTTGTTCCGGATTCGCAATTGAGAGCAATCTCCGCTGACCGCTCCCCGGCGTCTCCATGCAGGCCATATGCTCGGTCAAATCCGGCCGGTTATGGATAATCCATTCCAGGCGCCTTTTAAAACCGGGCAACTTGTCCAGCAATTCCGGCTCCAGCGTTTCTACCGCAAACAAAGGAATCAGCCCCACCATTGACCGCACTTTCATGGGATAGTGCGTGCCATCCGGCAAACGCAATACGTCATAGAAGAAGCCGTCCTGCTCGTCCCACAAGCCCACACCGTCCGCGCCGCGATGCTCCATCGCATTCGCAATGTAGACAAAATGCTCCCAAAATTTGCTCGCCACATCTTCATAAGAGGAATCTTCACTCGCCAATTCCAGCGCAATGGCCAGCAGGTTTAGCGTGTACATCGCCATCCAGCTGGTGCCGTCGGATTGCTCAATAAAGCCGCCCGTAGGAAGTGGAGCGCTGCGGTCGAAGACTCCAATGTTATCGAGCCCTAAAAATCCGCCCTGGAAAACGTTCATGCCTTCTGCGTCTTTGCGGTTCACCCACCAGGTAAAATTCAGCAGCAGTTTATGGAACACGCGTTTTAAAAACTTGCGATCGCCCTTACCATGCCGTTTCTGGTCAATCTTATAAACCCGCCACGCCGCCCACGCATGCACCGGAGGATTTACATCGCCAAAGGCCCATTCGTATGCCGGAATCTGTCCACTGGGATGCATATACCATTCGCGTAACAGCAAAATCAGTTGTTCTTTGGCGAAATGGGAATCCACCAGCGCCAGCGGAACACAGTGGAACGCCAAATCCCACGCCGCATACCACGGATACTCCCACTTATCCGGCATCGAAATTACATCGGCATTAAACAGGTGTCCCCATTCATGATTGCGTCCATGTTTGCGACCCTCCGGCGGAGAAGGATTCCCAGGATCGCCATCCAGCCACTCTTTCACCACATAGTGGTAGTACTGTTTTGACCACAGCATGCCGGCAAAACTTTGCCGCATCACATTTTTCGCATCGTCGGAAAGCTGTTCCGGAATTACAGTCTTATAAAATTCGTCGGCCTCCTGCAATCGCGCCGCAAACACTTCGTCAAATCCCGCAAACGCAGTGGCGTGGACTACAGTCATACGTTCATCCGCGCGAGAAGGTGTCAGGTCGACATTCGTCAGCCGCAGCCGCACAACCTTACTCTCCCCCGCTCCCAGCATCAACTGGTAGTCCGCCGCAGCCTTGGTGCCACGCCGCGCCGGATTCACCGCATCCGTGTCGCCCTTCACCACATATTCGTGGATGCCGTCTTTTACAAACGCCGTCTTGTTCCTAATGCCGAACAACCGCTGCGCGTTGGTTTCGTTTTCCGTAAAAAGCAATTCCGGAGAGCCTTCGCAATGCAACCAGCGTGGCCCAATCACATCGTGGTCCAGCTCAATCGTTGCGGAGTTCCCAGTTTCAAACAACTCAGGTCGAGGATCCTTGCCTCCCCACGACCATCGGTTGCGATACCAAATCGTGGGTAGCAGGCGCAGCAATGCCGGCTCCGGGCCGCGATTGCTCACCGTAATCCGGATCAGAATGTCTTCCACGTCCGCCTTCGCATACTCCACCTGCACATCAAAGTAGCGATCGTCGTCGAACACTCCTGTGTCCATCAACTCGAATTCAGGGTGGCTCTTGTCCCGGCGCCGATTTTCCGCCACAAGTTCCGCATATGGAAACGCCGCCTGCGGATACTTGTACAAATACTTCATGTACGAATGCGTCGGCGTGCTGTCGAGGTAAAAGTAGTATTCCTTCACATCCTCGCCATGGTTGCCTTCGTTGCCGGTGAGCCCGAAAAGCCGTTCTTTCAGGATGGGATCACGCCCGTTCCACAAAGCGACGGCAAAACAAATATGCTGGCGCCGGTCGGAGATTCCAGCCAGACCATCTTCGTTCCATCGATAAGCACGGGAGCGCGCATGATCATGCGGCAGATATTCCCAGGCTGTGCCACCCGCGCTGTAGTCTTCGCGCACCGTACCCCAAGCGCGCTCACTCAGGTAGGGACCCCAACGTTTCCAATGTTTATCGCGACCGCGCGATTCAGCCAGTCGTTCTTCTTCTAGAGTCATGGCAATCTCCGGGCCATTCGGTCGTTCCGAGTGATCGGAAAGAACCGCGCCGCGTTCAGTCTCATAAGATGTGGATGGGGCCGGAAGGTAACAGAGTTAGTATGCACTTTTTGATTTGCTTGTGTAGCGCGTACACCCTTGTCGGTAGTGGCTCAGTTTGAAACTGCGTCACTACCCTCTTGTCCGCTGCCTTTGACTTTGCTTTGGCCTTTGCCGTTGCTCTGGCTCGTGGAGGGCGAGCATTCCTGCTCGCCGCTTTTGACTCAGTTGCGAAGGCGAGCAAGAATTCTCGCCCTACACCATCCAAGTGTCCGGCCAAGCCCCATCCGAGCTGAGCCGCTGCCGCAGCCGCGCCCCAAACTGCGCCGGCAGTTCAAAAACACGCCCATCCCCCACCAGCTGAATCACATTCCGGGTGCCATCCAAAATCGCAGTGCAATGCTGACAGCCAGCGAAGTGCTCCTCCACCCGCTGACGCGTCTCAGCATCAAGCTCAGAATCCAGGTAGTCGGAGATTTGGCGGATTACATCTCTACAGGTCAAGACTTCACCACGCTCGAGTCAGATAAGATGCGGGAGCGAGAAGGAAGTTACAACCATTCCGAACGGTCAGTCTGGCCTACTGCAGGCCCGACTGCGTCAGCTTAACCGCGCAAAACAGTCCAGCCCCGCAGGGAGATGCCGTGCCTTTCGCTTCGGTACCAAAATAGATGCTGGCCGCCTGTGGGCGACTGCTGGCGTTGTCGATCGTAATTCCACTCGTACCGCCCAGCTCATTGGTCGCGGTGGCTGTAGGAGCCATGGTATTGGATGTGATTCGAGTGTTGATATTCCACATCGTCATCCAGTTCGCCCCCGCAGTCCCTCCCAGCACACCAACGCCAGCGAATAGGCGGTCGTTGGTCCCATCGTAAAATTCCGTCAGAGGAGAACAGATTCCCGCCGGGTTCGTCGCCGTATTGATCTTTACGTTGTTCGACATCGCAGGCGTGGTGTTGATCGTTCCATTGGCGGCAAACGAAATCGCATACAGCGCTGGCCGCGTCGACAAGCCGCTCTGTGTCCCGCAGGCATACAGCGTGCCTGCGCTGGGCCCGTTCGCGAAATACTTGTTATCGAAATCGCCATCCAAAATGTAGCCGGACGATGTACCCGTCGACTTCGGCCCAATCGCCACGTCCGTATGGGATGCCAGTGAGGTTGGCATCTGCGAAACAATGGCATTCGCGTTGGCTGTGTTGTTGCTTGAGAAAACGTACACAAACCCGCTCGTGGAATCAACAATCGGCGACAGGATAATGCCCGTGGTATTCGCCGCCACCTGAATCGAGCTCGCCAACGTAAAGGAAATCGCCCCCGGCGTGTACGCATAAACCGTCCTGCCATCCGAAACGAAAACCTTATTCGAAACCGAGTCATACACCGGCGACGTCAACGCCGCTCCCGCCGCAACCGTAACGCAAATATCCAGCGCTGGCGTTCCCTTAAACACGTTCTTGATCCGGTAAAGAATTCCGTTCGACGCCACCACGTACGCCGTATCGTTCCCATAGTCCACATAGGGAGAGCCGTTGGGATTGCCTCCGGTGTTCGCCGCGCATCCGACCGTGGTCAGATTCGTATAGTCCAGCGTCGTGACAGAAGAACCGCTGCCCGGCGCAACCGCTCCCGTGGTGGCATCCGTTCCCTGCCCCGCCACCCACGTCAACACGTGGAACAATGCGCGCGTGCCGGACTCGATGAATCCTACCTTCTTTCCATCCAGCGATAGCACGGG
Organism: Acidobacteriaceae bacterium; assembly: GCA_043749225.1. GTDB lineage: Bacteria > Acidobacteriota > Terriglobia > Terriglobales > Acidobacteriaceae > JANXUC01. The sequence goes on from JAYVEP010000179.1 coordinate 27,601, forward strand.
CGAAAGATCGACGCTGCCGGTCCCCACAGCGTAGGACCACAAGAACGTCGGCGTCGTACGGTTGCAGAGAGAGGGCGCCGCGCCAGCGTACAAGTTGTTGAATGCAACGATGTTGGCCTGCGTGCCGGCCCCTGGCGTCGCCGAGATCACATACACCACAAAGTCGTTGGCGCAGTCCGGCGGTTTGGTGATATCAAAGCTAAATTTCGCCGGAGTCTCCGCCACGGCCATCGGCCCGGCGCCCAGCGACATCGACCAGTCAATCCTGGAATGCCTGTTCCTGGCAGGCGGCAGTCCTCGAAGAGGCACGCCGAAACGCCCTCTCCCTTCTTGGGGGGACGCGGCTTGGTCCAATCTGGCGGGGTCCCAACTGGCTTGGTCAAGCTGAGAGGGCGTCGCTGATCCAGCCTGCACGGCGCCAAGACGTCCAGCGTTCCGATACAGCCAGTTCTGCCAGCTGCGAGGGTCGCGTTGGGTAGCGACAACTGCTTCCGGAGACGCTCCATTGGTAAACAGGACGTGCTTGGAGCTCCAGTCCCTCACCAAGCTCACTGGCTGCCCCGTGGCGGCACTCTGTTGGGCAATCGAGGGCAGGGCCAGCCCAAAACTCAAGATCGCTGTCAGGAGGGCGCAAGCCTCCCTACGTCGGAATTCCCTATTCGGGAATCTAGCTGCCAGTCGCCTCATTGCAATACTCCCCAAAACACTCACCATAGGCCTGAGTCTAAAAGTCTAGACCCGTTTTGGGAATATTCAACCTGACCCCAGTAACCTCAAGTACACGTCCCTTAAGTACCTGAAATGCAGGCTGGCTTATTAGGCTTGCTTGCAGCGATGGCTCATGTTCGGACGGGGAGATAGGTAACAGATTAGACCGGGGACATGGGTAACACTTTAACTCGATTTCGTTGTTTTGGTGTGGACGAAAAATAGAGCAGC
>JAYVEP010000180.1:0-4059 GCA_043749225.1 Acidobacteriaceae bacterium
CGGAACTTGTCAAGTAAAGTGAGACAACTCGGTACGACTGATTTTGCTTCATAGCTCAGGTTGTACGAGACGTTAGGCTTTAGGTTTATCGCTTCCTTGCCAGTCTCAGTGGATTGTCCACCGGGGCGAAACCGCCCCGGTGTCTGAGCCCTGGCCCCTGGCACGGCGCTCGGGTCGCTCCTCAGCGTTGCCCTATCCTCCGGCCAGGCCGATTCGAGTATACCGGATGTAGGTGCGCCGCCTAGATTAGGCTACTCGATATCTTGTAGTTGAGTTGCCGTCTGCTGAAGCTGCTCCAACCTGGTCAGCATTTCTTCAGCTTTATCGCCTTCCTGCCATGCTTCGGAGCGATCATCATGGTAGCACTGCATCTCGTCGGCTGCGTCAGTGAGTAGGATGTGCGCTTGCTCGATCATCGCACGCCAGCGAGCGGCGCCCGGAATTGTCGGTATCGCCGGCAGAGGCGGTAAGCCCTTGTGAGCAAGCAACGCGCGCTCCGAGATGGTCCGTCGCTTGCGGTAGGCCGCTTGCTGTTCGGCGCGCGTTTGGTATTTACGCGGCTGCGGCATGTGCATCTCCTGAACCATCACGTGATGGTTCAACAAGCTTTACCGGGCGGTTGATCCAGACCTCCGTCGGAAGCGCTTCCGGCTGCGGTGGCCGGTTGACGAAGCGCTCTGGGTGAGCCGCGTAAGCGGCACTCAGTACGGCCGCTCGCGCTCGAATGACTTCGGGACCCTTGCCTGCGTGAACGGTCGCAGGTGAGAGGAGCGCCAGGCCGCTGTGCCTATGCTGGTGGTTGTACCAACAGAAAAGTTCGCGGAAGAGGGCGCGCGCGTCCTCCACGCTCCCGAAGCGATCCGGTACCTGGGGCCGATACTTCATCGTCTTGAAATGGCTTTCCGAGAACGGATTGTCGTTGCTTGTGTGAGGCCGGGAGTGGCTCTTAGTCACGCCAAGATCGATAAGGAGTTCCGCGACCGTCGTGCTCGTCATTGCGCTGCCGCGATCGGCATGGATGGTAAGCGTTCCAGGCTGGATATTCTCACGCAGATGCGTCTCCTGGATCAGCGCTTCTGCGATCAGTGCGTTCTCTCGCTCGGCGATGCTCCAGCCTACAACATAGCGGCTGAACACATCGATGATCGCATAGAGGAAGTAGTAGCTCCACTTCCTAGGTCCTTTGAGCTTGGTGATGTCCCAGCTCCATACCTGGTTTGGGCCGGTAGCCAGCAGTTCCGGTCGCTGCGCCGGTGGGTGAGAGCGAAGCCTGCGTCGCTCTACGACTTCGCCTAGCTTCCTAAGCAGGCGATACATCGTTGAGATCGAACACAAATAATCGCCCTCATCAATAAGTTTAGCGTAGACCTGCGGAGGGGCAAGGTCCATGAAACGATCTGAGTGAAGTTCATCTATGACGTGCTCCTGTTCAATATCCGAAAGCCCTCGGCCTGGAACTCTGCAGGGCCGAGGCACAGCGCTCACTACTATCGGATCCGCGGTTAGACCTCGATAGAATGTGGCGCGTGACAGAGAAAGAGCCTGGCACGCCGAAGCGATTGAGATGCCGGAGCGTGCGGTTTCAGCGGCGCAAATGAGGTCTCTCATGGCTACTCCAGAGGCTCCAGGGAGAGACCCATCAACTCGGATACTTTTTTTTGGAGATCCAGAAGTGCCTTAGCTTTCTCCAGTTCGCGGCGCAGCCTCCTGTTCTCACGTTCAGAGGCAGCTAGGTCCTTGATTGCCTGAGCGTCCGGTGCAGCCGATTTCGATTTCTTGGTCGCGGTCGGGTTCGATCCGAGATCCCCACGCGCCTTTTGCTTGCGAAAATCCTGCAGCGTCGAGAAGTAAACGCCCTCACGGCGCAGAAGCATAGCCAAAGCGCCTGGCAGCGTGCAGGCATCGGCCTGCTCGATCATGCGTAGTTTAAAAGCAATGGTGTATCGCCGTCTCTTCGGCGGCAGGGTCTCCTCTGCGGAGACAACAGGAAGGAACTTATCGTCGCTGACTTCTTGAGAATCGGACACTTGTAGTGCCTTTCTCGCCCTGGGAGTACAGGGTTTCTACTGTAGTGAGCTGTCTCATTCTAAATTGACACGCAGGGACCGGCCATTGGCCGGGCATGTCCCATTGATTGTTTGGTGGTCTGAGGAAATCCAGCAATGTCGAGCAAAATTCCAGAATCGATCTCGTGGGAAGAGTTTGACAAACGCCTAAATGCGCATAACGTTCGCGCTCGGGAGGCTCTGATTCACGCAGCCCATGATGAGGCGCGGATCGAAGAAATTCTCACGCAAATTGAAAGAACTCTAGATGAATTCGAGACTCAGTTGCGTGACGATCAGTTCGGCTTGACCAACTCGAAATAATAATTATCCTTCAGTTTGTCGCCAGTGTACGGCCCTGGCATCAGAGTGCCGAGGTCGAACAGATCGATCATACAGCCGACAGTCGATTATCCACACACCGGCTGCATCGCCTTCACCTGACCATCCAGCCAAACCACATCTGCCATGCGGTTATGCCGCCCGTGAACATCGCCCTCGCCGCTGGTTGGCGCATGAAGGGTATCGTTTCCGCGCAGTTTCCCTTGAGAAACTATCGCGGCATCCCCAATTAGAATCGGCTGCGTATGCACTTCCGCCGCTGACATCGCAATGCCATCCGTTTCAGTACCGTTAATCCGGGCGCCGAAGAGATACATGTTCAGCCCATACGAGCCTGAATTGCCGCCCACCATTCCTGCATGGCCGACAGCATCGGGACAAGTGAAAACCATTGTATTCTTGACATACGGAAACAGGATTCCACGCGAATAATCGTTGGGATGATCGCTCCGGTAATCGGTGTAATACGCCCACATATATCTGTCGCCGGGCCCGCTTGGTCCGTTGAACTCATACGGATAGATTCGATCATCATAATCTTCCGCGTAGAGCAGGGTGCCGGCGCCTAGTTGCTTAAGGTTGCCGATTCAAGTGGTCTGTCGCGCTTTCGCGCGAGCGCCTGCAAACACAGAAAACAATAGGCCGGCGAGTTCCGCGATGATTGAGATTACCACAAGGATCCCGATCAAAGTGAAGGCGCACTTACGGTATGAATTGACATTTGTAAGGAACTCGAAAGCGCTCCTACATTTCAACCGGTGGGGTCTATAGGTCCAATCACAGCATATGTAGAATTCAACCAACCAATCAAATATACCTCTATTGTCCGTGCTATCCTGCAATCCATTCTCAACCATAACTGTAAAGTAAGCGTCATTGGGCTCTGATCCGGCGCCCGTCGCCAAGAGATCAGAGAATATAGTCGGTCTGGTATAATGGATTCATAATGTTAGAGGCGAGTCGACGTCAATGGAATCCGTCGAAGATAGACTAAGCATGCACTTTAGATACCCTTCTTCGGTTGTAGGTGTTTCTCAAAGCCGACTGGACACGGGTCGATTCTAGGGACGGTAATTGAAACTTGAAGTTGGGGTTCAAACTATGACATTGACTATCGAGCTTACACCGGAAGAGGCCACGCGTGTGGAAGAGGCCAGGCGGCGCGGCCTCGACGTGGATGCGATGCTGCACGACGTGATCGCGCAGATCGCAGAAGACACTGAGTCGCCTACAGTCGGGCACGAAATCGTCGGTGCTTGGCGCCTGTCCGGTGTGATAAGTTCACGGCCAGACATTACAGACAGTCAGGCTCACGCGCGAAATCTCCGACTACAAGCGCAGCAGCGCTAATGAGCGTCGTAATGTATCTAGTTGATACCGACGTGTTGATTGACGTTCAGCGTGGGTATCCGCCGGCATTGGCATGGTTTGCCTCGCTGACGGAGCGCCCTTGCGTGTTATCGCTTGTGGTGATGGAACTAATCCAGGATGCGCCGGACAACCATAAGTTACAGCAAGCCCTAAACCTAACAGCCCCTCTTACCGTCGTATTTGCTACCGAAGCCGATCAACAGAGAGCGCTCAGTGACTATAAGGCACTGCACCTTTCCCATAACCTGGGACTAATAGATGCTCTGATTGCTGCCACTGCCATCGGTTTAGGCGCGGAGCT
>JAYVEP010000181.1:0-4057 GCA_043749225.1 Acidobacteriaceae bacterium
AGAAATCTAATGGTCGGGCGCGGAGCATCAAGTGAGTAGATAACACGTCTCGCAGAGACTTCGCTTTGGGCATGTTACTTATAACCGCGAGGTCGGCATCGAACACGACCACGGCCTTGCTAGTGTCAGTCCTTTCCACAGGTCGATCAACATCGGGGATGTCGGTTGAAGCAGTGACATTTTTCATACAAATTATGCTGCCGTCATTGACAAGCATGACAATCTTCCGGACCAGGAGGGCCAACAGCGGGGATCCAATTCTGGTCCCGGGCGTATTGACAAATTCTATTAATCATGGGCTGTGTAACTATCACCGTCCTATCATAAGCTGGACCACCTGCGACATGGTCGTTCAGACTAGCGAAGCTAAGGCTGTTCAACCACCCTCCAGGCCCGTCAACCGCCATCAAACTCTGTATCTGAAAATCTGAAGATGCCTGAATTCTGGCAGCGGCCTGCGATTGCGATATACCCGGACCCGTTGGCGTGTTTAGGTCTTTAAACCGGTTATCTAAGTTTGAGGCTATCCCCTTGAGTGAAGGCTCAGCGTGTGAAGCATGTCCCTCTTCGTGAGCCTGTATCGCAGATAGCATCACATAGACTTTACCAGTACATCCAGTCGGAAGGCCCTTCAAATTTTGTACTTGGAGGCAAAAATTGTCCTTGGTAGTACAGCCCTGAGCAGCAGGAATTCCGAGATCGATACAGGTCGTGCCCGTTTGGGGAGGTCCAGTGACCTCAATTTGCCCACTTCCGACCTGCGCGTAAGACGAATACGTACCCGTGACTTTGAGTAATTCGGCGGACCAGTTACCTGCATTGCACCGAGCCGAGATTATGGCCTCCACTTTTTCGGGGTGGACTTCGCCGTAAGTTCTCAATAAGGTAGGGTAAGAAAACGCTAGACACGGAAGCGAAATTATGCTTTTATTGGTGTATGGCGTCTCTCCCAAAGGTTCCACCTATCCCAGAGCAAGAACGCACTCCCGTGGTGGTGGTTTTGCTGGAAATCATCCGGCTTCAGCAAGAGCAGCTTCAGTCGCTGGCGGATGAAATCGCACGAATGAAAGGGAACAAAGGCAAGCCGGAGATCAAGCCTTCCTCTTTGGAGAAAGACTCGGGCAGCAAAAAGAATCCGAACCCCGGCCAGCGCCCCGGCTCGGCCAAGAGAAGCAAAACAGCAGAGCTCACGATCCATGAGACGAAGGTGCTCAAAGTCCCGAACGTTCCGCCGGGGAGCGAGTTCAAAGGATATGAGAGCTTTACGGTTCAAGGCCTGGTATTTGAATCCCACAATATCCTCTACCAGAGAGAACGGTGGGAGACTCCCGATGGGAAATCCATTGTGGCACCGCTGCCGCAAGAGGTTGAGATCTTGGGGGGCCACTTCGGCCGCTCTTTGATTGGCTTTATTCTCTATCAGTATCACCACGCGCACGTCACGCAGCCATTGATTTTAGAGATGCTTCGGGATATCGGGGTCGATATCTCAGCCGGGCAAGTCAACCGGATCATTACCGAAGGCCACGATCTTTTCCACTGGGAGAAAGACGAAATCCTGCGCGCGGGCCTGGAGGCGTCAGGTCATATCAATGTGGATGACACGGGGGCGCGGCATCGGGGGAAAAACGGCTACTGCACCCACATCGGCAACGAGATGTTTGCCTGGTTCCAAAGCACCGATAGCAAGAGCCGGATCAACTTCCTCGAACTCTTGCGCGCCGGCCGCAAGGACTATATTCTGAACGACGATGCGATGACCTACATGCGCGTGAACCATCTTCCGCAGGAGATATTAGAAACTCTGGGTGCTCACCGGGATCGCCTTTTTGCCAATGAAACGCTGTGGAAGGCCTGCCTGAGCGAACTGGCTATCACCGATCCACGGCATGTCCGCATCGCCACGGAAGGGGTTCTCACCGGCAGTGTGTTGGAGCATGGGTTCAATCCCAAACTGGTGATTGTCAGCGACGATGCCGGACAGTTCAACATTTTCCTGCATGCGCTGTGCTGGATCCATGCCGAGCGCACGATCCACAAGCTGGTCGGCTTCACGGAAGATCAGCGCACCATCCTTGAGAACACACGGACTCAAATCTGGGATTACTACCAGGAACTCAAGGCCTACAAAACAGATCCTTCGACCGATAAGAAGGCGGCCTTGGAGCAGCGCTTCGACGAGATTTTTACGGCGCGGACCGCTTTTACCAGCCTGAACCTGGCCCTGCGGCGGCTGCATAAGAACAAGGCAGAGCTGCTGTTGGTCCTGGATCGCCCGGACATCCCCCTGCACAATAACACCAGCGAAGGCGCAATTCGCGATTACGTTAAGAAACGCAAGATCAGCGGCTCTACGCGAAGCGAGCTTGGCCGCCGGTGCCGGGACACTTTTGCCAGTTTGAAGAAGACCTGCCGCAAGTTGGGGATCTCGTTTTGGAAGTTCCTCAACGACCGGCTCTCGGGCCAAGGGACGATTCCGCCACTGCCGGATCTGATTCGTTTTCGAGCGCAGGTCCCATGAGGCGCTGGTGATGACGCCTCCGATCATGGGCGATCCGGTGCGTTACTGCGGACGGGAGTTCACCGCTTTAGAGATCCAGGCGATTCGAGACTTGATCGAAAGCGTCCCCCAGACCCATCGTACTCGACTCTCCCAGTTGATTTGCCAAACGTTGAATTGGCGCGGCCCGGACGGACAACGCCTCAAAGAGATGAGTTGCCGTGTCGCCATGCTGCGCATGCAAGACGACGGGCTCATCCAGTTGCCGCCGCCGCGCCGCCGCAACGGCAACGGCCAGCCTTCCCTGCGCCGAACGCCTCAGGCGGAACCCGAAACATGGCCGATTCCCTCTTCTGCCGACGCTCTAACGAACCTCTGCTTGGAGCCGGTCACCGAACGTTCCCAATCCCATCTTTGGAATGAGTACATCGATCGCTACCATTACTTGGGCTATCAGCCGCTTCGTGGCGATCAATTGCGCTATATTGCGCGCGCCAACGACCGTGTCCTGGCCGTTCTGGGATTCGGCGCCGCAGTCTGGAAGACGGCTCCGCGCGACGGCTTTATCGGCTGGAGCGTGGAACAACGCAAACGGCAACTGCATCTGATCGTCAACAATGCCCGGTTTCTGATTCTGCCATGGGTGCACTGTAAGAATCTCGCCTCTCGATTACTTAGCATGGCGATTCGGCGCTTGGCTGACGACTGGCAACAACGCTACGGGTATCGTCCCGTGCTGGTTGAAACCTTTGTGCAAATTCCGCGTTTTCGCGGAATTTGTTACCAAGCGGCTAACTGGAAGTATTTAGGAGATACGCAAGGACGGGGCAGACTCGAACGCGACCATCAGGTCAAGGTTCCGAAAAAGGCCATCTGGGTTTATCCTCTGACGAAAGACTTTCGCCTTCACCTGTGTAGCTGACTTCTTCCGTCACCGCATGGGATGAGAGGGGAACGACCCGGCAAACAACCGGTGCACCTATGGCGTGAGCCTTCCCCTGCGGCCATTGCGGAGCCAGGAAACCAGACCGTTGACGCTCATCCGGCAAAATCACGGGAAGATTCGCTGAGCACCTCGAAACAAATTTACCCGACCTTATTGAGGACTTACATGAGATCTTGATTGCAGGACCAGGGCGTCCAAACCCGTTTGGAGGATGCCTATGTTGGGCCTGCAGCTCAAAAACAAATCCGCGCGCGCGGGGTTTCCCGCATGAAGCACCTCGTCGTCATCGGAAACGGCATGGCAGGAGTCGCTTGCCTTGAACAAATCCTCAAACACGCGCGAAAATTCGACATCACTGTCTTCGGCGACGAAACGCATGTCAACTATAATCGTATTCTGCTTTCATCGGTTCTCGCAGGTGAGAAAACGATCGATGAAATCGCGCTGAACGAGATCGATTGGTATCAGTCGAATCGAATCGGTCTGCAACTGGGCGTCCGCATAACCGCCCTCAATCTGAAGCGCAAGACCGTGGCGGGCGACGATGGCACCGTGATGAAGTTCGACAAATTGATCGTCGCCACCGGTAGTTCCGCATACGTTCCGGAGAT
>JAYVEP010000182.1:0-28529 GCA_043749225.1 Acidobacteriaceae bacterium
TTTACGATTGTTGGCGGGATTTTCGGTGTTTTTGGCGTTGAATGGAACACGCCCTCGACAATGCGCGTTCCCAACTTTACCGGGCAGGTCCAGTGGTAAAGATAGCGCTCTTCCTCAGGCTGAAAGCCAGCCTGCCGGGCAACCTCGTGAAAGCTTGACTTTGTGTAGCGAGTCAGATGGTGGTTCATGTCGTCATGGGCGGTCCACAGCGCCATGAACGCTGGAACCGTTATGATGACTCTCCCTTCGGAGGTCACCAGGTCGAGCGCATGGCGCAATGCGCCTACTGGATCGTTCATATGTTCCAGTACATCGAGCATGAGGATGAGGGAATACTGCTTGCCAGGAAGGAAAGTCGCGTCGAAAGGGCGGACGAAGATGTGGTCACGATGGGGGTTTTTAGGGTTGACCAAATCCTCGCTGGGCTCCACGCCCTCTACATCTCCGAATTCGGCGAGCCGGTCGAAAAATAGCCCGTCGCCGCAACCGATGTCCAAGATGCTTTCCAAGCCCTGCGTCGGCCGAAGTTGGCGGAGTTTATTGACGATCAGCTCGGATCGAGAACGCCACCACCAGTGTTTCTCGAAAAGTTCGCGATAAGCTTCGCCGTATTTTGTGTCCACCGAATCCAGGCCCTTTCCTGTTGTCGCCGCGTTCCGCTCAGTTCGGCTCGGCTGCTTGGCTGTTCCCGTTCCGTCTTACGATCCTAAGGACTACGTAGTGGGGGCGACCTTTGGTTTCCTCGTAGACGCGGCCCACATATTCTCCGATGATTCCCAGAAAAAACAGATTGATGCCGGAGAGAAACGTCATGACCACGATGAGCGCGGTAAAGCCTTGTGGCGAGTGCAGCCAGAATTTTGCATACAGCGCATAAAGAGAAAAGAAGAGGGACACGCCAACTGCCCCCGCACCCAGCACCGCCGCAGCGCGAAGCGGCACGATGGAAAAGGCGAAGATCCCGTCCGATGCCAGCTTGAGCAATTTGAGTGGGCTATATTTCGTGCGCCCGGCATGGCGGGCGGATCGCTCCATGGGTATGCCAATTTGGCGGAATCCCACCCAAGTGCGCAACCCGCGCAGGTAGCGGTGCTGCTCCGGCATCTTGCGCATCTCTTCGACCACACGACGCGACAGCAGGCCGAAGTCGCCAGCATCCAAAGGTACCTGAATCGAGGAGAGCGCCGCCATCAACCGGTAAAAAATGTAGTAACAACTCCGCAGCCACCAGGATTCTTTCCGGTCCACACGCCGCACATAGACCACGTCGTAGCCTTGCTGGTACCACTCGATCAGAGTGGGGACACCCTCTGGCGGGTCTTGCAAATCCCCATCGAGCAAAACTACGACGTCGCCGGAGACCTGATCCAGAGCCGCCCCCAAGGCCGTTTGATGTCCAAAATTACGAGAGAGTGAAACCACGACGATGCGCGCGTCCTTCTCCGCAGCCTGTTCCAGCATTTCCAAAGTGCGGTCGGAGCTCCCATCGTCGACCAGCACAATCTCATGCGGACCACCGGGGATGCCGTCAAGGACCGCCGTCGTCCGCCGAATCAATTCTGGAACAACGGCCTCTTCGTTATAGACGGGGATTGCGAGCGAAACTCGGACCGGTCCGCTCATGTTCGCAACCTTCCCTTGAAGTAGACCATGTTCCACAAAGTGGCACCCAAGGCCGTGAGGCGATAGGGTTCAAAAATAACCGGCTCGAACAAGCTCTCGAAGATCTCCTGCCATTCGTTGAGAGGACGTGCAAACTTGCCTCGATCCCAGTGTGCCAGCTGGCGTGCGATGGAGGGATATGGAGGAAGCACGAGCTCCAGCATGTGAATGTGACCGTCTTCCGTCAGCAATGACTTGAGATGAGTCAGGATTCCCACCACATCGTGGGTGTTCAGGTGGTGAAGAAAGCTGTTGACCAGTATGAAATCGAAGCGGTCGTCCGGTGCGGTGACATAGTTGCGTACATCTGCCACCACGAAGTTGCGCCCGAAGCGTTTGCGCGCATGCTCGATATAGCGCTCGTTGAAGTCAATTCCAAGATAGTCAGTATTCGCGAAGAATTTCGTATTCGTACCGGGACCGCAGGCGACGTCAAGTACGCGACGCACCCGAGCCAAGGGCGTGTGTGCCAGTACCGGTGCAAATTTTTGATTGGCAAATGGAGCTTGCCACGCCCGATACACCCAAGTCCGCTCCAGAGCGCTCGCTGCAAGATTCATCCGCGTCGTCCACCAGGTTTTGCACTATACAAGTGTTCTCGTTCCATTTCTTTTGAGCCGCCTCGAGCCCGGAATCCAGCTCCCGCGCCGTATCTAAACTCGTTAGGAAAGCGGGATCGACTGAATTCCGCATCCGCTGGTAACTCCGTCTCTCAGGACAAGGAGCTCCCGAAATCCGGCCGCTCGCGCCTTTTCGACGGCACGGGCTACGTTCTCCGTTGGAGGTTCAGGTCCACTGGGCAGCTTATATTGGGGGTAACCCCATCCTACCCGCGCCCATCCAACGTCGGCGAACTCCGGCAGTCCATCCACCATGGGTATACTCGCGATCGCTGGAGCGATAAAGGGAGTCGTTCCGTCCCCCATCTGGCGCATATCCCAGTAAGTACGGTTCGTCTTCGGAATATATAAGGTTACACCACGGCGTTGTTCCAAGGGTTGCTTGCCGAGCCCCACCAGGCAGTCCAGCAAGTGGGTTCGAGTGGTAAAGGCTGCGCTCACCACGGAACGGCGCGCTTTGATCTGTCCGACTTCTTGACGCCACGCTGTGTCTGGCAATCCAGCCAGCACCGCACGTGTTTCACATCCTCTCTTCAGCATGCGGTAGCTCGAAGCCAAGGTGGTGATAAACAGGTGTCCGCAAACAGTCAGCGCAAGTCCGCAAAGAAGGGTGATCGAGAGAGTGAGGCTGCCGTCCCGCGCACGTTGCCAAAGACTTGCGAATTTGAATTGCGGCCAGAAGGCAACCGCGAATATTCCTGCCAGGACGCCCTGGAACTCGGTGAAGTACTTCCAGGCTGGGGAGTAGAAATTGATGAGCAAATATGGAGTGATACCGGAGATCGCCGCGACGCATACCAATTCGACGAGAATGGACTTGCCGTCTTTGGCGGCTGTCAGTAATTCGCGCAACGTCCCTACTCCGCAGAACCGCGCCCACAGGACGAGAAATAGCCAAGCCCAGGCAAAATAGCCTACAAAGAAATAAGGCACCCATTCGGGAGGAATCCGGTCGAAATTGAAAGGGGCAAGGCTAGACTTATTGGCGCCCATCTCGCCGTAGAGCATAACGACCAGGGAGAGAGTCGAGAATGCGGTCCCGAGCAGGAACGGCCATGTGCGCAGCCATTTCACTCGCCAGCAAAGGTAAACAGCCAACGCAAGAAGGAGATAAATCTGCGAGATCTTTACCCAGCCTATCAAGATCAAAACTGATGGGAGGCTGATCGCGACTGCAATCTTGTCCTGCCCGTTCCAAACAAAATCCCGCGCGCTCAGGGATTGATAGAACCAAACCGCAACTCCTATCAGCAGTAGAGAAAGGGTGACCGTTAGCAAAAAGGAATCACTGTTAATGACAATCTCGTTGAAGTTTAGATGCAGAGGGTCGTCGGTAAAGGGGAAGACTCCGACAAATGCAACCAGACTTGCCGCCCAGAAAATGAACGTTGGCAGATCAAACTCCCGTCTTATGGAGGCGCGCAGCAATTCAGCGCACCCGAAAAACGCTGCTACGTAGAGTGGTATCAGCAGAATTCCGTAGCCGTACGCAAGGAAGTCAAGCGCGCGAAAGCCACATAGGCGCCGCAGGCCTTCGGCCATCCACAGAGATCCATTGTGGTAACTGAGGGGGAGCAGGCCATCCAAACCAGTAGAGGCCAGTTGGTAGGTGGCGATCATGTTAACGACTGCCGCTTGTTCTGCGACGTCGGTTGCAACCCGTCCAGCTAGCATCGACTCTGCATAAACTACGTCATGTACGGATGTAACGCGCCAGTACATAGTTTCCGCATACAACCCAAGAAACAATCCCAGGAATATAACAGCGAGAGCACGGAACAGCCCCGTTCGCGCAGCGACTGTTACCATGTTCCACGCACAGATCACACCACCAGCGATGGCGATCACAGTTCCAATCCAAACCATCGAGCCCAGCGGCGACAGTCCGATTGCCGTGACCAGCACCAGCGTCAGCAAAGACAACATCGGCCCGCACAGCATCCAGTTTTTTGTTGAGCCGAATGCCCCCGCGTTGACTACGAGGAGAGAGATCCCCGCGATCTTGCATAGAGCAGCGACAGGAGTTGGGAATCCTCCACGCAAAATGACGACAGTGGCGAACATGAGCAGAGGGACCACGGAGGCAAACGCGCAAACTAGTCGCGCGCGATGTTGTCCTGGCTGGCCAGCTACGACGTTGGATTCTGACGGAGGGAAATGACCCTCTTGTACACTGTTCATCGGGCGAAGACGCGATCTAAGTAGTTGGAATTCAAGGTAAACTCTATACGATTACGACAGGCAGCGCTATGCAAGCCGCGACCTTATGAATGGCAGAGCTCGCGGCATGGTTGAATCTGAAATGGATCTAGCTCGGAGGGGAGCTTCTGATGACGAGGACGTTCCGTCGGATCGCGGTGCTGGTCCTGCTCAGCGTTGTATCCTTGCGCGCCCGGTGCGCGGCTCAGAGCCAAGCCTCACCAGCTCAGGACAAATCGCAATCGCAGACCAGGAAATGGGTCCTGGTTTGGAGTGACGAATTCAACGCTGCCAACGGATCTGCAGTTGACTCCACAAAATGGGTTTTTGATATTGGCGCAGATAAATGGGGAAATCAGGAGCTGGAATACTACACTGACCGCCCCGAGAATTCGCGCGTCGAAGACGGGAACCTCGTTATCGTGGCCCGCGCGGAAAAGTACAAAGGAACAGCCGAGGCAACCAAGGACTACACCTCCGCCCGGATCAAGACTGCGGGCAAATTCTCGCGCACCTACGGACGATTTGAAGCCCGCATCAAAATTCCTCATGGACAAGGCTTGTGGCCCGCGTTCTGGATGCTGGGAGACGATATCGACAAGGTCGGTTGGCCCGCTTGCGGCGAGATCGACATCATGGAAAATATTGGCAAGGAAACTTCCGTAAATCATGGCTCCATCCACGGCCCTGGATATACCGGCGGCGATGGAATCGAAGCGAACACGGCATTGCCTGGCGGAAAGAAGTTATCGGACGACTTCCACATCTACGCAGCTGAGTGGGAGGCGGACGAAGTTCGTTTTTACCTCGATGACCTGCTCTATGCGACTCAGACCCGCGCCAGTCTGAAGCCCGCACAGAAGTGGGTATTCGACCACCCATTTTTTCTGATCCTGAATGTTGCGGTGGGAGGGGATTGGCCAGGGAATCCCGACGCGACTACGGTTTTTCCGCAGACAATGCTGGTAGACTATGTGCGAGTTTACGCACGATCCGGCGAGCAACACCTGCGATGATTTTGGCGTTCCGCCTAGCGCGAAGCAAAGCCCGGCGGCAGATAGGGAACATCTCTCGCTAAATCTAATGCCAGGGTGAGGTCTTCCAATTCAGCACTGAGAGTGAAGGGGCCGCGCGCGAGGCAATCCAAAGTTGCGACGCCATCCTTCACGGCCTTCTCCACCGTCGGGGTAGCAAAGGTAGGCAGGCCGAAGACGACTGGCGTATCGTCCCGCAATGGCTTCGAGGCATCAGTCGAGACAACGGTTGCGTGAACCATGAATAGGCTGTTGGAGCCAGGGAATGTCTTAACCTCAGCAGAGAGTTTCCGCCCGCTCGCCACTGGCTTGCTGCGCGAGTTTTCAGAGGAAGTGGAAAAGCGATCCGATGCAGTCTGAGCAACACTGGCACCTCGATCGGGAGCCGCTGAGCCTGCGTGGCTCACCATCCCTTGAACCTCCGGGCTGCTTGAGGATGCAACCATGCCGCCTACGCCAAGTTCGGCGATGGATCCAACAATCGCCTGCTGCTCCTTCAATTCCTGTTTCAGCTGCCGGAATTCCAGCGTCACGTCGCCAACTTTCAGCGAGGCGACCAGGCTGGCGAACCACGGCAAACTCCAAGGCGCAGTTGCGAGGACAAGCAGCGCCAGCGCAATCGGCTTCACTTCAACGCCCTTAAAGTGGAAAGTGTCTGTCAAAGCCAAAGTCAGGCACAACAGCGCGAACACAGGAGGCCAAATTCTAGCGGCAAGCGCGGCCCGAGCATCGGCTGGGTTTGGTTTACTCTTTCCAGGATCGTCATCTTTTGCAGGCTGTGGCATGGTCTCCTCTAGCCTTAGAACGCGAGCACCACAGTACCGCAGGCGTTGACTCAGGTCAATCGCCTCTTCACTTCGCTTTACACGCACTTCGCTATACTGTCCTCTGGCCTGCATTCGAGGTATACTCTCGCGGGCTTTCGATGTGTCCGGGGGGCAGGGTGGACGATCCGACAGTCTCGATAGGGCCGGAGTCCGAGCGTACCGCCGATGGCACGGCGCGGTCCTGGGGCGCGCTCAATCTCATCCAAAAAGTCGGGCAAGGTTCGTTTGGCGAAGTCTATCGTGCATTTGACACAACCCTGCAACGTGAAGTCGCTCTGAAACTCCTATTACCGCGCGGCCTTGACGCGGAATCCGAAACTAAAGCTCTGCTGAAGGAAGCGCGTGCCATGGCGCGGGTGCGGCACCCTAATGTTGTTTCGGTCTATGGGGTCGACCGCCACGACGGGCGAGTTGGCTTCTGGACGGATTTTGTTCAGGGCAGGACGCTGGCGACGATCCTGGCCGCCGACGGTCCGTTTGGAGCGCGGGAAGCGGCGCTCATCGGCATCGATCTGTGCAAAGCGGTGGGTGCGGTCCATGCTGCGGGCCTTCTGCACCGCGACATCAAAACGGGCAACGTGATGCGCGAGTCCGGCGGGCGCATTCTGCTGATGGATTTTGGGCTCACCCACGACCAGAGCGTCCAGCAGCAATATAGCGGGACGCCAGTCTACATGGCGCCCGAACTCTTTGCTGGAGAGCCTGCGACCGTGGCGACCGATATATACGCGCTGGGGATTTTGTTGTTTCATCTCTTGACAGGGAAGTATCCGGTTGAGGGATCCAGTGTCCAAACTCTTCGATCAGCACACGAAACTGGCTCCCGCCAATCCTTGCTCGATCTTCGCCCCGACCTGCCGGAGCTCTTGGCGCGAGTCGTCGAGACTGCCGCAAACCCGAATCCCGCCAAACGGTTCGCGAGCACAGGTCAAATGATTGGCGCACTCAGCGACGCCGGGGGCTTAGGATCGGTGACGCTCGATATTCCGCTAAAGCTTAAGTCGAGCCGGTTCCGGTTATGGATGTTTGCGGGAGTAGGCGTTCTAGTGCTGGCTTTGTTGGCGGTCCCACAAGTGCGGAATGCGCTGCTGCCGACGAAGAGCACACCGATCACCGCTGCACAGGACGACTATGAGAAGGCCCGCGATCTGGTGGAGCACTACTATCGGCCGCAGGCGCTGGACACCGCGATTCCTCTGCTTGAAAATGCTATCCGGAAGGATGCGAATTTCGCGCCTGCTTATGCTGATTTGGGGCGCGCGAACATTTTGCAGTACGCGCAACTGCGCGACACCAAGTACCTTGAACCCGCCCGTCAAGCCAGCCTGCACGCTCTGAGTTTGAATCCGAATCTCGCCTCGGCTCACGTCACTCTTGGAATGGTGTATACGTGGGCCAGCAAGCGCGATCTCGCTTCCCAGGAGTTGGACCAGGCCCTCAAACTCGACAAGTTCAACGCTTCGGCGTATGCTGCTCTCGCAAATCTCCTAGTTGAGCAAGGGCGCAACGCCGAGGCGGAGCCTGTCTTGCAAAAAGCCGTGAGTCTTGCCCCTGAAGACTGGGGGGTCTTAGTGCGGCTTGGTGCCTACTATGACGAGATTGGAAAATACGCCCAAGCCAGCGAACAATACCGGAAGGCTGTGGAAGTGGCTCCGGACAATCCCCGCGCACACAACAACCTGGGATATGTCTACCGATTGCAGGGTCGGCTGCCGGAAGCTGAAAGCGAATACCGTGAAGCGGTCGTGCTGGAGCCTACGGCTGGCCACTACCGAAATCTGGGCCAGACGCTGCTGGAAAATAGGAATTACGGCGAGGCCAAGCTGATGCTGGAGCGCGCCGTCAGTCTGAAGCCGGACAACTATCGTGCCTGGGGGTTTCTGGCAACCGCATATGCCAACACCACTGTTGATCGGGCCAAGGTCGAAGAAACCTATCGCAAAGCGATTACCCTTGGCGAAGAGCAACGCAAGCACGATCCAGACGACGGCTACCTTTTTGCCGATCTGGCAGGCTATTATGCGGCGCTGGGCATGGAGCACCAGAGCCTGCCCCTATTGCAGCAGGCCGTCGCCCATGCGCCCGACTCTCCCGAAGTGCTTTACGAAGTGGCTGCGGGCTATGAGACGCTTCACAAACGGGAGGAAGCCCTGATGTGGGTCGGTAAAGCGGTCGCGGCGGGGATATCCCCAAAGTTTCTGGAGCGGATTCCGCAGATCTCTTCTCTGCGCGGAGATTCGCGGTACCAGAAAGTTGTCAGCAAAGCGGATGAACCTGAAAAATAGACCAAACCACGAAAGGATGAACCCATCAAATGACGATGATAGATACAGGGCTGCACGATGTTGGTAGCCCCGGCAAAGACCAACCCACTAAGCCAGCGCCGGACAGGAAACAACCCGCTCCGAAACCGAAAGACAAATAACGGGGCAGTAAGGATCCGGGGCTCCTCCAGATCAGCGCGAGGAGCCTCGGCAATACGAAAAAACTCCAAAGTTTGTCATTCCGAATGGCTTTATCGTGAGGAATCCGCTTTCACGGCGCTCAGAAAACAGCAGATTCCTCACGATAGAACTGTTCGGAATGACAAGTTGTATGGTTTTCACCGATTATTTGTGGAACGCCCTGTTGCTTTTGGAACAGCTAAGACCTATATTCTTTTGGCTGCCTACGTTGTTGCCTGTTTGGATACAAGGAATCCTATGCCCGATAGCATCGCGCCTCCCTCCATGCCCCTCCCGATGGGCGTTTTTGATACTGGCGGTCTTTCCGCGGGTATCGACCCTGCAACAATCCAAGATCTGAAGCAGCAAGGGACTGGCGGCTCCGTTTCCTCCGACATCATCAAAGCGAAAGGCACATCCGACGCCGCGCACTTTGGCATGGTTGGCGGCGAACTAAATGCCGACAAATTGGAACAGGCTGGTTGGGCCATAATGTTTGGCCCCAGTGTTAGCAAAGAGATCCGGAAGAATCTATCTCCGCTCATCGAGAAACGCAGAAAAGACGTTGGCGACCCTAATTTGTTCAAAGAAAATCTAGATTCTCCCACGCCCGGACAGAGCGCCAGCGACTGGCTGCTGGCCCACAAGACGAGTTTGAACGTAGTCGACCCCAGCATGGGCATTCCATACTACGTGCTAATCGTTGCGTCTCCCGAAGAGGTCTCGTTTGAGTTTCAATATGAGTTGGATATGTATTGGGCGGTGGGACGCCTGTGGCTGCAGAATGATGCCGACTACGAAATGTATGCACAGTCGGTGGTGGCTTACGAAGACACACAAAACAAAGTCTCGTCCGCGCGGAAGATGGTGATCTTCGCGCCGGACTATGGAGGCCAGGACAACGGCGCAGGAAAGCTTTTGTGTACCAATCTGGCCACTCCGCTTGCTGCCACTCTTGGAAAGAACGAGAAATTTAAGATCCAATCCTTCATCGGAACAAGCGCGACCAAGGACACGCTGAATAATATCTTCAGCGGCTCCGATCC
The DNA here is from genome assembly GCA_043749225.1 of Acidobacteriaceae bacterium. GTDB lineage: Bacteria > Acidobacteriota > Terriglobia > Terriglobales > Acidobacteriaceae > JANXUC01. The sequence goes on from JAYVEP010000182.1 coordinate 9,833, forward strand.
CGATGGCACTCCGGCGCTGCTGTTCACGGGCAGCCACGGCTTGCGAAAACTGGCTACCAGCAAGGAGCTCGCCGACGCGCAGGGAGCTATCGTTTGCGACCCCTGGACCGACCCTCCTCCGGACACCTCATACTACGCAGCGTGGGATTTGCCGAAAGAGACGAAAGTTCACGGCATGGTCCACTTCCTATTCAACTGCTATGGTGTCGGCTGGCCGAAGAACGACACTTACAGTTATCAAAAGAAAGAAGCGATTTCTCCGGTGCCAATGATGGCGCGCCTGCCCCAGGCTCTGCTGGGGCGCGAGAACGGCGCGCTGGCCGTGCTGGGACACATTGACCGCGCCTGGAGCTGCTCCTACCAAGTGGACGGGCAGCCGCCGCAGGATCAAAGCTTTCGCGACGTCCTGACCAAGATCATGAACGGATACCGCCTGGGCAGCGCCACCGATCAATTCAATATGCGCTGGGCGGCGCTCACGATTCCTTTGGCAGACACACTCCAGAGGATGCAGACCCGCCGAGGCCTCGAGCAGCACGCGGCGAACCAGTGGGTGATTCGCGACGACGCCCGCAACTACATTCTCCACGGTGATCCCGCGGTTAAACTACGCGTGGATCGCAAGGATATGCCGCCGCTGGCATAGCTTGTTGAAAAACAATATGATTTGTCATTCCGACGGAGGCACCATGAACAAGCGCAAGCTGGCAGGAATCCTAGGAGGCTTACTGCTCACCGCAGGCCTGGCGCTGAGCCCCCTTCCCGCCTACAGTGCAACTCGTTGCGAAAAGATGACCGACGACCAGCTTCGCCAAGCTCTCAATCAGGAGTTGGCCGCACTTGAAAGCGACCACACCGAAGAAGATGACGCGGAGTTGGAGAACGATATCCTAACGGCTCTCAAGAGCGGTCACCTCATTGATTATGCCGATCTGGAAGCGACAATGGCCGATGCAGGAACGACCGTCGAGGACGTAGTTTTGCATGCGGTGGAGGAGGCGGACGAGGCGGATGCTCCCAAAGATGCGCCCCAAGCTCAAGGGCAAGTAGAGTTGACGCGCGTTTCCCGGCGCGGTGTAGTTTCGCGAGCGGACGGCGCTACCGAGGCGGTGAAAGACCTGGTCGCGAAAACCGATGAAGCTCGAGCCAAAGCTAAATAGTCGGCCCAGCCTCAGCGTTCTACTTCTAGCGTTCTACTTCTGAAGCCTGCGATTGAGTTTGCCCAGCGCAGCGCTGGCATCATCCAAGTCTTTTTGGGCTGGAGAGCCACTGGGTTCCCGGCTGGCCAAATCCTTTTGCACAAGGTCCTGCGCTAATTTACGCGCTTTTTCGTACCATCCGTATTTTTCAGCAGCGTTTCCTTCGGCATCCCCAAGTGTCATATAGCTCGCCCACAGGATGTGCTGAAAATGGCGGTCAGGCGGCTTCACCTGATTAAGTTTCTCGCCGATGGCCAACGCTAATCTGTACTGCTCGATCCCTGCCTTCAGGTCGTTTCCGTTGTTCTTCGACCAATCCCCCAGATCGGTAAGACTCTGCCACCGAACTTCCTGAGCCTTGTTGTCGCTCGGATCGTACTCGGCTAGGCGCGTGCTTTCACTGAGCGCCTGGACGTAGTACTTGCGAGCAGCTTCGTTATCTTCCACCGTGTCGCCAAGGCCCTTGTAAAGGAAGTAGAGATCGAACCGCCACACTCGATTCCCAGGTTCGCTCTTGACCAACTCCTGGGCTATGGGCAAAGCCTGCGCGTAGAGTTCGCTCGCCTGTTTCCAACTCGCCTTGGAGCCTGCGTCATCCTGCTTCTTGCCGGAGTCGTCTCCTTCTTTCTTGTTGATATCGCCCAGAGTCGCAAAGCTGAGTGCCCGCAGATGCCGCGCATCCAAATCTTTGGGATAAGCGCGAACTAAATCTTCGGCGCTATGCAATGCGCCTCGATAGTGTCTCTTGGCCTCGTCACGATCCTCATTCAGCTCGGCCAGCTTACCCTGTAAATATTGTCCCCAGAACGTGGTTTGCGCCGCCCCATAACCGCCCTCGCCGCTCATGCCTAGTTTCAGATTCAGGCCAATCGCCGCACCCAACAACTTTTTTCGAATCGGACCAGAGCTTGGCAGTTGCTCCAGCTTGTCATCAATTTGGAACACAATCTGGTTCGATAACTGACGTGACGCCCGCAGAGCCTTCCTATAGCGTTGTTTTTCCAGGTAGAACTCCACCGCGGAGATAGCGGCGATCACCAGAAGAACCACTATGGCGCCCGTGAACAGACGCGCCCGTTGCGAGGCCCTGCGCGCGCGCTGGCAAGCGGCAAGAAAGTCATGCTCGTCTTGCGTGAGTTTCGTTTTGTTGGATGCTGTCCAAGCCTCAGCTTCGTCCAGAGCCCCGCCCCGCAGCAAGCGGTCGTCCGAACGAACGTTATTTTCAGCCCACTTCGCCGCTTCCTGCTGGAATGGGCTCAGGTTTGCACCGCGCCATTCTTTGTTGCTGGCCAATATGGGTTGGATCAAGCGATCATGCGCCAGCTCCAGAAATTCCCGGTTGGATCGCGTTTCTGAGCGCACAATATGCGCGCCGATCAACTCCCTGGAAACCCGATCCCCCAGCCCTTCAGACCGCAACACCTGGCTCCGAATTCCCTGATGAGTGATCAAGTGCCGCTCAAACCAGTCTCGCAAGTCGCGCTCGGTGACGCGCGTGCTCGCAACTTCTGAAACCTTGGCAACATTCTTTACCGTGTCGGAGTAAAAGTCGGCAAGCGCCCGATCGACTTCGCTCAGAGAGTCTCTTCCACTGGCCTGATCTTTCGCATCTTTCCCGGCTTGGATGTTCTCCAAACCTATCTCGCGCGCCCCCTCCGGCAAGTCGCGCCAGATGCGGTCGCAAACTACCTGGAGTTGAACGGGCTCGACAAATTCTCCTTTTGCAACGGACCTGCCGCCGTCCGGCGACTGAATTTGAATGGTGCGCAGATCGTCAAACAAAACATCGGAAGCTTCTTTCGAAAATGGAATGCCGGCAGCGTTCGCCGGCAGGCAAATGGCGTCCTTCGCCCCTTTCTCGCCCAAAAGATTCAAGCGAAATGTGTTCGAGAGGCGTGTCGGAATCAAGTTCAGGTAGGGGTCCAGAGACGCCAGATAATCTTCGCGAATAGCGAACACCGCCCAACGTTCCCGATTGCGCAGCGATTGTCCCAATCGCTGAAAGAAATTCTTCTTGGCCTCGACGTTGAATGGATCCACCGTGACCGTCTCTTCAAACTGGTCGAAAATCAGAACCTCGCCGTGAGGTTCTCTCGCGAGTTCATCCCACGGGAAGTTGGCCAGATCATTGGCTCGCAATGGCCCTTTGATTTCAAATCCGAGTTCTTTCAATTTCGGAATAAGTCCAGCTTGCAGCAACGAACTCTTGCCCGCCCCCGACGGCGAATGCAAAAGCACGATGCGCTCGGCCAGCAGCAGATGAACAAGGTCGTCCAACTCGCGACTCCGCCCGTAAAAAAGACCCCGCTCTTCCTCGGTAAACGTGCGCGGACCAACATAAGGGCTGTTGGGCTTCATCGAGTCACGCCCAGTTTTTGTTGAATTGCCTGCAGATAGCGATCCACCGGCGGGATCGCTCGATCCACCGCTTGGGCAAATTCGTCGACGCTGCCCCAGAACGTATCGATCTTGCTGCCCTGAAAATATTGCTGATAGTAAGTTGCGGCCCGCGCAGGATTTTCGATCCGTCCCTCGTCCGGCTGCACCTGTGCGCCAATGCAGGGCTTCACATTGGGGCCGACGCCGCGCGCCATACTTCCTTCTTTATTAAAGATGCTGCGTAGCAGAACGCGGAAACTCCAATCATCCAGCCGGAAACCAAAGAACAGCAGCGCGTTCGCGGTTAGCGCTCGCTGCACCGGAAGCGGAATCCGATTCTTGGCGTCCGCCTTGCTATTTACCGTCAGCAGATACTTGAAATAGTCATCCTCCGTCACCACATAGGAGCCGCACCCAGCTTCTTCGCGCGACGCTCTTTGTGCGTCCTCCGCCACGTCACCGCCAGCTTGCTGCGGAGCTGCTGCAGGAAGCCGCAGCTTGCCGAAGATGTGGTACACCAGCGGCTGGTCGGCTGTCGGCGTGTAATCGTCCGGCAAGGGAGGATATTTCTGCGTATTCATCAGATCAAAGTAATCGTCGGTGTTCCAGCGATTGAAATCAGAACGCAGCTCGCGACCTGCCTCGCGAAGCGCGTCCTCCATCAAATCATCGGCGTTGACCGTGATGTAAATTGAAAACGGTCGCGACGCCAGCAATCGGTGTGGTTCCAGTTCATTCTGCTGGCGCAGTATCCGGCCAGCCTCGCTCACAACATCTGGAACACAGGCAAGATTATTCGCAGGATCGAGCGCAGCCATCGCCGTCGATGCAAAGCGCGGTCGCATCTTAAGGTCAGCCGCAATGCGTTGCACCAGCTGCTGCTTAGCCTCCATAGGCGTGCCTTGGTTGACCGCAATGTATTGCGTCACTGTCGGCAAGTCTTCGCGCGCAAGGCCAGCCTCCGGATACCCGTAAGCGTCAGCCAGAACCTTTGCTACCTCACGCCAGGAGCCGAATAATCCTTCCAGCGCGCCGGGCCCAATAATCGGAGTGCAGGCGCAGTTCTGACTTTGGGCCGCACTCTTAATCGCCTTCCACTTATCCAGTTCATCCGAGCTACCAATGCCGGGCTGGTACCAAAGCCGTCCACTGCGCAGCCGCATGAACAGCACCGGCATCCAGTAGTCGGGGCACTCCGGTTGATCAACGTCTCCAACGATCCAGCCCCTCGCCGCCCCCATGGCACGGTCGATCTGCCCGTCCTTCGCCAACTCCTTGAAGAACCGCGGCATGAACTTGTCCACCGTCTTCATCTGAACGTTGCCCTGCATGGCGATCACAGCCGGAATGCCCGCCGTGGAAAGCATGGGTCCCAACGCGCTCAACGTTCCCGAGGCCGCCGCCGATTTACCGTCCACTTGAGCGCTCTGGCACGATGCCAGCACCACCAACCGAGGCTGGTTGGCCATATTGCGAATCCGTTCAACCAGGAGCGTTGCATCCACCGGATCTTCGCCATCTTCCAGCCACAGCATCGGCCTCGGCACACCGTCCTTGGGAACCAAGCCTCCGTGGCAGACCAGGTAAAAAACGTCGTAACCCTTGGCCAGTTCGTCCAAGATGTTGGCGGAGGTTGGCGCAGCAGTTCCGTGCGGCGCAGCGGCCAGCGTAGTGATCCCGGCAAAGCCCGCGGCGCTCAGACCCTTCACCGCACGATCCTTTTCCCCCGCCACATCCACCGGAGGAAGTCCCTTTTGCGGATCTTCAGGGTTGATCGCTTGCTCCAGATTCGGTGGGTTGGCGATGGCGATCAGCGCTTTCAGTTCTGTCTTGCCGCAAACGGGCCGTATTTGCGGGCTGGACAGATATCGCGAGAACAGAACGTTATCGCCATTGAACAAAGGCTTTCCCGCGGGGTCGCGCAGGCACTCCCAACGAATCTCATGCAACGCCTCGGCGCCAGCGTCCAGAAACAGGCGCACGCGAAGCGCAGCGTCACCACCCGCATCCCCGACTACTTTCTTGGCTGCGGCAAACGCGTCGCGAATCCCTGCGTCTTGAAAGAACGCTCCCGAAAGCTTGGTGTCGTATTTCTCATACTCGTTCTTAACAAGACGAAGTTCGCCAGGATCAATCTTGAAGTAGGCCGAGCCGCTTTCCGGAAAACGCTGATCCTGCTTACTGCTGATCGCAAAGAGACGCAGTACCACCGGGAATCCCTGCTTTGGGTCCTCGCAACGCTGGATCTCGATCTCAAGCTCGGCAAACACCGCCATCTACGTGAACCTCAATCTGGCAGCCGAGTATAGCAAGATATCCAGACCGCCCACTAGTTAAGGGCCACCGGTGTTGTAGCGACTGTTGTTGTTTTCAGAGCGCGGAAGCTCTTGTCTAAGAAACCTCTCCACAAGTCTCGTTCTAGCAGTCTGTTGAAAAGCTCTGGAAGGTTGTCATCCCGAACAGTTTTATCGTGAGGATTCTGCTATTTTCCCGGGGTTTGATATGTTTCTTATGTGGAATGCTCCTTGAGTTCCCTTCCAATACATGCTTTTCAACAACCTCTTAAGCTAGTGCGGCGCTTCAGCGCCGCAAAAACGCCGTTAAACAATGAAGAGTGACGGACCCCGAATTGGGATCCGTCACTCCCACCGCCGTTCAGGGTGCGTTAGGGGTTGTGAAGCCATAGAGCGTGTTTCATAAATGCTCTGCGGGAAGGGCACGACTTCAGTCGTGCCGCTAGACCCTGATAAAACAAGGGCTTTAGCCCACGAGGTACGACACGCTCTAGGATTACGAGCTATGGAGTAATGCGGCGCGCTATCATGTTGAACGTGCTGCCAGTGAAGAACAGCAAGCCTCGCACCCGCACTGCATCCCCGTTCGCAAGCGCATGTGTCAAATTGCTCACGTTGGTTCCAGGTTGCCAGTAAACTGTGACCGTGGTCGGGCCCGACAGCATAGCGAATGCCGAGTCCGCAGCCACCGTCAAAGTGAAGGTGGTCGGCGCCGCTCCAGAAAGTCCAGATACGGTTCCCGACAACGCTTGCTGCTGCAACTTCACCTTGTCCGCCACCAGTGAGGTACCGCTCAGTGCGCTGGCGCTTTCCACTTCAACCCGTTGCCCAGCATGAACCGTGGAAGCGTCAAAGGGGAAGTTCGGCGACGACGGCAATCCACCAATACCGCTGGTGTCGATGTTGCTCTTGCTCACCTTGTATCCCGCTCCGGTCACATCCGCAGTCAGGCTCGACCCAATTTTGGTGTCGTCCATGCCGCTGCCCGAGCCGTCGTCAGCCGTAAATACCAACTGCGTCGCGGGGTTTCCGGTCACCTGAGAAATCAAACCATCGGCTTCCACTCCTGAGGTACCTTCCACACCATCAACTTCCTTGGCATAAAGCGTTCCGTCGGATTTGGTTACGCCTTCGACGGTGACAACAGTATTGGCCATCGTCGCCAGCGCGGCGCCATCGCTGAACTGCGTATTGGCGTCAGTTGCGAAGGTGAGCGAGGTTCCGGCAATTCCGCTGACCAGCGTGAACGACGTGCCCGACACACTGCTTACGGTGCCCGTCGTATTTTCCAGTTCGCCGTCTTCCGGCTCCTGCTGGTTTTCATTGGCTCCCACAGTCGCCGACGTAAGGTTGAACGAGGACGCACTGAGGTTGACCCCGTTCACGTTGCCGAGCGCATCGAAGGTGAGCGAGTTTGCCACATTGAGGTCGATATTCACCACCGGCGCGCTGGCGCCCACCGTGAACGTGGGGCTAAAGTTCACCGTTATCGCCTGGCTGAAGGCCGGTTGCAACTTTACGATCGCGCCCAGGTTGTTGACATAGACCACTTCTGGATTCGCCACCGTCAACGTAGCGCTCGTATAGCTGCCCTGAGGGATATTCAGCAGCGCCAACGGCTCATTCGTGCCCGCAAGATGGGCTAACTCCAACCGCTTCGTCGTCGACAGCACCGTGACGGCAGCCCCAGTCGACGGAGTTAAAGTGATCGGCCCCACCGTGACTTCAAACGCAATCACGCGATCCGCAGGGGCGTCGCCGATGCGAACCTGCGTGGCACTCGTACCGCCACCTCCGCCTATGCCGCCGCCGCTTGCCGAACTGCCCCCGCAGCCGGTGGCCGCAAGAATGCCCGCCAGCGTCAGGCCCATAACAATTCGCCAGCCAATTCTAAGTTTCCTCGATACCATGACATCCTCCAACTTCACGGATTTACCATGAAGAACTTGTATAACTTACCCCCCAAGGCCCTATTTCAAAGCGTCGTAGAGACACATGGGAAATAGCTTTGGTGGTCCTAGCTATTATTCTGCCCGCGATCTCCATCACCAGTCATGTGACGAAGGTTCACGGCATGTTTTGTTGTATTTGGTGCGCGAAGCCGGGCAAAAGGTTTTAGCGTGCCTCCCCTTTGGCTGGATCCGTACCCGTACGCTTAGACAGCGGAGAAGCCAACCGTGGAACGGAAAAGTGGAACGGAAAAGGTGGCTTCGTTGCATGGATTGCCATCATCGTCCAGAAATGGGAATCCCAAACGGCGCTTGATCGCCCAGGGCGCCTGTGGGCGGATAGATGTTTTTTCGGACCCCGCAGCTCCACTTCCGAACCCCGAGCCGCTGGCGGGGGCACTGGGGCCCAGCGTTGTGCCACAGAGGCGAAACAGGTTTCTTAGAAGCTAGCGAAGAGGCGAGCACATGGCCCAAAAGAAAACCGGAAAGAGCTGGTTGGCTCTTTCCGGCGGATTGGCTGACTGATTCGGGTTACTTAAACGAAGCGTTGATCAATGTGGGGGCTGAGCAACCGGGGTTGGTCAGGAAGGGAGCCTTGACGCGCTGGCGGCTCTCCAAGGTATCTCCATCTGCACTGAGACAAGGGAAAACGCGCCCGCAGAACAGAAAACGAAAAGCGAATGCGATGCAACTGGGGGCCAGCGAGGAGGAAAGGACGGGAAGGCTAGCTCACGAAAGTGCCTGAGAGGATCGCCTGAAGCTCCTCCGGGCGAATTTGCGTGGCGAGGCGCTGCCGGATAGCCGGCGTGATCTCGCAGTTTTTCAAACGTCTTGGAATGTCCAGAATCTCTTCCGGTGAATTTAGGATATGCCCGGCAGAAAACTTAGCGAATTGAATTCCGTATTCGTACCAAGAGCTGTCAAACCAATGACATAGGAAGCAGGGGACGCCTTTGAGCGTAGACTCCACTGCGACGCTGGACTCGACCGTCAGGGTGAACCAAGCACGGTCGATGAGGTCCGGAGTCAGCGGCCCGTCGCGCAACTCCACCAAGCGTATGAGATCGACGGGCAGCACCTGGTTTACGAAGCGTGTCCGCTCACGAAGACTCTCAAACGGATGGAGCTTGATGACGACCTTGCGGCCAGTGTTGTTGGCGAGAGAAACGAGTTTTGGCAACAACTGCCTGTAAAAGTCTTCCGTACGGCCTGAGCTAAGCTCGTACTCTTCCGAGAAGAAGACGATCCAATCTTGCTTCTGGCCCGGAGTCCTCGGGTTTGGCTGCGCGGTCGAACTTCCTACCAGCATCCGGCTATGTTGTACGTTGCAGAATTCCTTCCAGTAGTCGCGCCCCATTTCGCCTCGAGCGAGACAAATTTCAGAAACGGCGGGGCGCAGAGCAAACCCCATGTTCAGGGCGCCGTGCTCGCATACGACAGTGTGAATTCCCCGGTTGCGAGCCAGCAGAGTAGGTAATCGCGTAAAGGCATTGTTTTCATCGCCGGAGAGCACAGACTGAATCGGCTCCCGGGATAACACTGCGCGCCAGGCATCGCAGATGCGAAGCCCTTTTTGTATAAAGGCTGGAAAATTGTGGAAGACATTGAGCTTGCTGGCCAAGTTGAGCGCGCTACTTGCTTCCGAAAGCTTGGGCTGCAATGCGCGCCAAGCGTCCATTAGGCGGGCAAACTCCTTTTCGGTGGCGGCGAGGAAGGGTTTGGGCGCGTAGGAAGCTAGAGTGCGCAGTTCGACGTTGGCGGGGAGATTCAGGAGGCCGCCGTTGCGGCGCGTGACCACCAGAAGAAACCGTTGTTGCGGAAGCATTCGCGCATAGTCGACCTGGGCTCTGGAGACGTTGACGTAGCTGGAAGGGAGCAGGACGGCGGACTCAGTCAACGTTGGTGCGGGAGGACTGGTGTGGCGCCTAAATCGATAGTCGGCATCCCACTTGTCCAGAGCGATGTCCATGAGCTGGGCAGGGCGAAAAGTGGCGGCAGCTTTGCGGTAGCGGGCGAAACGGCCATTCTTTTCAGTCGTGTAGGCCCGAATCTCGCGACCAAGCAGTTGCGAGAGGGCACGTACCAGTAAGTGAGAACGGGTCGCAACTATTTCTGCGTCGTTGGGAATGTGCTGGGCCAGAGATGACACGAGCAGTATCTCTTCAATCTGCGCATAGGGTAGAGGAAAGAAGGCGTCCCACCAATCAATATTTTCGTCGTCAACCAATCTGCCGAGGCCAGGTTTCCACAAATCACGCAGGCTGGAGAGATGCTGCCTGTGGTCCAGGATGTTCCTGATGCTAAGAAATTCGCAGCCCAGGCGTTCCGCGAGCTCGATATACGTGCAATGACCTGCCCAACCCAGGTCGACGATCCAGTCCCAGTGCGTGTGTTGCCACGGACCGTCTTCAGCGCGATCCCTAGGGTGCAGAAGGAGAATTTTCATGAGTTGAACGCGCGTCTGTTTAGTGAAAATCAGGATGCAGCGGAAGACGTTATTATAGAGCGATCTGGAAGGCCTGGCGTACCGGAGAAATATGGTCACGGGAACCTCCCGGCAGTCCTTGAGGAAAGTGGATGTTGAATGCGGAATAGAGAAGCCAGTGTGGGAAGGGCGATTTGAGTCCATCGCGAGCGACTTGGGTGCGGTACGGCTCCTTCGTCGCCTCGACGGGAGGGGCGCGGCTTGCAGGGGCCCTTATTACGGGCGTGACATTTCCGTTTTTGGTACGTCGCCTCGGCGTGGAAATGTATGGGCTTTGGAGCTACGTGATCGCCGTGGTAACGCTTCTCGATAACATCGCTAACCCCGGCCTCAGTAGCTACGCCGAGCAGCAGGTGGCTGCCCGCCGGCAGAACGCTTCCGATGTAGTATCCGACGCGCTGGTGCTCCGATTTTTCTTCAGTCTGGTGATGATCGCTGTTGTTTTTGGCATGTCTCTTTTTGAAACACGCTCAGACGTTGCGAGATTACTGCGTTTTTACGGTAGCTTGATCGCGTTTACAAACCTTACGTCCTCGCAGTCGTTGCTTGCTTCTATGGAACTGTTTCACGCGCGTGCAGTGCTCACGCTGGTGCAGCAGGCACTTTATGCCGTGGGCGTTCTCAGTCTGGTGCGCTCCCCCAGGGACATAGTTTGGGTTCCTGCCAGCATTTTATTGTCCGCACTATTTACGAATCTCTACGGATGGGTACTTTTGCATCGTGCCGGATTGCGGCTCTCACTGGGGATTCATCGGGAGCGATGGAGAGACATCCTGGTGCCAAGCGGGCATTATGCAGGGGCGTCCTGGATGTCCAGCATCTATCACCGCTCAGGTCACATTATTGTGCGCTGGGTGCTGGGTGAGCACGCTCTAGGCGTGTACGCAGCCGCGACACGGCTGGTGGATTTCCTCAGGCAGTTGCTGGTGATCGCGCAATCCGTGATTACGCCACGCGTTGCCATGGCGGCGAGTTCGGCACCGGCGTTGCGGCGGATTGTGAGATTTGCCTTGGTCACGCAGTGGTTGATTGGTCTTCCGATGGCAATTGGTTTGTTGGGAACCGCTAACGTGATCGTGCCGCTTGTGCTGGGAAAACAATATCTGGAGAGCGCCCAGCTGTTGCCTTGGCTAGCGGGCTATCTCGTGTGCGCGCCGGCCGCTGTGTTGTTCTCAGGTACAGTTCTCTACGCGCTGGGAAGGCACAGGGCCTACCTGATTTCGACTGCTAGCGGCGCTGGAGTGGCCGTGGTACTGTGCCTGATATTGGTTCCCCTCATGGGGCTGCGGGGCGCTTGTTTAGCTTTTGTGTTGGGTGAGCTCACCGTGGCTGTGTCCGGTTACTTAATGTCCCCAGCGCCTGTGCGGGAGGTGTGGAGCCATCCGTTGTTGTACGTCGTAGTGGCCGCAGCAGCTGTGATGGGAGTACTCCTTTACGTGGGATCGCACCATATGCGGCCCGTTCCAGCGACGATTTTTGCGGGAGCAGCGTATCTAGTGATTTGTGGGCTACTGGCGCGCCGCCGCATTATGGAAGAATTCCGAACTGCTCAGTAAGTTCTTGGCTTGATTTAGGGCTTACCGCCTGCGCGCTATTAGAGCGTGTTTCATAAATGCTTTCAGCGCGGAACGAGTCGTACCGCAGGGGCTAAAGCCCATGTTCTATGCAGGTCGAACGGCACGACTGAAGTCGTGCCCTACCCCAAAATATTTTTTGAGACAAGTCCTAGAAGGCGTTGCTAACTCCTGCCAACTGGTTCCAGCTTAATAGGGTAGGTCTGATTCGACCACCACTGCGGCACATACAGTGCTCCTGCGGCGTCTACGTACACGTCATGCGGGTGATTGAATGTGTAGTTGAAAACTTGCAATGGTTGCAACTTTCCATCGACGTAAGTCGCGGGTTCACCACCTACTACGGAAACTACGCGATCCTTGCCATCTAAGATTAGAATCATTCCGTTCAAACTGGCAACGGCGATATGGTTCTTGGTGCTCGTAGAGCCATGGAACTGGGCGATGTTACTAGGTCGGGCGCCGGGTACGGGAACAATTCGTTGAAGTTCGCCGGAGAGCGAGAACCATTTCAGCATTTCATTGCCACGGTCGCAAACTAACACCGACGGCTTACCCGAGCGGTTGTCAATCCAGACGGCGTGCGGTTCATTTAGATTCGCCTCTTCTTTTCCAATCCCACCAAAGCTGGAAATGTATTTTCCTTTAGGGTCAAAGTGGTGGATGAAGGCCGAACCGTAACCATCGCTAATAAAAAAATCTCCGTCGGGAGCAAACGCCGAGTTAGTTGGGTGGTAGTTCGTCAAACTCGAGTATTTGGAAGCTACGGCGTCGGGTCCAATGCGAAGCAATTCTTTTCCGTCGGCGGTGTTGATGGAAAGGCATTGTACGTCGTGGTCCGTGATCCAATAGCGATCTTCGCCGTGATGATCCTCAATCCGCAAGCCATGTGCTGTGGGGAAACGAGTCTCCCAGGCGGACAGGAACTTCCCGCTCTTGTTGTAAGCGATCAGGTTGTTATGGGTATCATTGGTGAGCAGGATGATGCGGCCATTGCGGTCTTCGGTCATCCCGTGGCAGTCTTTTACAGGGTACCGGGCGCGATCCAAAACACCCCAGTGACGGTGTGCGCGGTAGCGGAAATCGCCCTGGCCCAGAATCTCGCCATCGCAGTCATGGTTCGCTATGGATGGCTTGTCGGCCGCGAATGCCGCGGTCGAGCGGCCAATCATTGCTGTTGCTGCGATTGAACCAACTGCACCTTTCAAGAGTGAGCGGCGCGACAAACCGTTGGGAGCTTTCATAGGAAGATCTCCTTGACTAACAGAGTGTTGGCTATGGGTCTTCGTCCTTTGTAACCACTTACTTAGGTCAATATATTAGTTTGTTTCTAACTTCCTGCGGTATCGACTGATTGTCCACAATCTTCGTTCCCCCTACGTAGATGTGTCGTAGCTTGGGCAGGCGCGTGAGGGTGGGCAGCGCGGCCGAAGTAACAGGGGTGTCAAAAATACCTAGCGTCTCCAACTGGTCCAGTGATCCGAGTGCTTGCAAAGTTGTGTCGCCGATTTTGGTATGCATCAGGCGCAGGGTTCGTAAGTGCTTCATAGCCGCGATCGTGCCTGCAGACTTGTCCGTGACGGCAGTACTGGAAAAATCGGCACTTACGATCCGCTCACTCAGAGGCGCTAACGCCGCCAATTCATTGTCTCCAAACTTAGCTCCCAGCCACGATGCGCTTACTACGATATCGGCGGAGGCACGGGATTGATAGTCCAGAACGTTAGGGAATTTCTGTTGCAGCTGAGTAACTACGGACGCCAGACTAGCTCTCTCTTTGGTCACGACGACCGGGTCAAGCTCTTCAAAGGTAACTTCGGCTACGGGATTCGACACTGTCGAAGGCAAGTCCTTAATAGCGTCTGCTGCTAACGTGCCGGAAGCCCCGGCGGCAATCCACTTTTCAATCAGCTTCACGTTGGCGGCAGATATGGGGCGTTTGTTGTCCGGCGGCATGAAATCATCATCTGATTGAGGAAGGGTGATGCGGCGAAACAGTTCACTCCCTTTGAGCTCGCTGGTTTTGATCACAGGACCGTGCTTGCCGCCGCGCATAACGGCTTCGAAGCTGTCAAGCCGCAGATTCGACTTGTGCTTGCTACGTCCGTGGCAAGTGACGCAATGCTGGTTGAGAAGGGGTTGAATTCTTGCACCGTAAAAAGTGCTTGCGCCGCCGTTGGGGGAATTCTTTGGAGCATCTCCTGTGTCGCCGAGTGCGAGCAATGAGGCTATCGGCGCAGGTGCAAGCTCTGTGAGGAAGCTTTCGCCCTGCGAGAGTTGACCGCCTCTGTGACCCGTAAATGAAACAAGACCTACAGTCAAGATGAGAGTGGCGGCATAAAGTCGCTTTTGCTGGACAGTTGAAATGTCGGTGGAGATGTTGCCTCGAAAGAACCAACACGACCACGCTGCAGCGGCGACGAAAAGCCCCCCCCACATGTGCTGTATAACTAGCGGCCCGGAGTAACCGCCGTTTCGTGCGAGAAGCCACCCCAACGCCACGGCCGCGATTGCTCCGCATGTAGCGACGCCCAGAACAAAGTCGACGGCGGAAAGCAGGTAAGGGAAGCGCCGGTTTCGTCCGGCCAGCTAGAGTAACGGCACCAGCATCAAGAGCGCGATGGGTAGATGAACGGAGAGCGGATGAAAGCGGCCAAAGAACTGTAAAAGCTGCGTGCGCTCGTTTCCGTCCGGCGGCGCGAGGACTAATAGACCCAAAAGTAAGAAGATGGGAGCAAGAGTGATGAGCCCAAAGAACTTCCGGGCAGACATACCGCGGAGCCACGAGATCATGAAAGTGAGGGGCTCCTGCGGCGAACGAAAAGAACTAAGATCCAGTTCATGCCAGTATCTCGGACACAACTCGAGCTGGCTTTACGCTGGTGAGCTTTTGGTCCAAGCCCTGGAACGAGTAGTTCAACTTGTGGTGATCGAAGCCCAGGATGTAGAGCATAGTTGCGTGTAAGTCGCGGATCTCGACTGGGTCTTTGACTATCTCGTATCCTAAGTCATCCGTTTGGCCGTGAGTTATGCCGGGCTTGACTCCGCCTCCGGCCATCCACATCGTAAAAGCTCCTGGATGGTGGTCACGGCCAGTAAACTTTGTAACTTGGCCGCTACGATTTTCTCGCATGGAAGTGCGGCCGAATTCGCCTCCCCAAACAATCAAGGTGTCTTCCAGCATGCCCCGATCTTTCAGGTCGGACAGCAAGGCGGCGATCGGCTGATCGACCTCCTGGCAGCGCTTTACAAAACCGAAATTCAGGGAATCGCCCGCGTTTGAGCCGTGGCTATCCCATCCCCAATGGTAGAGCTGAATGAAGCGAACACCGCGCTCCGCAAGGCGTCGCGCCACTAAGCAATTGTTGGCAAAACTGGATTCACCTGGCTTCGAGCCATACTTGGTGCGGGTTGCTTCCGTTTCTTTGTGAATGTCCATCGCATCGGTTGCATCCATCTGCATGCGGAAGGACATTTCATATTGGGCAATCCGGGTAACTGTTTCTGGGTTGGCGAATTCGGCATACTGTTGTTGGTTGAGCTCGTCGATTGTGTCCAACACGCTGCGGCGCTGGGATACGCCGACGTCCTTAGGGCTGTCGAGATACAGGACCGGCTCTCCGTGCGAGCGACATTGCACACCTTGATAGACGCTTGGGAGGAAGCCCGTGCCCCAGAGTTGCTTGCCACCGTCCGGAGTATTTCCGCCCGAGATTAGTACAATGAACCCAGGCAAGTTTTGATTTTCTGTTCCAAGTCCGTAAACTACCCACGAACCGAGAGAAGGGTAACCCATGCGTGCGTTGCCGGTCTGTACAAGTAACTGGGCTGGCGCGTGATTGAACTGATCCGTGCGCATGGATTTGATGAAGCAAAGTTCATCCAGATGCTTTTCGAGATGAGGGAGGCGATCGGAAATCCAGTGACCGCTCTCTCCGACTTGGTGAAAGGGATACTGCGGACCCATAAGCTTTGGAACACCGGTAATAAACGCAAATCGCTTGCCTGCCAGCAGTGAAGCGGGGCATTCCTGACCGTCGAGCTTGATGAGTTCGGGCTTGTATTCGAAAAGCTCCAACTGGCTGGGCGCGCCAGCCATGTGAAGATAAATCACGCGCTTCGCCTTGGCAGCGAACTGCGGTGGCAATGCGGCCAACGGATTCTTCGGGTCGCGCGTTAGGTCAAGGCGAGGTGTTCCGTCTATAGCGAGTTTCGCAGCTGCGGCAAATGCCGGGTTGGGCGATGCCATCGTGCCTAGGAAAATCGATCCTAGGCCGCCGCTAACCGACTGCAAGAAATGCCGACGCGTTTGCGCCCGTAGAGACGCAATCTGCCTTTCGGGATGTAACTCGCTGCAGATGTTGAGAATACTCTGTCGAGACTTAGGGATCAAAGCATCTTTCATGAACTCACCGGGTCAGAGCAGCATCAAGGTTGAGTAGAACGTTACCGACCGCTTTCAAGGCTTCGAATTCTTGTGCGGAAGCATTTGCTTTGCTGAGTGGACTTTCAACTACTTTCAAGCTGGCTAGCTTGAACCCTGGCTTATTAAGTGCGGGTTTGTCCTGGCCGTGAGCAATCTTGTCGAACAGTCCCCGCAGCACCGCCAGTTCTTGAGAAGTAGCGTCGCGCGATAATACCAAACGTGCTTCGTAGCGGAGGCGTTCATCCAGCAATGTTCCTGCGTCCAAAGCACCGTCTTTCTTTGAGCTAACTTCTTTCAGGGTCCGTTGCGCTAACGCCTGCGCTGCTTCTTCATACACCGGATCGTTCAAAGTGACCAGTGCCTGCAACGGAGTGTTGGTCGGGATGCGTCTGGGCAAGCTAACAGCGTGATCGGATGCATCGAACAGGAGGAAGCTTGGGTATCCACTCGTGCGTTTTACGAAGGTATAGACCGCTCGGCGATAGCGGTTGGGGCCGGTAGCATCGGTCCACTTATCGCGGTTGTAGACAGAGTTCCAAACGCCCGCAGGTTGCGGTGGCATGACGGGTGGACCACCCATGGTCCGATTGAGCAAGCCGCTCGCGACCAGAGCCTGGTCACGCACCATCTCGGCTGTAAGCCTCTGCTGAGGGCCACGGGCTAGAAGGCGATTGCGCGGGTCTTTTTCGTTGAGTGCGGGAGTGCTGGCTGACCTTTGGCGATAGGTTGCGCTGGTTACTAGTTCGCGCAGCAAAGCCTTCATGTCCCAATGTAATTCGTTCTGAAAATGGAGCGAGAGCCAATCCAAAAGTTCAGGATGACTAGGTCCCTCGCCCACGCTGCCGAAGTTTTCCAGCGTTTCCACTATGCCAGTGCCGAACAACTGTTCCCAATAGCGATTCACGGCTACCCGCGCAGTCAGCGGCTGTCCGGGCTGAAAGAACCATTTCGCCAGAGTTAGCCGGTTCCGTGGCGCGCCCTCGGGCAGCTTCGGGAAAATTGCAGGTACATCCGGATCCAGCGCCGGGCCGATCTTGTTGAGAAAGTTCCCGCGCTCGAATTCCAGCGTAGCTCTGCGCTCGTGGGGCTCCTGTTCCGTCATGACTGGAACGTTCACGGCGGGGATTTTTTCCAATCGCTGTTGTAAATCTTTCAAGCGCGCGATGGGTTGCGTTCGTCTGGGCTCCTGGCTGTGAGAAGTCAAACGAGGATCCCCGCTCAATGACAATCGAACGCGCTTGATTTGACAGGGCTTGTAGTCAATCTCGCGGACTTGCTTGAGCGATACTTCGATGCGTGTCTTCGGCGAGGTTCGCAGAGGTTCAGCAAGAATCCCAACGATCCAACGGGCGCCAATCAGCTTTGGACTCGAGGAGAATCCATCAGCACCTTCTTCGCGCTGGGAATAGTGCAGAAGGCTCCCTTTGGGCGATACGTTGGTCTCAAGATTCTCCTCGGAATCATGCAAGAAACTCCGGAAAGCAATTTGTTGTTTGCTTCCGTTCGGTTGCGAAACCCGCGCTCTTACGTTCTCCACAATAAATCCGTCTTCTGGCGTGTGGCGCGCCTTTTCCGCGTCAATGGGTGCAACTTCCACTCGAATCGCTGTGACCAAGGGGATCGTGCTGGCGGCAACCAGTTCGTAATACGATTGCGGCGGAGTTTCCGGATCGGAGAATGCTTCGCCATCGCGGATACGGAACGTTTTCGCCGGCCCCCCGCGGGCGATGGCGGTGGCGAGTCTTTTCTTTACGCCATTGATCGTCTCCGTCTGGTTACCGATGTCTTCGGCTATCACCGCAGGCTTCTCTTTTTCTGCGCGAATCTTCTTGAGCCAGGCTACGTCGGCGGGAAGCCTCTCTTTGAGAGCCCGTCCGTCATCGGCGGCTGCTGATTGAATAGGGGTGGGTTTCCATTCAATTTGTCCCACTAACTCGCGGTCAGAAGTTACGACTGAATGCAGCAAACTTCGAATCTCCAGTTGCGCATCAGAAACTTCCTTGTACTTAGAATTGTCTTTTGGAACACGCAAATTCGGGAAGTCGTCGTCCCGATCCCAGTCTCGCGAAGTATTGAAAAACGCGAGCGACTTGTAGTAATCCGCATGGCGGATTGGATCGTAGGGATGCGAATGGCATTGCACGCAATTCATGGTTACGCCGTTGAGCACCGACCACGTCGTAGCCACGCGATCCATGACCTCAACTAAACGAAATTCCTCATCGTCGGTGCCACCCTCCTGATTGTTGGGAGTCTGCCGGTGGAAGGAGGTCGCAATACGATCCTCGAAGGCTGCATTCGGGAGTAAGTCTCCGGCTAACTGCTTAGTCACGAACTCGTCGTACGGCAAGTTACGATTGAACGCATCAATCACCCAATTGCGGTAAGCCC
>JAYVEP010000183.1:0-10425 GCA_043749225.1 Acidobacteriaceae bacterium
GCTGGTCAAGTTCGGCGACACTTACTACCTGACTTATACGGGCTACAACAATGTGGACGGCGTAGCGCCGGACAAGAAGGATGCGCAACTTTGCATGGCAACATCGACCGACCTGATTCACTGGGAGCGGCGAGGCATCATCCTCCCTGCTTACAAAGGCAAGTGGAATGTGAAGTGGACAAAATCAGGCGCCATCGTTCCCGAAAAAATCAACGGTAAGTATTGGATGTACTTTCTGGGCGATGCGCGTGGAAAAGATTCTCAGATGGGCGTTGCCTATTCAGAAGATCTACTCCATTGGACAGATGCTCTGGACCACCCGGTGTTAACGAGCCGCGCCGGATCGTTCGATTCTCAGGTCGCCGAGCCCGGTCCGCCGCCAGTCATAACTGACGACGGCATTTTTCTGGTCTACAACGGCGCAGACGACAAGCTCGTGTACTCAACCGGCTGGGCCTTGTTCGACAAGAAAGATCCGACCAAAGTTCTCGCACGCGCCGATGGTCCCATGTTCTCGCCCGGGCCCGAATGGGAGAAGGTTGGGCAGGTTCCTAATGTTGTGTTCGTCGAAGGACTTGTGCGAGAAGAAAAGCGCTGGCTGTTTTATTACGGCGGTGCAGACAAAAACGTGGGCGTCGCTGTTGCTCCCGCACTTTGATCGAAACGGGCCGGCGCTACCGAAATTCCCCGAGTGCGGTAGCGCCTTCAATTCTCGGGTGAGACTGTAGCCAACAGCATCGCGTCACTTCCTCCGAAAGGCGGCATGAAACTCAATCCGTATCTCTTGAAAAGCACAGTGGTGGCAGCCCTGGGGGACTTCTCTTCTGATTCGACACCGGCGTCATTGCCGGCACCACCAGAATTTGCTGGTCTGGCTGCTTATTGGCTACATCGCATTCTTTGCATTTTCCCAAGGTGCTGGTATCTGGGTCTATCTGAGCGACGTTTTCCCCAATCGAGTATGCGCAAAAGGGCAGAGCCTTGGGAGTTTCTCACACTGGATCATGAACGCTTTGATCTCCGGAATCTTTCCTCTTCTCGCGGCAAAGTCTGGTTGGCTATCCCTTCTATTCTTCTCCGTGATGATGGGAATTCAGTTCGTAGCGGTCTTATTCTTCCACCCCGAAACGAAAGGAGTTTCGCTGGAAGAGATGCAACAGAAGCAGCTCATAAATTCTTAAGGGTAAACAATTCAAATTCTCCCGAAAGGTGGGGGGAGACCCGATCAGAACTCCTTGTAGAGTTGCTTTGTGATCCTATCACTTCGACCTACGCTCGCCCGGCTCATGTATCTCCTCTACACACGGGTCTTTGCCTTTCCGTGTGACGCCTCTCCCGGACCGGTTTCGTTGCTAAAACTTTGGCTGTCCTGGAGACTTCACATGCATTCTGCTCAATCCGTTCAATCACCTATTCGTGCGCTTGCAGCGCTTATCCTGCTTCTGGCGCTTGCTATTGTTGCTGTTACGGTTGCAGCTCAAACTTCCATAAGCAAGCCTTCTTGTTGGGAGGATACGATGTGGCTCGGGCGAAAGCAGGTATAGGCGGTCCTGCACGACACTTCGGCTTCCAGAAAGCGTAACGTCAATGGTTCACCGCAAAATGAGAAGGGGCCGACTCGAATGAGTGCCGGTAAAGGATCTCGGCGGTTACCTATCTTTAATGTTAGCCCGTTTGGAAGCCTGCAGAATTGAGGCTGGCAGACCCCAGGACTTTTTGTATGCATTTTGTATGCAGTAATCGGAGATGTATCCGTTTTATCTTTTTTGTCCGTTCCAAGAGTCAATAAGTTGCGTGTTTGCAACCCTGACGCGGGCTCGACTCCCGTCGCCTCCACCACTGATATTTCTACTGGAATACGCATACTCCCAGGTTGCCGTTAGTACTCGCGGACGGGTTCTTATCGATGGCCCAAGAAATAGTCCTGAGGCGCTCCGATAGCCTCCGCCAGCGCATTGAGAAAGTCAGCCGCGCGCGCTCCATCCACTACTCGATGATCGCTGGACAATGTAGCCGTCATCGTTGGACGGACTACCGGCTGCCCCTCCACGGAAACCACGCGATCCGTAATGCTGCCGACGGCGAGAACAGCGGCTTGTGGCGGTGTGATGATCGCGCTGAAGGAGTCGATTCGATACATCCCCAGGTTGCTGATCGTGAAAGTGGCGCCGGCGATATCCGCTGGGCGCAAGCGCCCCGCTCGCGCGCGCTCCGCGAGATCGCGCCGCATTGTTGCGATTTCCCACAAGGTGGCCGCATCTGCTCTTGGGATGACGGCTCCGACAACACCGCCGGGGACTGCCATCGCGATTGCGATGTGCACGTCGGGGTTCCGCTGAATGCGGTTCCCTGCCCAGCTTGAATTCATAATGGGATACTTGGTGAGCACACGCGCCGTCAGCGCAACAAGCAGATCGGTGTGAGTCAGGCGCACCCCATGCTCTTTTTCAATTTCCGGAAGCAACTCTTCTCGCAGCACGTTGAGAGCGCCCGCATCCATTTCTCGTGTCAGGAAAAAATGCGGGACGGTCGTCCAACTCAGGGTAGTTCGCTCCGCCATCAACCGTTCGATGGAAGTCAACGCAGCAGAACTATCTGGAACCTTATCAATCGAAACTGCCGATGTAGAATCCGCAGCAGTGCCAGAGTTTGCGCCCGACGACTCTGCATGTGAAAGAACATCGGCCGCTGTGATTTCTCCATCAGGGCCCGAACCGTGGATGCGGCTCAGATCCACTGCGCGTTCTTTGGCTAAGCGCTTCGCCTTCGGAGAAATTCTGATCTCTTGCTCAGCAGATGCCATCTTAGCCAAGTGCTGATCTTCAGAACCTACAGTTACAGCACTTGCAGCCGGTTGCTTCCGTCCAGAAACAGATGCGATCACGTCAACGGGAGGAGTCTCGCCAGGGCTTACAATCCAGCCGATCACCTGCCCTACCGGGACCACGTCTCCCGGATGCGCTTTGATACCAGCGAGCACGCCTGCAGCGGGAGACTCAATCTCCATGACGGCCTTGTCGGTTTCTATTTCCAGAATCAGATCACCCTTGGCAACGGTGGCTCCTTCCGGTTGAAGCCAGGAAACGAGTTTTCCCGTCTCCTGCGCCATTTCGAGAGCTGGCATCACAATAGAAATCGCCATAGTGTAAGGGTGCCCGCGAGCTTTCTTATTTCTTGGTACTAACCTGCTCTTGTAGCGCACTCATTGCGATCATGTCTTTCACATGCTGGCTGGGTAGAGATTCATGCTCGCGCGTTCGCGGCAGCGGCCCGTCAACCGTAACGTAGTGTGCGCCCGCTACCAGCAACTTCTCCGCCGGGAAGCGCGTAATGACTTCGTGTCCCGTCTCTGTAACCACAATTTCTTCTTCAATTCGCGCAGCGCTCCATCCGTCCGTCGAAGGCCAAAAGGTTTCCAATGCAAACACCATGCCGGGCTTAATCTCCTGCGGGTGTTCGAAGGAAACCAGCCGGCTGATCACCGGCTTTTCCCAAATCGCCAGGCCAATTCCATGTCCATACTGCAACGCAAACGCCGCTTCTTCACTTGGAAATCCAAAATCCTGTGCCTTGGGCCATACCGCCGCGATTTCAGCTGTAGTTCGACCCGGCCGGACAAGCTCAATGGCTGCATCCAGATAGTCCCGACACCGCTTGTAAGCATCCACCATGGCATGGGAAGCGTAGCCCACCGTGAAACACCGGTAGTAGCAGGTGCGATAGCCCATGTAGGAATGGAGAATGTCGTAGTAAACAGGATCGCCGGGACGCAGTATGCGGTCGGAAAAAACGTGCGGATGCGGATTACAGCGCTCGCCCGATATGGCGTTCACTGCCTCGACATACTCGGACCCCAGATCGTACAAGACTTTACTCACTAGGCCGACAGCTTCGTTCTCGCGCATGCCGGGCTTCATCGCACGGTAAAGCTCATCGTAAGCTGCATCCACCATCATGGCAGAGGTGTTGAGGAGCGCGATTTCGTCTTGCGTTTTGATCATCCGAACTTCCGACATGAGCGCTTGGCCGTCGATGATGGTCAAACCTTCTTTTTGCAGCGCGAATAAAACGGGAAGCTCCACAATATCGACGCCCACCGGCTCTTTGTGCAACCCACGCATTTCGAGCTCAAGCTTGATCTTTTTCGCCACATCTTCAGCGCGGCCCATTTCTGGCGTCATCGCACCCCGCAGCACGGAAATCCCAGCACGGGAGCGCTCTCCCAGCCACGGGCAATTTTGCTGATGGTGACGCGCGGCCGAACCGAAATCCCACAGGATGGGTTCGTCGTTTTGCGGAAGAATCGTGAACCGGTTGGCTTTGTCTTGCGCCCATGTGCCAATGTGCGTCGCCGTGAGGTAGCGCACATTGTTCATATCAAAGCAGAGGAGCGAGCCCATCTCGGACTTGGCCAAAGCCGCTTTGGCGCGCGCCAGTCGCTCGCGACGCAACCGATCAAAGTCGATGCGCTGCTCCCAATCTACCGCCATCGTTCCGTGTGTCTTCAATCCCAAAACGCACCTCTTACGTCAAAATTTTAGGAACGTCGCACCATCGCACGAGCAGCTTCAAATACCGTCTGCCCGGTCGGCACGGTTACGTCTTCCAGCGGAGGAGAGAACGGAATGGGAACATGCATTGCACCCATCCTTCGAACCGGCGCGTCGAGATCATAAAAAGCACCCGCTGCCACCACCGCTGCAATTTCCGCGGTAACGCCATAGCGCTCATATCCCTCGTCGAGGATGATCGCCCGCGACGTCTTCTTAACGGACTCGATCAACGTCTTCTCATCCAGAGGCCATGTGGTCCTGGGATCGACGACTTCCGCGCTGATTCCGATTTCTGCCAGCAAGACCGCAGCTTTCAGCGCTACCTGCACCATGCTACTGGTCGCGATCAAGGAAATATCGTCGCCCTCGCGTTTGATGTCTGCGACGCCAAGCGGAATCGTATATTCCTCAAGCGGCACATGACCCTTGAGCTTGTACATCATCTTGTCTTCAAACAGAATCACAGGGTTTTCATCGCGAATTGCAGTCTTCATCAGCCCCTTCACGTCGTAAGGAGTAGAAGGCAGCGCAACCTTTAATCCTGGAATGTGGCTAAACCAGGCATGCAGGGACTGTGAGTGCTGAGCGGCTGACCGGCGCGTGGCTCCCAACGTGGTGCGCATCACCATGGGAACTTTCCATTTCCCGCCCGACATGTAGTGAACCTTTGCCGCCTGATTCACCATCTGGTCCATGGTCAACGTAATGAAGTCACCAAACATGATGTCGATCACTGGACGCAAGCCAGTCATAGCAGCGCCGACGCCAACACCCGTAAAACCTGCTTCGGAAATTGGAGTGTCAATCACGCGATGTTTGCCAAACTCCTCCACCAGGCCAGACAGAACTTTGAAGGGCGTGCCCGCTTCGGCAACGTCTTCGCCGAAAATGCAGACGGTGGGATCACGACGCATTTCTTCCGCCAGTGCCTCGCTTACGGCTTGTCCGTAGGTTAGTTGGCGGCTAGTTTCCTGCATAAACGTGCATCTCCACTTCTTCTGTTCCGGGATAAGCCGACGCTATAGCAAACTTCACCGCAACGTCCATCTCTGCGTCCACTTCGGACTGTACCTCTGCCAGCATCGCGTCGTCCGCGATTTTTTGATTCCTCAGCCATGCCGCGAAATTCTTAATGGGATCGCGTTCACCCTTCCACATCTGCTCTTCCTGCTTGCTGCGGTAGTATTCGCGACTGATGTCTCCGACGTGGTGTCCTGTGTAGCGGTAAGTGTTGCATAAGAGAAACGCCGGGCCTTCTCCGCTGCGCGCGCGGTCAATCAACCGCTTCGCCGTGGCGTGGACTGCCAGCACATCCTGGCCGTCGACGCTTTCAGCCAGCACGCCGAACGCAGTGGCGCGGGTCATAATGTCGCCTGCGGTTGTCTCGGAAAAATGGGTGTACTCGTTGTACATGTTGTTTTCACAAGCGTAGACAACCGGAAGCTTCCACAACTGGGCCAGGTTCATTACCTCATACAACACACCTTGCCCAAGCGCTCCTTCGCCGAAGAACGATACCGCTACCCGGCCATTGGCCAGTTGCTTGGCCGAGAACGCCGCTCCCGTAGCAATTCCCAGGCTACCTCCAACAATCGCATTGGCGCCCAGGTTGCCGGTGGTCGGGTCCGCTATGTGCATGGAGCCGCCTTTTCCTCTGCAGTAGCCTGCCTCCTTGCCAAGGAGTTCGGCGAACATGCGGTCGGGAGCCGCTCCCTTGGCTAGGCAATGGCCGTGACCCCGATGCGTGCTGGTGATGTAGTCCTCGCGTGTGAGGGCCTCGCAGATGCCCACAGCCACAGCTTCTTCGCCTGAATACAAGTGTGCGAGGCCCGGCATGAGAGCTCGCGTGTAGAGCTGGTTGACCTGATCTTCAAACGCGCGGATCGCGACCATCTTCCGGTAAATGAGCAGCAGCCGCTCGGCCCCAAGCTCAGCGTCGCTTCTGGGTTGTTGCAAGGCCGTCGTCATTTCGCCACCCCAGACATGCGCGCCAAAACGTCAAACATGACCGCAAAATCCAGCTTTTCCCAGCCCATGCCGCGAGCTGCCGTAAGAAACTCGTTGGAAACAGCCGTCGTGGGTAGAGGTATGTTGAGCTTGCGCCCGAGTTCCAGGGCCAGCAGCATATCTTTCTGCATCATGTTTACGTCAAACCAGGCTTCTTCTGGTTGCTGCAAGATGAACGGACCACGATAGACAATCATGGGCGACGCGATGGCGCTGTGAGTGAGAACATCCACGGCGACTTCGCGGGTGATTCCACTCTTTTCCGCGATCAGAACGCCTTCCGAAAACGCCATCATCTGCACCGCCAGGCTCAGGTTCGACGCAATCTTCATGCAGAGAGCGAGACCGTTCTTCCCAACGTGGGTCACCTTGGGGCCGATCTCGAGCAGTAAAGGCCTGACGCGTTCGAACGTTTCCGCAGTGCCGCCAACCATGACGGAAAGCTTGCCTTGCTGCAGAGTGATCACGCTGCCGGAGACAGGCGAATCCACCATGTCCGCGCCGGTTTTCCGTACCTTGTCGGCGAGAGCGCTGCTGAACTCGGGGCTGACCGTACTCATTTCAATCAGCGTCTTACCCTTGCCCAGCGCGGCGAGCATGCCATCCGGACCTTCCGCGATGGCTTGCAGCGCCGCGGTATTGGTCACCATGGAGAACGTGGCGTCCGCTGCGGCACATACTGCGCGCGGCGTGTCCGCCCACTTCATACCTTTGTCGATGAGCCACTGAGCCTTGGTACGGGTGCGATTGTACCCGGTAACGGTGTGTCCCTTTTCGAGGAGTCTGGCGACCATATTGCCGCCCATTACTCCGAGTCCAACAAACCCAAGATTCGCCACTATTGAGCCTTTCGTTTGAATATAGGACACAAATAAGATGTAAGAACGCTACTCTTTGACTGCTGCTGGAACCGCGTCCGCTCCGGGCACAGCCGCAGCGGAATCTTCCCGCACTTGTTGCAGGTGGGCACGCATGGCTGTGCGAGCCTTAATTGGATCCCGATTTTCGATTGCCTCCAAAATGCGTTGGTGATGGACCTGTCCCCGGTCGGGGCCGCCACTTACATTGAAAATACGGATGCGCTGTTCCCGAAGCAGGCCAACTATGGAATCGAGCAACGAGAGAATCAGGGGATTCGCCGCAGCCTCGGCCAGCGCAAGATGAAAATCAAGATCCGCTTCGATGTAGGCGTCGGGGTTTTGGCGATGCCGGTCCATGACGGAATACGCGTCCCGCATCATAGCCAGACTGCCTTCTTCGATTCGGCTGGCAGCGAGCGCTGCAATTTCCGGCTCCAGAATCTCGCGAATCTCCGCGAGGTGCGTCGAGCCTTCTGCTTGACCGATCTTGATCATTAAATCGAGCGATTGACGAATTGCCTGTGAAGTTCCGTCGGTCACGAATGTTCCGCGACCGGAATACGCCTCAACCAGGCCTTTTTCGCGGAGAGCTTTCACGGCTTCCCGGACCGCGGTTCGGCTCACCCCGAAGCGTACGGCGAGCTCGCGCTCGGCGGGCAGCTGGTCGCCCGCCTTTAAGGCGCCTTTCAGGATGGAGTCTTCTATTTGCCGAACAATTTGTTCGTAGAGACGAGAAGTTCGGACAGTCTTATACATTGAATTCTCCCCACGCCCGGGTAGCGATTCACTAGAAATCAGGTGGAAATCATTTGGGGCTTTTCCACGTTCCGTAATTGTACGGCTAAGCGGGCGCGGTTCGGGGGAGTTTTCCAGCCGCTTGGCGAATTTGATCTGGGCAATCTTCACAAGGGGCCCTCTAATTTTTCTGTTTACTTCACTTCTTGAATCCACACTGTCTTGATGTTCACAAACTCCCGGATGCCATAAGGTCCCAGCTCGCGACCGTGTCCCGACGCCTTCACTCCGCCGAATGGAATGCGCGGGTCGGAGGCGACCATGCCGTTAACAAAAACCATGCCTGCATCCAGCTCGTCGATGAGGCGTTCCCGCTCGGCGGGATCGTTCGTCCAGGCACTGGCCCCCAATCCGAACCGGGTATCATTGGCTACGCGAATGGCCTCGTTAATGTCTTTCACGCGAAAAATGCAAGCTACGGGGCCAAAGATTTCTTCTCCATAAGCAGGGGAATCGTAAGGAATGTTCGAGAGCACCGTAGGCGGATAGAAGTTTCCGGGCCCGGTTAGCCGTTTGCCGCCCGTCAAAACCCGAGCGCCCATTTCCACGCTCTTGTTCACCAACTGTTCGACATCCGCGATGCCCCCTTCGGTCGCCAAGGGGCCAACATCCGTCGCTGGATCAAAGGGATCACCGATTTTCAGCGCTTGCATGCGCTCGACAAATTTCCGTTCGAATGCGTCCGCGATGGAATCCGCGACAATAAAGCGCTTGGCCGCGATGCAGGACTGTCCGTTGTTGACGATGCGCGCTTTGACGGCTGTTTCAACCGCTTTTTCTAAATTTGCGCTTGGCATCACCACGAAGGGGTCGCTGCCACCGAGTTCCAGTACGACCTTCTTGATACGCTTCGCGGCCGAGATGCCGACCTGAATTCCAGCCTCTTCGCTTCCAGTGAGGGTCGCAGCGACAATCCGCCGGTCACTCAACAACCCGTCAACCTTACTGGCAGGGATGAGTAGAGTCTGAAAGACGCCTTCCCCAAAGCCAGCACGGCGAAGAATATCTTCCGTGTACAACGCGCATTGAGGGACGTTGGACGCGTGCTTCAAAAGACCGACATTACCAGCCATCAAGGCGGGTGCCACAAAACGGAATACCTGCCAGAAAGGAAAATTCCACGGCATCACCGCGAGAATGGGACCAATAGGAAGGTAGCGCACATAACTGCTGGTCGCAGAGGTGGCAACAGCTTCATCTGCCAGAAAGCGTTCCGCATGTTCCGCGTAGTAGCGGCAACCCGACGCGCACTTCAGAGCTTCATCCACCGCCGCGCGAATTGGCTTACCCATTTCAGTTGTCATCAAATGGGCCAGCGTTTCTTTTTCCTTCTCAAGAATCTCGGCGGCATTTAACATCATGCGAGCGCGTTCTGAAAATGGAACGGTACGGTATTTGGTAAAAGCTAAGGCCGCCTGTTGCAGTTTTGTTTCTAGCTCGGCGTCGGTGAGGGGGATGAAAGTTTTAATCGTCTTTCCAGTAGCGGGGTTGATGGTGGCGATAGCCATGCAGGTCATCCTTACGGCTTAATGGTCATACCACTATACCATTTTACGGAATGTGTTTGTCAAGAAGAGCGTTTCGGACGATTTTATTAGATCAAAAGACAAAATCACCTTGACTTTGGTATTTTGTAATGGTAGAGCTGTCTGACCACCTTGAGGGCTGATTCACGCGGGGTTCAATCAACATGAATACGATTTTCCGTCCGTCTCTTACATGTATCCTTATGAAATCAAGTTTTCAATCCTTCCTGGTAGCCGGGTTCGTCGCCTGCCTTCTCAGCCTTCCGCTGGGCGCTCAGACCGTCAGTGGGCGCATCCTGGGCGTCGTCACCGATCCAACCAGCGCGACAGTAAGTGGAGCCACCGTCACCGTAACGGACGTTGAGAGAGGCATCTCCCGGATCTTTACGACCGACCAGAGCGGTGCTTACGCCGCGCCCAATCTACAGCCCGGGTCCTATAAAGTACGGGTTGAAGCCAAAGGCTTTAAAAGCGTCGAGCGTACTGGCGTACAAATAGAAGTCGCTTCCGACGCGCGGATTGATATCGCACTGCAGCCCGGCGATATCGCCCAGACGGTCACCATCACCGAAGAAGTGCCCCTGCTGAACATCACTTCTGCAACTCTGGGCGGCACGGTGAGCAACAAAGAGATCAACGATCTCCCGCTGAATGGCCGCAATTATGAAAATCTTTTGCAGTTGC
>JAYVEP010000184.1:0-28096 GCA_043749225.1 Acidobacteriaceae bacterium
CCAGATAATCTTGCCGAGTTCTTTTTCCTGCAGGATGAGAGTGACGGTACCGCCACCCACTGCGTTGAGAGCATCGTGTTCCGCCTGCAGTTTCGTGATGAGCGTAAAAGCGCTAGCCAATACTGATCCGAACAGCAGAGTTACCAGAGCGAGAGAGAGGGACTTTTTCATCGTATATCTCCAGGGGAGTTCAGTTTGTTCAGCCGAATCTTTGTCCGACCCACACCCTGTCTAATGCAAATACGTTACCATTCGCGATTCCTGAAAAATCTTTCAGTTTTGGCAAGATTGGCTGAGCAATTGGGTCAGTGAGACCCACCCACTGGGTCTTGATTCCCACCCAGCCCCACACTGGCGTCATGGTCAGTCGGCGCAGGCAGGACTACTCGTACGCGGATTACGTCTTGATCGCTGGAAGCTTCGATCGTACCGTGATGCTCCTCGACGGCGCGTTTCACAAACGTAAGACCTAGTCCCCATCCAGGGGTGGAGTCGCTGCTTGCACGCGCACGATAGAAAGGCTCAAACAGATGCGCCAGATCTTCCGGCGGAATCGGCGGACCCGGATTGCGGACTTCGAAGATCACATTTTCTTTAGTGCCGGTCACGCGCAAACTCACGTCACTCTGCGGAGCGCTGTACTTCACCGCGTTGTTCAAGAGATTCAGGATCACGCCGCTAAGCATGGGTTCGTCGCCTTCGAGGCGTGGCAGGTCGGAATCAATGTGAACGGCCACTCGGATTTCCGCAGCTTCAGCAATCGGCGACATGATTCGCTGTACCTGGGCAATCATCTCTGGAATTGCGATCGGTTCCTTTCGCAGAGAGCGTGCTCCGGCGTCAAAGCGCAACACATCGAGATAGGTGTTGATCAACGAAACCAAGCGTTGGGATTCGCGGAAAATCGTAGCTGCTGCATCGGACGAGCCAGCTGCCTGTGGATAGCGCAAGAGAAACTCAGCAAAGCCCTGGATCGAAACTAGTGGCGTGCGCAATTCGTGGGTCACAAAACGTAGTGCATCCGCGCGCGCCTGATCTCGTTCTAGTCTGGAAGTGAGATCGGTGACGACCACCATCCACTGAGGAGGGTCGCTGGGAGACTTCGAGGCAAGGGGTATGCCGCGAACTTGCCAGAAACCTCCGCCCAGATAGACTTCGCTTTCCAGTGCGAGCCCTTGACCGCTGAGCCGTTCCTGCATGTTCGCCCAGTTTGGATGCTCCAGCTTGCGTCCAAATTCAAGCAGGCTGATATCAGGTTCCCAGCCTTGTTTCTGGCAAAAGACTTCCCAGAAATGATTGCGAAACAGAATCTTTCCGTCGGAGGTGAAGACGGCCAGCCCCTCATGCATGGACTCGAGTAAATTCTGGCGAAATCCGTAGAGCGAGGCGAGTTCCGACTGTAGATCGTTGATGAGATTCACGCGCCATTGCAGGTCGCCAGCGGTTTCTGGCAGTTGCTGCGCTGCCTGGAAGCTGGCAAGTTCTTCCGGCATTTTTCCGGCTTGCAGTGTCTGTCGCAATTGGCGCAGTCCGCGAGTCAATCCTTGATTGACGACGAGCAAATTCTCCAGCTGAGCAAGCGGCACCGCCAGGAGGCCCGCACAGAGTATTGGTCCAAACGTGATCATGCGATGAGCATGCGCGAACAGCCAATACCCCGCGCCGTAGCTGACGACCAACAGCAAAGCTTGCAGCAACATTCCATCCCAGCCTGGCCAGCGCAAAACGAGCCATGTAGAAAGCAGGGAGAATAAGACAAGAAAGAGCACTTGCGGAAGCAGGCCAACATGCTGCAATTTCCGGCCCTGCAACAGTCCGTCCACCAGGTTTGCGTGAACTTCCACGCCCGGCATCGGCATCTGTGCGCTGACCGGAGTGGGCAGACGATCACTCAGCTCCGTCGCACCAAAACCAATCAGCACTGCCTTTCCTGCAAGCTCGGGCACCTGTCTTCCAGCTAGAAGATCGGCGGCGGGAATGACCACAAACGGAGGCACCTGCTGGCCCGGCAAGTATTGTTCACGAAAATCGACAGTCAGAAAGTCTGGGGAATAAGACAGCCATCCAGCGGGAGCCTCGCGACGCGTTGCCCCATCCCCGCTCGAACGATTTTCATCCGACAAAAGTTCGGGGGAATTTTGCCCTGTGGCGTTGTATTTCGCAACACGAGCGACCTCCAGCGCGAGCGCCCTGCGCGGGCCTTCCACGCTCAGCTCTTGTACAGGAACCCTGCGGCAAATCCCGTCTGCGTCTCCCACGGCTTGTACGTGGCCAACTCCAGCGCTATTGGCGAGAAAAGCAGGCAGAGGTTCCGCCCACAATCGCTGCGGCGACCCACCGACCTTCGTGGCCAGGACCACATTCCCGGCATCTCGAAAGGCCCGTGCCAGATCGCCATCGTTGCGGGCATCTTCGGCCTCGGAAAGCAACACATCGAGACCGATTGCAGAGGGATGCTGCGCAGCGGTAGCCCGCACCAAACGCGCCAGCAGGGACCGCGGCCAAGGCCATCTCCCGTGCCGACTCAGACTAAGATCGTCGATTAAAACCAGGGCAACAGAATTGGAAGTAGGAAGCGGCTTGCGAATGCGAAAGTAGATATCGCCCAGCCGACGGCCAAGCTCTTCCACGGGGTACGTCATGCTGAGCACAGCCACGATGCTCAGCAGCAACAGATTTAGAACCAGCCAAGATCGAATCCGGTTTCGCGGGCGCTCGCCCTTTCCCGGACGTTGTTTCATTTCCCTAGGCTTCCTATCTCCGGGCGTCATTTCTCCGGAGCATCCAAGTTAATTCCCAGCCGCCGCGCCTTCTTGTAGAGTGTCTTGCGTTCAATGCCAAGAGTCCTCGCGGCTTGCGAACGGTTGCCTGCAGCCTCTCGCAGAGCGCGCACAATTTGCTGTCGTTCCGCTCCCTTCAGAGTCGCATCCGTCTCCTCTACTTTGGCAACAACCGGCAGCGGATTTGCGCTGCTCAGCGCGCCAGCACTGCTGGCTCGCTCCACGTCCCCGGCGCTAATTTCTCCGGTCGCGGAGAGAATAGCTGCCCGCTCAATCAAGTTTTCCAACTCGCGAACATTTCCCGGCCAGGACATCCGCGTCAATAAGCTCAGGGCGCCTTCATTGACGGTGACCTGGAGCGAATTGCGCTCTTTGAAGCGTGCGAGGAAGTGGCGGACCAGCAACGTAATATCTTCCCGACGCTCTTCCAGCGAAGGCAAGTGAATAGTGACTACGCTGAGCCGGTAGTACAAATCTTCGCGAAACTGTTTTGCACGAATGCGCTCACCGATATCCGCGTTAGTGGCCGCTAGAATCCGCACATCGACAGGCATGTACGTATTCGATCCTAGACGGCGTATCTGCCTTTCCTGCAACACGCGCAGCAGTTTCACCTGGAATCCGGGCGTAGTTTCCGAAATTTCATCGAGGAAGATCGTGCCTCCGCTCGTACTCTCAAACAGGCCTCGACGCATGCTGTCGGCACCAGTAAATGCCCCTTTTTCATGGCCGAACAGCTCGCTTTCCAGAACACTTTCCGCGAGGGCTCCACAGTTAATGGCAGTCATCGGCTTGCTCACTCGCTGGCTGTGAGCGTGAATGGCACGCGCCACGCGCTCTTTGCCCGATCCGCTCGGACCGACGATGAGAACCGTCGCATCCGTGGGCGCTACCCGCGCAATCGAACGGTACACCTCCAGCATCTTCGGGCTGCGGCCAATAATTGCAGTACCCGCAAAGCCCTCTGGGTCCGCTTCTTCGACAGCGAGACTGCCGTTTGATCGTTGCTGGCGGCGACTTTCAAGACGCCGAACAAGCCCCAAAAGATCGTCGATGCGCAGCGGCTTTCCCAGATATTCGACGGCGCCATCTTTTACTGCCTGCGCCATTGTCTCCACACTGGCGTGCGCCGTCATCATTACGCAATCGCAATCCGGCTGCAGGGCTTTGATCTTGCGGAGAAACTCCACCCCGTTGGCGTCGCCGAGATAAATATCCACTAGCGCCAGTTGGACTTCCATCCGCCGCAACAACTCCTCAGCTTCCTGCGGGTTGCGTGCGGGATGACAGGCATAGCCTTCAGCCTCCAACACCGAACACAGCCACTGTCGTGTCGCCCGATCGTCATCCACCACCAAAATTTCTGTAGGCATACTCTCCATAGAACCACCTAGAAGCAAGCCGATAACCAAACTTGTTGCCAGCCGACCTATCAAACCCGTCCGTTCAACCTTGAGGAGCCTCTAGAAATGATACGTAAACGTGAATCGACCGGAATCGGCCCGAAACGCTCCTGAATCCTGCACCGCATGATAATTCGAGTAATCCAAGGCCAACGTCCACCTTCCTAACAAAAACTCGTTTCCGGAGTAAATCTCCGAAGCCGCACGAAAAGGACTGCCTGCCGCCGCCGACTCCATGCCACCCCGCACCAACAGAGTGCCTCGATACCTTTTCCCGAGATTTGAACGAAGGCCCACCATCCCAAGATGGCTGTGGTAACTGTCTGGACTGAAGTAGCCGTGTGCCAACTCCTGGTCGAAACCGGCGTGCCGATAACGATAGCCGGTTTCGAAAGTCAGGTGCCGAACTTGCCACTCGCGGATGATCTCTGCGCTTTCCCGAGTGCCGATGTTCTCATCGGAGTAATGCTGCTGCGACCCGCGGACATTGATTTGCCAGTGCTGCGGCGTCCAGTTCGCGAAAACGGCCCATCCCTGCGCTGTCAACTTGCGCTCTGTGGCTTCTGCGTCTGGGATGATAGGAACTCTCGAAAAACTTCCGCCAAGCACTAGATGCTGTTTCGGCTGAACTGCCATTGATGTGTCATAGATGGCCTTAACATCGCGATCATTAAATCGCACAGCTCCCCCGCCGGCGGACACCATCAGCCACTCTCGCGGCCTCCAGCGCAATTGCTGCGCGAAAGTTTCGACTGCTTCAAAAGAGTCGTCTCGACTGTGCTGAAACTGTTGCTCAAACAGAACGCGCCCAGTGAGACCCGACCAGATGCCGAAGTCCATGCGTTGCAAAGAGCGCCAGGAATGATTTCCGGCAGAATCGTTCACGTATTCAGCGCCACCTTCCACCAGAGTCCGCGTCGGTATGCTCTCCCGCTCCTCGCCGCCCAACTGTCCGTTCTTGATCCTGTCCGCATACTCCTGCAGGCGAAGGCTGTTCGGATGGAAAGCAAGAGCTTTGTCGATTACACTTCCCGCATCCGAAGATCGCCGTTGACGCAACCAATTACCGGCCAGCCCCATGGCAGCCGCCTCGTCTGCCGGACTCGCCGACAGGAGCTCCTGGTAAAGGTGGTTGGCACGTGTATATTCGCGGTCGTACCCCAAAGCGCGAGCCATTTCCAATTTTGCCAGTCGATTGTCAGGCTCCGCCGCAAGAATCTCGCGAAAGAGCCGAAGGGCCTGGCCGTCCGCCCTCCTGGACAAGTACGCTCGTCCAAGCTCCAAACGTAGCTGGTTGTCTTGGGGGTGGATTTGGAGTCCGTTTTGGAGGATATGAACCGCTTGCCTGGAATGACGCTCCAACATGGCCTGTCGCCCAGCCGCCAGAACGTGCTCGACGGAGGCATCGTCCGCAGCGAACGCGCGAGTGCCATCTGCTAAGAAGCAAATCGGCACCATGACAGTTACCGCAAAGATTTTTTGGAGACGCGCCATTGGCCCCATGACATCATTCTAATGTGTCATGGGCTACTTACGAAGGCTGGCACGCTTGCGCGGGAAATTCAAGTTTTGGTGGATACAGTCAAGCGCTGGATCGACTTGCTTGCTTGGATGCGTTCAATATCGATATGACACTCGCAACATAGTGGTGTTGAATTCCACCGTGCGGGAATATCACGGACTAAAGATCGCAGCCAAGCTGAGTGACGTGCAAGGCGCATCGCTGTTCACAAAAGAATCCACGTTGGACTTAGATGCTGACAACGTGACTTGTGTATTTTCGCTTTCGGAACATACCGCTTTCTCGTTGTTAAGCCTGGAGCTGAGAGACAAATCCGGGAAGCTGCTGGGCAACAATTTTTACTGGCTTCCCGCAAAGTTGGCGCAACTGGATTGGGAAAAGACCACGTATGTCTCGACTCCAGCGATTTCCTACCCGAATTTGCGGGATTTGGGCCGTATGCCGCAGGGCCAGGTTCTGGTATCAGCCCAAGTCACCCAGGAACCCGGAAGGTTTGACATGCGCCTGATGAATCCCGGGAAGACCCTCGCTTTCTTTCTGCATCTTCGTGCAATCAAGGTCGGTACCGACGCAGAGATGACCGCCGGTGTTTTGGAGTGACGACTTCGTATCTCTGTTGCCAGGAGAATCCCGGAACCTAAGCCTTAGGCTTTCTCAGAAGAAACATGATCGCGTTGCAATTGACCTGGAAGGATGGAACGTACCGCGCCAACGAATCGATGTGCGCTGAGCTGTCGCTCTCCAGAAACATTGCACCCAATCGAATCAAAAGGCCGCCGCCGCACTGTTCCTCTATGATCCACCATGAGCTTGGCCATTCACTGTCTTGTGTGCCGGAGGCCGAATCGAGCACATAGCGTAACAAACCAGCTCCTGTTTACCTCCTCTCCGACAATTGCGACAGCGCCTTCGTCAACCGCACCAGGTACCTAGCGATTCTTTCAAGTAACCCGCCACCTCTGCTGGCCAAATGCTGGAGCGTATCGCCTGCGAGTGTACGCCCTTGAACTTCGCTCCATGCTCAGTGTAGATTTTGAGTTGAAAACGCCGGGTACAAAAACGGGTACAGACCTCCTGGTTCCCTCTAAGTGATTGTAGTGATGAAGGTTAGGCTCAATGACTGGCAGATGTTGATCTTGCCCGTAAGTTGTTGATTCTAAGGCGGAAGTCGTGGAATTGGAAGACACATCATCTGCAAACACCCTTTCTGTACTAACTAGCTAACCCCTTCAAAATAAGCCTGCACGTTCATTCGAAAGCACTTGTCGGATCGCGCGTGAAACGTCCAGCATCATCGGGCATCGCTCTCCTGTGTCAGCACAGGGTACAAAAACGGGTACAACTAGTCTGAGCCGTTGCCGTAACTTCGCGAGATTCACTTGCCGCTTCTCTCGGTTAACGTCTTACGAAGTCCCCGCATCGGTTCTCTCGGCCACGAAGCATGTTATCTGGTGAGGAGCGTGAAGAACCTTACCGAGTCGCCCTACTCAGGTGTCCATCGCGCATGAGCGGTGAAGAGGCCGTTCACAAAACAAATCTGATAGGCTACCAACAGACCAAAGACTAGGCTTAACAACCCAGATGCCATTGCCATCTGACGGGAAACGTTCCGGCGCTTTCCCGTCACGATCTTGACGGTGCAAGCGATGCTCAGAGTAATTACCATCATGCCAGCGATTGTGCCAACTCCAAATACCAGAAGGTAGGCAATAGCCCAGTGGGAGTTTCGGATCGTGGTCAAAACCAGCAAGGCCACCGCCGCTGAACCGGCCAGGCCGTGGACGATGCCCACGACCAACGGACGAAGGTATCGATACTTGCCAATCCTTCCGGAGACGCTGTCCAGACGGGCGAGTGGTGTTTCGGTAGGCGAGTGCAAATGGGACTCGGGCTGCTGAGCATGGTGGTGTTTGTGGATGAAATCTCCGTCGGCATGGAGATGGGAATGGATGTATTCACTCTGTAGGCTGTTGATCGCCGCAGCAGGAATAGAGCGCAGAAACGCCGCGATGTTGACCAGACCTAATGCGATCAGCATGGCAGCCACCGACAACTCCATGCCAAGCCCGAGCCGCACGGGAATGACGAAGTTGAAGAGAATGATCCCGGTGCCAACGGCGAAAATGGTCAAAGTGTGACCCACGCCCCAAAACGCGCCGATCAGAACAGCGCGCATGCTGGTGCGTTGATTAGTGACGATAGCAGTGACGGCAATGACGTGGTCGGGATCCGTGGCGTGGCGCATCCCCAGGAAAAATCCCACGGCTAGGATTGAGAGTAAGCCGATCATTGACTCTGACTCTGCCCTTCCATGCCCTAGACGGCCGTCTGGCGCAACTCTGCCAGACGCGTTTCCAGAAACTCTAGAAATCCACCCACGCCATTGCCTGTTTTAGCGGAAAGTAAGAAGGTCGGCATACCGGGGCGCACCGCCTGAATATTTTTGCGGGCTGTAGTTTCATCGAACTCCACGGCTTCTGCTAAATCCATTTTGGTGACAATTGCGACGTCGGCGCTATTGAAGATGCTTGGATACTTCAACGGCTTGTCCTCGCCCTCGGTGACCGAGAGCAGGACGAGCCTAAGGTCCTCGCCGAGGTCGTAGGAGGAAGGACAGACCAAATTGCCGACATTTTCGATGAAGAGAAAATCCAGATGTTCGGGTTCCCATCCTTGGAGGGCGTTCTGCACCATACCGGCTTCCAGGTGACAGAGAGTACCGGTTGTAATTTGCCGGACCGGGGCCTGACTGCGCGCTAGACGCATCGCATCGTTCTCGGTAGCAAGGTCGCCCACCAGAGCCGCCACCTGGTAATCCTGTCGCAAGATTGTGAGCAGTTTTTCCAGAAACGCAGTCTTACCCGAACCGGGGCTGGACACAAGGCTTACCACAAACACTCCAACCCTGTGAAAATGCTCGCGCAACTCCCTTGCGACGATGTCGTTTTGTTTTAGCACGTTCTTGCGAACTTCGATTAAACGGGGTTCGGGACGCATCCCTTAATCTCCAGTGCAACGACTTCAAGTTCTTTGCCTTGGCGGATCTCCGCGCTGGGAGTGCCGCATTGCGGACAGCAAAATAACTGTACGGAAGTGAGAGGGCGTTCTTCTTTGCAAATCCCACAAAAAATCACTACGGGGATTTCGTCGATGAGCAGTCGAGAGCCTTGCAGGGCGGTGCCCTCGCAGGCCATCTCATAACAGGAAAGAAGAGCTTCCTTGACCACGCCGGACAGCGCTCCCAGCTTGAGATGGACCGCTTCCACCTCAATGCCACGGCGCCCGGACTCCTCCTCGGCCATTTCTACGATACTCATCGCAATGGAAAGTTCATGCATGGCTTCGCTAGTCCTCCAGTGCGTTAGCGTTAGCGCTTGGAATGTCACACTGGCCAAACGCAGCCATAGCAGCTTGGCCTAGACTAATGCCTCCGTCGTTCGGTGGAACGGCGTGATTGGTCCAGACTTTGATCGAGGCAGCTTCGAATAACGGTTTGAGATCATGTAACAGCAACTCGTTTTGAAATACGCCTCCGGAGAGGACAACTGCGTGGATATTGTGCTCCTGGCAGATCGCGACAGCAGCGTCGCGCAAGCCATGTGCTACGCCTAGTTGGAAGGCACGCGCGATCTCGCGGCACTCACGCCTGCGAACGCGGTCTTGCGCAACCGCCAGCAGCAACGGACGAAAATCGAGTTCTCCATGGCCAAATGGAAAAGGATAGGCCTCTGCAGCCGGGGCGCTGCGCGCGAGTTGTTCCAGCCAGATTGCTGCCTGGCCCTCAAAAGTGATCTCACGCGTAAAGCCGAGGAGCGCCGCAGCGGTGTCAAACAGTCGTCCCGCTGAAGTTGTTGTAAACGTCCGCACGCCTTTGCGAACGAGTTGCAGCGCATTGTTGTAACGCTGAGGGAAACTGAAGGGCGCAGCCAGCACATCGGGGATGTTCTCGATTTGCGCCAGAAAGCCAGCCGCGGCCTGAACCGGAAAGCGCGCCGCCGTATCGCCTCCGGGAAGGGCTGCAGGGCGCAAGTGCGCAACGCGCTCTAAACCGTTTTGCACGCTGCCCACAAACACTTCGCCTCCCCAAATCGTTCCGTCATCGCCATAGCCAGTGCCATCGAAGCTGATGCCGACAACCTGCTTGGTCCATTCACCCCGCTCGGCAAGCACGGAAGCGATGTGGGCGCGGTGATGCTGGATCGAACTCCGTTGGGAAGTTTCGGCTCCAAGATCATAGACGTTGGACGCACTTCGCGGATGAGAATCACGCACGAAATAGATCTTATCGCGAGGGATTTCGTACATCGAAGTCAAGTCCGCAATGGTTTCCTGGTGGGCCAGTCGCGATTGGTAATGATCGAGATCCCCAATGTATTGACTGACGAAAGCTTGACCGTCAACGACTAGAGTCAACGCATTCTTGAGCTCAGCGCCCAGCGCGAGAATCGGACTATGAGTAGGAATTGAGGCGACTGCCCCCGGTGCATAGCCGCGAGCGCGGCGCAAGACTACTGGGCCGAAAGCCCCAACGCGTACAACGGAATCGTCGACGCGGCGGGCGATGGGTCGTTCGCCAATGAGAAACGAATCCGAAATGCCAGCCAAACGCTCGAGGGCGTCGTCGTCCTCATACGCGATCGGCTCATTGGAACGATTCGCGCTAGTCATGACGAGCACTTCGGGAGCGCCTGCGTCAAATAGAAGGTGGTGCAAAGGCGTGTAGGGCAACATCACGCCGAGTTCATCGTTGTCAGGCGCAACGTCGGGGAGTTGGATTTTGGCGTGAGCCAGAACGATCGGGCGCGCCGCGGAAGTAAGCAGCGCGACAGCTTCGGGTACCAAATCGACCAGAGTGCGCGCCGTCTCGACATCGGGCACCATCAAGGCGAAGGGCTTCTCTTTCCGAAATTTACGCTCGCGCATCACCGCAACGGCTGTGGCGTTCCGGGCATCACAAGCCAAATGGTAGCCGCCAAGACCTTTCACAGCGAGAATGCGTCCGCTACGCAACATCTCAGCCGCACGGCGGATGCTGGCCTCGCTGCCAGTGACATTCTTTTCGTTTGGATAAAGATAGTAACCTGGCCCGCAGGCCGGACAAGCGACAGGCTGCGCGTGGAACCGGCGGTTTCCGGGGTCGGAATATTCTCTAGCGCAATATTCATCCAGCGGCCAGTGCTTCATGGTTGTGTTGGGCCGGTCATAAGGCAGAGCCTGCGTTACCGTGTAGCGCGGTCCACAATTTGTGCAGTTGATATAGGGATACCAATAGCGGCGGTCGGAAGGATTGAAAAGTTCTGCGAGGCAATCGTCGCAGACGGGTAAATCGGGGGAAATGCGGACGGTGGG
Organism: Acidobacteriaceae bacterium; assembly: GCA_043749225.1. Lineage (GTDB taxonomy): Bacteria > Acidobacteriota > Terriglobia > Terriglobales > Acidobacteriaceae > JANXUC01. Next base: position 11,055 of record JAYVEP010000184.1, read on the forward strand.
CTGACCACGCCGCTGACTTTCACGAATCGTAAATTCATGAAAGCCCTCAAGAAGAGCGGGCTGGACATCAATTTCCGCAATGCTGGCAGCTGGCGGGGGCTGGCTTTTCAGATCGCGTACGAAGTTTTCTAAGCCCTTTGCAGCACCCTCGAGATGAATCTCGACACCTTCCTCGGCATTCAGAACCCATCCAGCCAACGTGTTGGCATTGGCCAAACGATAAACGAATGGACGAAAGCCGACGCCCTGCACCACGCCTCGGACTCGAATGGAGCACGCGCTATTCGGCATCTTCCCTCGTTCACTTATTCGTCCAGCATGCAACAGTGGCCCTGCCATCCGACTTGGCTGACTTTGCCGTCTTCGATCAAAATCGGGACACTGCGCTGGCCGCCTGTTAGCTCACGCATCCGCTGACGCGCTTCGGAATCGGCCTCAACGTCATATTCGACGAAATCCTGTCGTCGAAATTCAAGCCAATCCCGCATCTCCGCTGTATGCGGACAGCGGGCTGTGCCGAAGAGTTCAAGCGTGGCCACGGCTCAGTGCCTCCAGTCCTTCACGAATTACGTGATAAATGGACGCTTGTATCTCTTGAATTCGTGGAATGTAGTCGCAATGTACCACCACAGGAAAGTCGGACAGATTGCGACGTTTAATTTCTCCGCCATCGCAGCCGAGCAACGCGACCGTGAGCATGTTGCGTTTGCGCGCTTCTTCCAGCGCCATAACAATGTTCCGCGAACCGCCGCTGGTGGAAATGCCAATTGCAACATCTTCAGGGCGCGCTTGCGCGATGAGCTGACGAAGAAAGATAACGTCCGTTCCAATATCGTTGGCAACGGCAGTAATGTTGGCCGGTTCCATCGAAAGCGAGACGGCAGGTATCGGTCGATAGCCCGACGGCGGAAGTACGCAATCGATGGCAAAGTCATTGGCGTCCGTCGCGGAACCCCCATTTCCGAACATGATAAGCTTCCCGCCGCCCCGCAGTCGTTCATGGATGGCCTGCGTAGTGCGGCTGATTTGTTCCGCTTCTTCTCGGGCGGCTAGGGCGCGCAGCTTGGAATCATCGTGAACTTTCATCAGAATAGAAGCGGCCGCTTCGGCAACCAGATCCGGGGTGCTTTGCTTCTCTTTGCCCAGGAAAGGATAGAGAAAGCCCGACTCGCCAACGTCATGGCCTAGCTCGCGGTGTTCGAAGAAGAGGTGTACTGTTTCCCAAAGAACATGGTAGAGAATCTCGACCAGTTCCTGATGCAGAAAGGGATCCTGCGAAGCTGCGGTCATGCAATACGAACCTTCAACGCCCGGAAGCGCAAAGGTCATTGCGTCGCGGAGGTGGGCTTCCTGCAATGTAGCCCACACTTCCGGATCGCCCTCGGGAGGACCGAAGCCCATGACGATATCTTCTGGGCGAAGAATGGTTTGAATCCAAGGACGGAAGAGAACGGAAAGATCGAGCGCGGGCAGGGCACGTTTGCCAACGATCACTGGATGAACGAATTCAACGGAAACATGCTGCGCATCCGTAACATAAGAGCCCCGACCGAAGGCCAATAGACGGCCTCCGCGCAAAAAGCGCTCGGACATGTCGCGGCAGGCCTCGGCGAGACGATTTGCCTCGCGCGCGAAGAAATCCTCATAAACTTGGTTGCGTTCGAGGAGTCGTTCTTCAATTCGGCTGGTCAAGCTATACGTCGTTGTCATAGCGAATCCGCTAGCAAATGCGCGGCAAAGGATCGCCGACGAGCATGTCGATGATACGGCTGCCTCCATACGAAGTCGCGATCAAAACTGAACCTGCTGGCTGCTCGCGGACTTCTCCGATTATCTGCGCCGCCTCTCCGCCAGCAACCAAACTCAAGGCGTTGATAGCCGCATCGGTATACTCCGGAGCGACGACGGCAAGAAACTGGCCTTCGTTGGCGATGTGGAGCGGGTCGAGGCCCAGCAGTTCACAAGCGCCTCGAACCGCGTCGCGCACGGGAATCTGTTCTTCCTGCAGAACTATTCCTAGACCGCAGTCGCGCGCAAGTTCATTGAGGGAGGTAGCCACTCCGCCGCGGGTGGGATCGCGCATCCAGCGCACGCCCGGACCGGCCGCGCTGACCAGCGCTTCCACCAACGGCAACACGGAACGCGTGTCGGAACGGAGGTCAGCTTCCATATCCAATTCCCCGCGAGCCAGCAAAATCGTAATGCCGTGGTCGCCGATAGGACCAGAGAGCACAATCTTGTCCCCCTGCCGAACCGACGCAGGATCAATGGCGACACCATGCAGTAGTCGACCGATCCCAGTCGTGGTGATGTACATCTGGTCGGCCTTGCCGTGCTCGACGACTTTGGTATCGCCGCCAGCGATGCGTACCCCCGCAGCCTGGGCTGCTTTCGCCATCGCGCGAACTTCCGCTTCCAGAACAGAGCTCGGAAGTCCCGCTTCGAGAACGTAAGTCACGACCAGCACCTCTGCCTTAGCCCCAGACACCGCCAGATCGTTAACCGTTCCATTGACGGCCAACTCACCGATCGAACCGCCGGGAAAAGTCAGGGGCTTGACGACAAAACTGTCCGTGGTGATCGCGATGTGTGTGCCACCAATGTCGACGATGCCTGCATCGCCCAACGGTCCGGCGGAATTCCCATAAAGCAGCGGAGCGAAGAGACCTTCCACCAGACGGCGGCTGGCCTTGCCTCCTGCGCCGTGAGCCATCTCGATTTGCGGATCGTGAAATCGAATGGCCACCTGCTTGGCATCGGTTATGACGGGGGCGCTCATGCGACACTCAACGTGGTCAGCACCGCCTTGCGGTGCTCATAACTGAAATAGGCTGCACAGGAGCCTTCCGAAGAAACCATCAACGCGCCCACTGGACGCTCTGGCGTACACTCGCGCTCGAAGAGCTTGCACTGATGCGGTTTGAGTACGCCTTTCAGCACTTCCCCGCACTGTGCCGCTTTCGGATCGGTGACGCGGATGCCCGGAACGTCAAAGCGCTGCTCGGCGTCGAACTCGGCATAATTGTCTTTCAGCCGCAAAGCCGACTGCGAGATAAAGCCCAGCCCGCGCCATTCGAAGTAAGGACGCAACTGGAACACTTCTGCCATAGCCCTCAGCGCAGCGCGATTCCCTTCCCATGGAACCACGCGCTTGTACTGATTCTCGACTTTGGCTTCGCCCTTCTTCAACTGATGCAGCAGCATGACAATGGACTGCAGCATGTCCAGCGGCTCAAACCCGGAAACCGCGATCGGCTTGCCAGCGTCTTTGGCGATCCACTCATAGGGACGGCATCCGATCACGGTGGAAACATGTCCCGGTCCGATGAAAGCATCCAGCCGCATATCCGGGGAATCCAAAATGGCGCGAATCGCGGGAATGATGGTCACATGATTGCAGAATACCGAGAAGTTACGGATACCTTCTGCCTTGGCTCGCATTAGCGTAAGCGCCGTGGAAGGAGCGGTCGTCTCGAAACCAATCGCAAAAAACATCACGTGCCGATCAGGATTGAGGCGCGCGAGTTTCAGCGCATCGGATGGCGAATACACAATGCGCACGTCCATGCCGCGAGCCTTGTGTTCGAGCGGGCTACCTAGCGTTCCGGGAACACGCATCATGTCGCCAAAGGCGGCAAAGATTACATTCGGGTCTTTCGCAATCGAGAGGCCATCGTCGATTCGGCCCATAGGCAGCACGCACACCGGGCAACCCGGGCCATGGATCAGTTCAATGTTCTCGGGAAGGATGTCTTTGAGGCCGAAGCGGTAGATCGCGTGCGTGTGACCGCCGCAGACTTCCATCATGCGGTAATGTCGCTCTGTGCTGGCAAGGCGGCGAATCTCCTCGGCCGCTTTGGAGATCAGTTCCGGTTCGCGAAACTCGTCGACGAATCTCATGTACCCTCGATTCCCAGGCGAACACGGCCCGATTTACTGAATCGCTTTGGTGATTGGAGGCGGCGTGTACTCCGTCGCACTATTTTCCATTTCTCCGTCCAGCCCATAACCCTCAACCTCCTGCATCGCGCCCTCTACCTCGCCCAGCATACGAAGCGTGTTCATTTGGTCTGCAGCGTCGGCTTCGCTGATCTTGCTCATAGCGAAACCAACATGAATTAAAACCCAGTCTCCGGCAACCGGCTTGTCTTCCGACAGTAAGCCAATATCAATTTTGCGGCGCACACCCACCACTTCCACCATGGCGGACTCGATGTCTCCGCAAGACAGGATTTCCACAATCTTTCCTGGTATAGCTAAACACATGGGGCATCCTCCAGCGGGTTCATGATTGACTCCCTTGCGATCCATTTTCGCAGCTCTTAACCGCGCAAACGCTCACGCTTGCTTGCGCGCGGATACATTAAATGACAACTTGAGTTCATCTTTGAGCTTTACCGTACCCCCGGCCGCCGATACTGGCGGAATCTCGTAGTCGCTCATGTTGACGGAAAATTCTCCCGCCGCCCGTAGCAAGTCACCCGTCACCGAGACGCGCTCGGAAAGCGGCTGGTTGCGTGTAACACCGTGCAGCGTCAGTTGTCCGTTCAGAGTCACCGAATATTATCCATCGCCGATCTTGCTCCCGGCCCCTTGCGTACATTCGTAAACGATCTCAGGGTACGCATCGCACTCCAGCCCTTCCTCTTGCATCTTCCGAGTAATCTCTTTGCGGTCCTTCTCGCTGATGTCGTCAGTGACGTTCAGAGAAACCGATTGGATGACCAGTCGCAACGAGCTTTGTTCCACGGCGTCGAGATTAAGATTGACCTCGCCCGAAAAATCGGGGATAACGATGGTCGGGCTATGTCCAAATGCGGACAGCAACCCAGCCACAAACGCCTTCACGGTAAAACTGCTGACCTTCGAATCGATAATGTAGCGAACCGTGACACCCTCCGGTTTTGTTGCAGCTTCAATCGCGACGCTCATAACCCTCACTGCGCTGGCGAACCGAAGCATTCCGTCCAAGACAACTCAATCCTTGCGAAGCTGGTTCCAGGGCGCAAGGAATCTGCGGTTGTTCTTCTCCTGAACCGCTACATGGCTCGCAGTTTCAAATACCTGTCCAGATCCGGCAAAGCCGCCGAAGCCAAATCTCCCACCCCAAATTGGCCAAGATACTTCTTGGCAATCGGGTTGGAAAGAATCAAGCCCGCTCCAAAAACCACCAGAGCCAATCCGCCTAACATATAAAGAGTGTCCTTGTCGCTTACGTTTCCGTTACCATTTTCCATTGCCACGGTGGTCTCCTTGTTTCATTGCAGGATGGATCATTCCCGCAATGTTCAAATTGTTGAACAAACCGCACCTTTTTCCAAAATGTCTCGGATCATCGACTCCACCAGCTTGACGGCTTCGTCAACAGAGGCTTGGACAGTCGCACTCAGCCCCATCTGACCTTCTTCGCCTCCCAGCGTTTCCGGCTCACAACCCACAAGGAGTAAGTTCTTGACCTCGATGTTCATTGCCCGTGCCATGCGCAAAACCGAGTCCGGATTCATGGCATGAGCTTCGACCTGTTGTCGCTCTTCGCCGTCAGCTGCCTTCAAGTCCGGCTCAATGACATAGAGCGTGCCGGCAGGCTCGCCGTGAGGACAGGCGTCCACCAGAATTGTCGTTTCGTAGCCGTCTTGCAGCGCGTAGGCCAAGTCAAAACTACGGATGCCAAAATCCGTCACGCGCACGCTGTCCGGCAGGTTGCGGGTAGCCAGACGGCGAACGACTTCCACACCGAAAGCGTCATCACCCAGAAAAAACGAGTAGGGTAAATCGCAGGAACTTTACTGGGACATACCCTCAGTCCCCGGAAGGAGGCCCACTCATGGCGTTGCAAGAAGCGATGCCACCCGACCTCTCCTTGTTCCCATTGAGCCTCTCCTCGACGTGACGAGGACCGCATATCTGCTCGGCATTTCGGTGAAGACTTTGCGCGATTGGATCCGGGACCGCAAAATCGACTACGTAAAGGCTGGCACACGCGTTATGATACGACCGGATACAATCCGTCAGTTCGTATCCAAGAATACGCACCATGCGAAGAGCCGATGAGAGTCTTCAAGCGCCCCGGAAGCACGTACTACGCCTTCAAATTCCACTACAAGGGCAAACAGTATTTCCGGTCCACCGGAACGAAGAACAAACGCGAAGCTGAAGACGTAGCCGCCGCCGAGCGTGCTCGCGTGATTCGGCAGGCTGCCGGCTTGGAAGAACTCCCGCCAAACGCAAGAGACAGGGCTGCCCTTCGGAAGAGTCAGAAGACAACACCGACCCTTCCCGGGTTCCAAGAGACTTTCAACGAATGGGTTGGGGTGACAAAGGATGGCCATCAGGGCACCGTAAAGTTCTATCAGGAAAATTACCGGAAGCTGCTGGATTACGGCCCCTGGGCTGATCATGCGTTGGATGAGATCGACGAACCCATGATCGAAGCCTTCAAGCTGTGGGCCTTGAAACACGCAGGCCGCCTGCGAAGTGGAAAACGGACGGCCGTGGGTAAGACTACGGTTAACCGCTATCTCGCCACCCTTCGAAAAGCCCTCCGTTATGCGCACTTCAAACTCAAACTGATCGACAAATTGCCCGTGATCGAGCAATACAGCAAAGACGAAGGCGCGGAACGCGAGACCGACTATGTGTTCACGCCTGAGCAATACCGACAGTGGATTCATAACGCAGCGGAGCCGTTGCGGTCGGCTTCGATTCTCGCCCGGCACTGCGGGATTTGCCGTAACGAAATGCTACAGCTCATGAAGGATTGCGTTCAAATGAATCGGCGGCTTGCTGAGGGTGGAGTGCATGGAACACTCCTCATCAAACGCGGTTTGAAGCGGAGGGCGCGGAGACGTCAGCTCCCTATCGGGAAGGAGATGCAGGAAACACTCGACAAACTCATGATCGCCTCGCAATGCGAATATGTATTCACGAGCCCGATCGATCCTGCGAGGCCTCTTGGGCCGTGGGTGCTCGAAGGGCAGATGGCGCAATTGCGGAAGAAGATCAAGACCCATCCCGACGCGGGGATCCACGCCTGCCGTCACAGTTTCCTCACCGAAGCTGGCACCTACACGGATCCGTTTACCTTGCAGTATGTTGCGGGACACGATAGCATTAAGACCACGATGCGCTACGTGCATCCGCAAGAAGACACGGTCGAGAAACTGTTCCTGCGACTGGCCGGTCAAGGTCGCAATCCGCTGCCTATCGCGCCCAAGGGGAATGCGCGGAAGATGCAAGGAGTGGGTGCAAAAATGGGTGCAGTCGGACGTCCGATCCTGGACGACTCTTGCAAACTATTGAAAATAGGGAATTTACAAACTGCGGAAGTGGTGGAACTGGCAGACACACCATCTTGAGGGGGTGGCGCCGCAAGGCGTGGGGGTTCAAATCCCCCCTTCCGCACCAAATACTTTCATTGGACTTAACTCAAATTAAGCCCCCTTGCGTCCCAATTACGTGGAATAGTGCGCGTTGATCGCAACATACTCCGAGGTCAGATCCGTCGTCAAAAATTCCACCTCGCTGCGACCTCGCCCTAGCTGCACTCGAACCTCACACTCCGGTGCAGCCAGGACCAAATGCGCCTTCTCATGATGGAACGCGCAAGCAGCTCCGTTGCGACACACCATTTGATCTCCAAGGTAAATTTTGATCCTACGCGGATCGACATTGACCCCGGATCTGCCAACCGCCGCCAGGATGCGGCCCCAGTTCGGATCCGCTCCCGCCCACGCTGTCTTGACCAGAAGAGAATGCGCGATCGTTCGCGCAACCTGCAAAGCCTCTTCACGTGTCTTGGCTTGTTCGATCGTCAGGCGAATCACATGCTGCGCCCCTTCGCCATCCGTGACAATCTGCTCCGCCAGCGATTGGCACACTTCTAAAAGCGCCTGGGTTAACTTGCGTTCAGCCAAACCTTTGAGCCGCACTCCGCTCTTCCCGCTCGCTACAAGCAAGACCGTGTCGTTCGTGGAGGTATCACCATCCACTGAAATTCGATTGAACGTTTCTTCCGCTGCTACGGTGAGTGCCGACCGCAGTTCGCGCGAAGTTGCCACGGCGTCCGTGAACACATACACCAGCATCGTCGCCAGTTGCGGATGAATCATGCCCGAACCCTTCGCGATACCCAAGAACGTCACAGGCCGGGCACCTACCTTAACCTGACGTGACGCGATCTTGGCTCTAGTGTCCGTGGTAAGAATAGCTTCTGCAAATTGAGCGGCCGCCTCGATCGTCGCTCGAAGGTCAGCAATTAGTTTCGGCAGGCTCGCGATGATCTTTCCGGCGGGCAGCGGCACTCCGATAATTCCAGTGGACGATGGAAATATCTGCGCCGCATTCACATCGAGCAGCTCAGCGACTTCCTTGCAAACCATGTGGCACGCCGTCAACCCCACCTTGCCAGTCGCGCAATTCGCGTTTCCAGAATTTACCAATACGGCGCGAATACGTCCGTTATTCTTCTTTAGGAACGCACGCCCAACGTCAATCGGCGCGGCCACAACGCGGTTGCTTGTGAATACAGCTGCCGCGACCGAACCTTCCGCAGCTTCGCCAAAAGCAAGATCGGGGCGGCCGCTGACCTTGATTCCAGCCGCCGCCGTCGCAAAAGAGAATCCCTCCGGCAGCAGCACTGGCTCGCACGAACGACGTAGCGGCTTCATCCGGAGAGCCTCACAAATTCCGTGTCCGGCTGACCCAGAATGGAAACCTTCGGCACCTCTCCAAGCACCATCCCGATCTCGTCACAATTGTGCAACCGCGGACAACTCGAGCAGTCTTTGTACATCTTGTCCGGAATACTCTCGCGCACGACCGTAGCAAAGCCGAGGCGTGAGAAGAATTCAGGGATGCGCGTGAACAGGCAAATGCAAGTCACCTGATGTTCCGCCGCCTGAGCCAGAAGTGCCTCTACCAACAGCCTGCCTCCGCCGAAACTCTCATGCAGCGGGCTTACCGTAATAGAGCGAATTTCCGCCAAATGTGGCCCGTAGAGATGCAACGCTCCACAACCAATAATTTCTTTCTGACGCACGACATTCTCTCGTTCCAGCACAACAAAGTCGCGCACATTCTCGCAGATCTCCGCCAGCGTGCGTGGCAAAAGGGTGCCGTCGCCGGAGTAAGCCAAAATCATCCGGTAGATATGTTCCGCATCCGGAAGTCGCGCCTCACGCGTGTACATGGACTCCCTCTCGCACTCGCGCCACCTTCTGCTTGGCGACGGCTATGGCTTGTTGTACGCGCAACGGCGCAGTTCCCCCGGAGACATCATGCAACTCCAGCACAGATCTCAAGCTCAAACCTTCAAAGAACTTCTCGTCGAATACCGCATGCATCTGCCGTAAGTCCTCCAACGGCAAATCCTTGAGTTCACAACCGCGATCAAGGCACAGCTGCACCGCCTTGCCAATTTGCTCATGCGCCATCCGAAATGGAACCCCGCGCTGCACCAGGTACGTGGCCGCCGCCCACGCGTTCATAAAACCCGACTCTGCCGCAAGCTGCATATTCGAATAGTCGAACTCCACCGCTTTCATAAATCCGGAAACCAATGGCATCATGGCCAGCACAGTTTCTGCGGCATCAAACAGTGGCTCCTGTGTCTCCTGCAAATCTTTGTTGTAGGCCAGCGGCAGGCCTTTCACCGCGATCATCAACGTATTCGCATTGCCCACAATGCGAGCCGCTTTCCCCCGCACCAGTTCCAGCAAGTCGGGATTCTTCTTCTGCGGCATGGCACTACTTCCAGTCGAATACGCTTCGGGCAAATGCACAAAGCCAAATTCCTGACTGGAAAACAGAATCATTTCCTCCGCCCAACGGCTCAAATGCAACGCCAGCAGGGACAGGCTATTCACGAACTCCAAAGCAAAATCGCGATCACTTGTCGCGTCGATACTGTTGTCCGTCGGCGCTTCGAAATCAAGGCTCGCCGCCATGACCGCACGCTCCAAAGGAAGAACAGCTCCTGCAATCGGTCCCGACCCCAACGGACACAGATTCACCCGCTTGCGGCAATCCGCCAGGCGCTCAGCATCCCGCAGAGACATATTCACGTAGCTCAGCAGCCAATGTGCCACCAGCACTGGCTCAGCGCGCTGCAAATGCGTGTATGCAGGCATAGCAGCATCCCCCGCACTCTCGGCACGAGCAACCAACACCTCCATCCATTCCGCCAGCTGCGTCCGCAATTGATCAATGCAATCGCGCGTGTACAAACGCAAATCAGTTGCCACTTGTTCGTTGCGACTGCGCCCACTATGCAGCTTGTAGCCGACATCTCCAATCCGTGCCACCAGCTGCTTCTCAACCAAGTGATGAATATCTTCCGCCTGGTCGTCTTTCTGCAAGTCACTCTGGAATGACTCTGGAGATCCTATCTGCGCGCCAATGTTCTCCAGTCCTTCCAGAATCGAAATAAGCTCTTCCGAAGACAACACTCCCGCAGTTTTCAAAGCACGCGCATGAGCACGACTAGCCGCTAGTTCGTGCGGCAGCAACCGCCAGTCGAATCCGAATGAACGTTGCCAGCGCTCAAATGCCGGATCCAGCGGCTCCCGAAAGCGCCCAGACCACATCGTCATCGGACTGTCTCCAAACGAGCGCGAGCCCGCGAACGTGCGGGCAGGCCCAGAATACGAATAAATCCTTCCGCATCTTTTTGATCGTAGCTATCGCCCATCGTGAACGCCGCCAGGTCATTGCGGTACTGTGAAAACTCCGAGCGCCGGCTTACCACCGAGACGTTCCCCTTGTACAAGCTCAGCGTAACGCTCCCGGTAATTTCCTTTTGTGTGCTGGCCACGAACGCCTCAATCGATTCACGCAGCGGCGTAAACCACAATCCGAAATACACAAGTTCTGCATACTTCAAAGCCATATGCTGCTTGAAGTGCATCAAATCGCGGTCGAGCACCAGCGATTCCAATTCGCGATGCGCCGCAATCAGCAGCGTCCCGCCCGGAGTTTCATAGCAACCGCGAGACTTGATGCCAACAAACCGGTTCTCCACAATATCCACACGCCCAATCGCATTGCGCGCGCCGATCTCATTCACGAGTTCCACTAAAGCAACAGGATCGAGTTTCATCCCATTCACGGAAACCGGAATTCCCTTTTCATACCCAATCGTCACTTGCTCTTCGCGATCGGGCGCTTCTTTCGGAGAACGCGTAATCTGCCATGTGCTGTCGAAAGGTTCGTTGCCCGCGTCTTCCAGTTCCCCACCCTCATGGCTGATGTGCCACAGATTGCGATCGCGGCTGTGAATCTTTTCGCGACTCGCGGTCACCGTAATCCCATGAGCCTCCGCGTAATCGAGGCAATCCTCGCGCGACTTCAATTTCCACTCGCGCCACGGCGCAATCACTTTCAGCTCGGGTGCCAGTGCCTGATAGGCATGCTCAAAGCGCACTTGATCGTTACCTTTGCCCGTGCATCCGTGCGCCACGCCAACCGCGCCCTCATTCAGCGCAGTCTCCACCTGATGCTTTGCAATTACCGGACGCGCCAGTGACGTTCCCAGCAAATACTTGTGCTCATACACGGCGCCCGCCTGCACCGCCGGAAACACGTAGTCGGTCAGGAATTCTTCCTTCAGGTCTTTGACCACGACCTTGGAAGCGCTCGTGGCGTAGGCCTTTTGGACCACGGCCTCAATATCTTCGCCTTGACCCACGTCCGCCACCATGGCAATCACATCGTAGGAATAGTTTTCTTTCAGCCACGGAATAATAATGGAGGTATCAAGCCCTCCCGAATATGCGAGAACAATTTTGTCAGACATGTGCGCTCCTTACCCAAAAACGTCCAATACCTCCGCCCAGCAGCCAAACTAGAATCGCTTTCTGAATGTGCATGCGATTTTCCGCTTGATCGAACACTACGGACTGTTCTGAATCAATAACTTCCTCCGTAACTTCTTCCCCGCGATGTGCCGGCAGGCAATGCAGGAACAAAGCGTGAGGCGCAGCGCACGCCATCAGTTTTCTGCTGACCTGATACGGCGCGAACTTCGGAATACGGTGGCTCGCTTCCTTCTCCCAACCCATGCTCGTCCACTGGTCTGTATACACCGCATCCGCTCCGTCCACTGCTTCGCGCGGGTCTATCATCACTTGAATGCGCGCGCCTGTTTGCTGTGCGATCGCCTGGGCTTCCAGCAATATATCCGAATCTGGCCCGTACCCTTGCGGCGTGGCAACGTGAATCGACGATCCCAGTAGCGCGCAGGTCAACAGCAACGAATTTGCAACGTTGTTTCCATCCCCAACATAGGCAAGCTGAACATCCTTCAAATCGCCAAATCGTTCCTGCAACGTAAAGTAATCCGCCAACGCCTGACAAGGATGCTCCAGACCGCTCAACGCGTTGATCACAGGAATGCAAGCATGTTCCGCCATTCCTTCTATGGAACGCTGCTCGTAGGTGCGCATAACAACAGCATCCACCCAGCGCTCCACGTTATGAGCGATATCACTCAACGATTCGCGCGCATTCAAACGCTCGTGCGTTTGGTCGATAAAGAACGTCACTCCACCCAGACTCGCCATTCCCGCTTCAAACGTCAGACGCGTGCGCAACGACGGTTTCTCGAAGAACATCGCCATCTGCTTGCCGCTCAGCACACTGCGAAAATCTTCGGGCTGCGCTTTGAGCATGGCAGTCAAGCTCAGAAGCACTCCTGCTTCTTCCGAACTCAGGTCCCGTGTGGATACAAGATCGCGACTCGGGGCCGTCTTCAACGCCGGGGCTGGAAGAACCTGTCGAGCAGTGAGCGTTTTGCCTGTCATCGTAATTCCTCAACTCCTGAACGTTCTATTTGTGGTTCTCCATTTGTGGTCTCCATCGAATCTCCACATGGATTTGTCATTCCAAACGGCTTCAGCCCTGAGGAATCTGCTTTTAGGCTGTGACTCGCAAGGCCGCGTCCAACGCCCGAATCACCTGTTTCACATGTTTTTCTTTAATGATGTAAGGCGGCAAAAAGCGCAACACCGTTTCATGCGTGCGGTTGATGATAATTCCGTTTTCGAGCAACTGCCGCGCAACGGCCTTTGCCTTATCGGCGGAATCGAGTTCCATAGCCAGCATCAATCCCAATCCGCGCACGTCGCGAACGCACCCGTGCTCTTTACGGAGACCCTCAAGACTCGAACGAAAATACTTGCCAACTTTGTTCACATGGCCGAGAAGACTCTTCGTCGTCTTCACAACCTCAACTGCCACCGCGCAAGCCAGCGGTCCACCGCCAAACGTCGTGCCGTGCATTCCTGCCTGGATCGCAGACGCAACTTCGTTCGTCACTAAAATCGCCCCCAAGGGTAGACCTGAAGCCAACGGCTTTGCCACTGTTACCACATCTGGCTTCACACCGTAATGCTGATACGCAAAATTCTTCCCCGTGCGCCCAAGGCCCGATTGAATTTCGTCCAACAAAAGCAAGGCTCCAGAACGTTGCGTCAACTCTCGCGCCCGCGCCAGGAACTCTCGGCTGACCGGACGTATCCCGCCTTCACCTTGAATGGTCTCCATGCAAATCGCACAGACCGTGTCATCGAACTCTTGCTCCAAGGTCGCAAGATCGTCAAACTTTACGAAGCGAACACCCGGCATCACTGGCTCAAAAGGCGCGCGGTACTTGGCCTGACCCGTCGTTGCCAGCGATCCGAATGTGCGTCCATGAAAGGAATTCTCCAGCGCCAACACCCGCCACTTTGCTTTGCCCTTGGGATTCTTGAACTTCGCATACGCCCGTGCGAACTTCAGCGCGCCTTCCCACGCCTCCGTACCGCTGTTACAGAAAAACGCCCGATCAAGCCCCGACATCTTAGTTAAGCGCCCCGCAAGCTCAGCCTGATATTCATGAAAGAACAGATTTGAAACATGAATCAGCTTCCGCGATTGCTTCTGAATCACTTTCAGAACTGCCGGGTGCGCATGACCCAGCGCATTCACCCCAATGCCACTCAGAAAATCCAGGTAACGTTTCCCTTCCGAATCCCAAACGTGTACACCCTTCCCCCGTGTCAACATCACAGGGTAGCGGTCGTAGGTCGGAACCAGCAGCTTCGCCTCTGCGCGCTTCGTGGCCGCCAGATTTGTCCGGGCGATGCTCATGCGACCATCACCTCGGTTCCGCAATCCACCTTCGTAAAATAGAGATCGGCGACGACTTCCCCCTGTTTCGCCGGGAGAATCCATACCCGGCCCACTCCTCGCCGTAAGGCATCCTGGCAGGCTTGCAGCTTGGGCAACATACCTCCGCTGACTACGCTGGTATCGATCATCGTCTTAATTTCACCAACGCTCAGCGCTGGCATCACTCGCCCGTCGGCGTTCTTCACACCCTGCACATCGGTCAGGAAGATCAGTCCATTCGCCTGGCACGCCGAGGCACATGCGGAAGCCATTTCATCCGCGTTCACGTTGTAATATTCGCCATCCGCACCCAGTGCCATCGGGGAAAGTACTGGCACTCCGCCCTGCGCCCATATCGCCTCAATCCAGCGCGGATCGGTCACCGTGATCTCGCCGACGAAGCCGAGATCGCGTCCATTGACAAACTTCTTTCGTGCACGGAACGCAAGACCATCTCCGCCACATAGGCCCACGGCCGTCGGGCCTAGACTGGAAACCGCTGCCACCAACTGCTTATTCATGATTCCGGCCAACACCATCAGGGCGACATCGCGTGTCTCCGCGTCAGTCACTCGCAACCCATTCACAAACTCGCTCTGCTTTCCCAAGCGTTGCAGCGTACGCGTCAATAAAGCCCCGCCGCCATGCACCACGGCGACCTTGTGCCCATCGGCGGCAAGATCCGCGACCGCCTGCGCGCACTTCTGCAGGGTGGATTTGTCTTCCAGCGCCGCACCACCGATTTTGACCACGATTTTCACTACAGATCGGCCTTCACTGCAATCCTGCCTCTTCGGACCATCCGTACATTAAGTTCATATTCTGAACAGCCTGTCCTGCCGCGCCTTTCAGCAAATTGTCCAGACACGAAATCAAAATCAGCCGCTTACCGTCTTTGTCCAAACAAAATCCGAGGTCGCAATAATTCGTATGCAGCGAGAACTGAATCTCGGGCAGGCTTGGAGTTGCCATCACGCGAACCCAACGCTTACCTTCATAGAAATCGCGAAAGCAAGCCTCCACTTCCGACGGCAGCATAGCCTGCTTCAGTGATACATAGAGCGTCGAAAGAATCCCTCGCGGAATCGGCAGCAAGTGCGGCGTGAAAATGAACTCTGCCGACTTCAATCCCACCTGCTCCAATACCTCTCCAACATGCCGATGTTTGAACACGCCATACGCCGAAAAGTTATCCGCCACGGATACAAAGTGTGTGCGTGCTGTCGGCTCTTTCCCTGCCCCAGAAACGCCTGACTTCGAATCTGAAATCACTCCGCGTTCTCGATCTACAACGTCCGCAGCCAGCAGCGGTGCCAGCGCAAGAATCACTGACGTGGCATAACAGCCTGGGTTCGCCACCAGTTCCGCGCCCCGAATTGCGTCTGCATGCAACTCAGGAAGACCATATACAGCCTTTGTTTCTGCGGAGTTGGCCGCTGCAGCATCGGCGTCTTTGAAACCATAGATCGCACGGTTTTCTTCCTGCTTCAGTCGCCACGCACCACTCAAATCAATCACACGCACGCCATTCGCCAATGCTTCTGGCACAAGCGAACGCGACACATCATGCGGCGTAGCTAAAAACAAAAGCTTCACGCCCTGCGCCTTCAGCGCTTGCCACGAAAATGTCTCCGCCACATGCAAGCCATTGCCGTTCGCATAAACGGCAACCGGCTCCGCACCGTTGTGCGCTGGCCTGCGAAACAAGCGCGGGGCCTCAACCTTGGGATGACTCGCAAGAATCCGCGTGAGTTCCATACCGGAGTATCCGGTAGCACCCAGCAGCGCGGTTGTAAGTTTCGCGGTCATCCAATCCTTACGCCAACAGTTCTTGAATACGTCCTGCCAGCTTCGTCGCCGATTTCTTGTCAGCGCACACAATCAAAATCGTGTCGTCTCCAGCTACGCTGCCAATCTCCTCCGGCCACTTGCCGTAGTCGAGAGCGGCAGCCACCGGTTGCGCGCTGCCTACTGTCGTCTTAATCACAAGCAAATTTTGCGCGACCCTCACATCCACCACGAACTCGCGCACCAGCCTCGAAACGGGCGGCAACGACGGTTCCGTCGACGCCTCCATGGACATCCCGTAGCCCTGAGGAGTCTTTACCAACCTTAACTCCCGCAGGTCGCGCGACAATGTTGCCTGCCCTACCTTGAAGCCTCGCTTGGCCAGAGCGCGTTGCAATTGCTCCTGGCTCGTAATCGCGGGGACTCCAGCCAATTCCAGTACTACCTTTTGCCTTGACGGTTTCGTCATCTGAATATATATTCATCGTACAGGATATTCATGCATACGGCAAGCGTTCTTTGTTGTCCGGCATTGTTCAGTCGGATTCGTGTCTCACCATCGGGCCTATCTAGCTATCTGCCGGAAAACAAACGGCCTAAAAGCACAAAGCCCGCTGACTGGATGCGTCAGCGGGCGGGATCGAAAGCCAGTGCCGGTTTACTTTCGGTCGGCACCTCCGCTGACGCGCAGCGCAAGGCGACGCGGCTGCGGTCGCGGGTGGCTCAACGTCGGCGAGATGGTTGCGTAAATCATAGTGGCAGCTTGGGATAACCAGGCTATCGCGTGACGGCAGGAACGCAAAACGCATACTTTCGATACTCGCCATCGAAAAAGCATCTAGGTTTTGCCAAGGGACCGCAGCGATGAGATTGAATGGCTCTATCCTGAATTTTTCTTTCCGCACATCGAAATTCTGAATTGGACATTAGGCTCGGCGCCACGTAAATGATAAAGAGTACAACTCTGACTCACGATTGAAACGCGCGCTTCATGCTTGGGAGATAACAGCAAATATGCGAAGCACCTCGACGAACGGCATGCCTCCAGCGCAGGGTCTCTACAATCCTGCCCACGAGCACGATGCTTGTGGCATGGGGTTTGTTGCCAG
>JAYVEP010000185.1:0-10289 GCA_043749225.1 Acidobacteriaceae bacterium
CGGACTCGATCCGACGAGAAAAGTAGGGAGTAAGCCGTGAAAACCAGGTCAGGCTCCGACGAAGTTCTTCGCTGTTCGTTCTGCCACAAGTCGCAGGAATCCGTGGCGAAACTCATTTCTTCGCCCAGCGACTACCCCCGAGCCTACATTTGCGACGAGTGTGTCGCGGTCTGCAATTCGATTCTTGAAGACGACCGCACCACCGCCGCCGCTACCACACCTGCGCCCAGCCATCTGCCCAAGCCGCAGGAAGTCAAAACCTTCCTCGACGAGTATGTCATTGGCCAGGAACAGACCAAGAAAAAGCTGGCCGTCGCGGTCTATAACCATTACAAGCGCATCTACATGAACCGGCAGAAGTCGGCGGACATCGAGCTGGCCAAGTCGAACATCATGTTGATCGGCCCAACGGGCACGGGCAAGACTCTACTCGCCCAAACTCTAGCCAAAATGCTGGATGTGCCGTTCGCGATCGTCGATGCCACCACACTCACCGAAGCTGGCTACGTTGGCGAAGACGTGGAAAACATCATCCTCAAGCTGCTGCAGGCCGCCGATGGCGACGTCGCCCGCTGCCAAACCGGCATCATCTACATCGACGAAATCGATAAAATCGGGCGCAAAGACGAAAACCCCTCGATTACCCGCGATGTCTCGGGCGAAGGCGTCCAGCAAGCTCTGCTCAAGATTCTCGAAGGCACCGTCGCCAACGTTCCGCCGCAAGGTGGGCGCAAGCATCCGCACCAGGAATTTACCCCGGTCGACACCACGAACATTCTCTTTATCTGCGGAGGAGCCTTCGTCGGCCTCGACAAGATCATCGCCCGCCGCATGGGCAAAAAAAGCTTGGGCTTCAAGAGCGATCAAGCGCAGGATGCCGAAGCCGCGCAGCTCTCCGCCGTCAAGCCCGACAAAAAAGACTCCAAAGAACTACTCCAGCACGCGCAGCCGGAAGACCTCATGAAGTTCGGCCTGATCCCCGAATTTGTCGGTCGCCTACCGGTCATTGGGATGCTCGAAGACCTCGACGAGTTTGCGCTGATTGAAATCCTGACGCGCCCCAAGAACGCGATCATCAAGCAATATCAGCGCCTCTTCGAATTCGAGAACGTGCGTCTCAAATTCAGCGACGACGCGCTCAAAGCCATCGCCAAGCAAGCCATGGTTCGCAAAGTCGGCGCCCGCGGCCTGCGCATGATCCTCGAAGAACTCATGCTGGACCTGATGTATCACCTCCCAAGCCAGAAAAAGCTGAAGGAATTCGAGGTCACCCGTGAGATGGTAGAGAAGCGCGACGTCTCCATGGGCATGATGGAAAAAGCAGGGTAGTGCGGCTGTCGGCTCTCAGCTATCGGCTTGTAACAAAATCTTGCACCAGGGGCCAAAATCGTGTGGCGACGGAGATTGCTCCGTTGAGACGAGATTACTCAGCTCGTGTAGGACGAGCATTCCTGCTCGTCAGGGGTTTTCGGCGCAACCTTGAGGTCGACTTGGAAAGTTCTTGGTCGCCACGGAAAGTTCTCGGTTGCCACGAAAAGTTCTCGGGAAGGGCACGACTTTGAGTCGTGTCACCAGCGCCAAAAGACAGCGGGCTTTAGCCCCTGAGGCAGCCTTCAATACTCACAGCAAGATTTGTGAAAGAATGATAAGAGTTCGTAAGGTTTAGCCGAACGCTGACAGCCGAGAGCAGACAGCCAGCGTAAATCCAGACAGGATAGGAACCCTTGACTCAGTCGAAAGAGAAGTTTGAAAGCAAGAAGCTGCCTATGATGCCCATCCGGGACGTGGTCATTTTCCCGTTCATGATGACGCCGTTCGTGGTCGGCCGCGAGTCCAGTGTGCGCGCCCTCGAAGAGGCTCTGGCTGGCGACAAGAAGATTTTCCTCGCCACCCAGCACGACGCCAGCATTGACGAGCCAAAACCGAACGAAATCTACGAAGTCGGCACCGTCGTCAACATCGTGCAGAGCCTCAAACTGCCCGACGGCAATATCAAAGTTTTGGTCGAAGGCGTCGAGCGGGCCCGCGTCCTGCAAATCGTTGAAAGCGAAGGCTTTTTCCAGGCTACCGTCCGCATGGCCCGCACCAGCACGGAACCTTCGCCCACGCTCGAAGCCGCCATGCAGCGGGTCACTTCCCTCTTTGAACAGTACGTCAAGCTCTGCCAGTCTCTGAACTACGAAACCATGATCGCCGCCGTCCGTATGGAAGACCCGGCGAAGCTCACGGACACTATCGCCGCGAACCTGCAACTGTCGATTGAAGAAAAGCAAGAACTGCTCGAAATCTTCGACGCCGGAGAACGCCTGACGCGCGTAGCCGATGTGCTCGACATTGAAATCGAAAAGCTCAACATGGACCGCTCCATCCAGTCGCGCGTGAAAAAGCAAATGGAACGCGCCCAAAAGGAGTACTACCTCAACGAAAAGATCAAGGCCATCCAAAAGGAACTGGGCCGCGGGGAAAAGGGCGAATTCGACGAGCTGAAAAAGAAAATCGAAGCCGCCGGCATGAACGCGGACGTCAAAGAAAAGGCCATGCAGGAGCTGAAAAAGCTCGAAGCCATGCCGCCCATGTCCGCCGAATCTACGGTCTCGCGCAACTATCTCGATTGGCTGCTCGCCGTACCGTGGAAGAAGCGCTCGAAGGAAATCCGCAACATCAGCCGAGCGGAAAAAATTCTCAACGAAGACCACTACGGCCTGGAAAAAATCAAAGAACGCATCCTCGAATTCTTGGCCGTCCGCCAGCTAGTCAAGAACCCGAAAGGCTCCATCCTTTGCTTCGTCGGGCCTCCAGGAGTCGGCAAGACTTCACTCGGAATGTCCATCGCGAAAGCCACAGGCCGCAAGTTTGTCCGCATGTCCTTAGGCGGCGTGCGCGATGAAGCTGAAATTCGCGGCCACCGCCGCACCTATATCGGAGCCTTGCCCGGCCAGATCATCCAAATGATGAAGAAGGCGGGCACTAAGAACCCCGTCTTCATGCTGGACGAAGTCGACAAGATGGCCATGGATTTCCGTGGCGACCCGTCGGCCGCCCTGCTCGAAGTTCTCGACCCGGAACAGAATTTCATGTTCGTCGATCACTATCTCGACGTTGAATACGATCTCTCGCAAGTCTTCTTCGTCGCCACCGCCAACGTGCTACACACCATCCCAGCCCCGCTGCAAGACCGCATGGAAGTGCTCCGCCTGCATGGCTACACCGAGCCGGAAAAGATGGAAATCGGCAAGCAGTTTCTAGTTAAGAAACAGCTCGCCCAGACCGGTCTGACCAACAGACACGTCACGTTCACCGATGACGCCCTTACCACCATCATTCGCGGCTACACTCGCGAATCCGGTGTGCGCAACCTGGAACGCGAAATCGGCAACGTCTGCCGCAAAATCGCCCGCCGCGTCGTTAAAGACCCCAAGTACTCGGTCGCCGTGACCGCCGACAACGTTCCTGAATTCCTCGGCGTCATCAAATTCCGTGACACCGCCGCGCACGAGAAGAGTGAAATCGGCCTGGTCACCGGCCTAGCCTGGACCGAAGTTGGCGGGTCCATCCTTAGCACAGAAGTATCGGTCGTCGACGGCAAAGGCAAACTCACACTCACCGGCAAACTCGGCGACGTGATGCAGGAATCCGCGCAAGCTGCCATGTCCTACATTCGCTCGCGCGCCCTGCCTCTCGGCCTGCCCCGCGACTTCTACCGCAATCTCGACATCCACGTCCACGTCCCGGAAGGCGCAATTCCAAAAGACGGCCCGTCCGCTGGCATTACCATCGCCACAGCGATCGCCAGCGCCCTCAGCAAGATACCCGTCCGCCGCGACATCGCCATGACCGGAGAAATCACGCTGCGCGGCAAAGTTCTGCCCATCGGCGGCCTCAAAGAGAAACTTCTAGCCGCCCACCGCGCTGGGATCTTCGAAGTAATCCTTCCCGAGGAAAACGAAAAGGACCTGGCCGAACTACCCGAGAATCTGCGCACAGCCATGAAACTCCACTGCGTGGAAACCATGGACCAAGTTCTAGCCATCGCGCTCGAACGGCCCCTGCCGGAAATCGTGCAAGAAATTGCAGCCGAAGCCGGAGCGTTGGCTCCGATGGTCCCGCCCGCGGCGGACGAGGGTCCAGCGACGCATCAGTAAGGCTGCTAACGTTGCCTTAGCTGTGATCTAGGACTTAATCTTGCCCACCTTGCATTCCGTGCTTAGATCAAGCAATCCGGCCAGCTTCCTTCCGGATTGCTCGTGATCCGGGAGCAATCCGAGGGAGCTGCTTTAGTTTAAGATTGCTGCCTCGGGTAGCACGCGAAGAGCTAAGCAGTGGCCGGGGAGGCTGAGTCTGGTCGGACGTACACTTGCACACTACCGGATCAACACCGCGATTGGCGCGGGCGGTATGGGAGAAGTGTATCGCGCCACCGACACGAAGCTGGGTCGCGATGTCGCCCTCAAAGTATTGCCGCCCGAGATGGCCAGCGATCCCGACCGTCTAGCCCGTTTTCAGCGGGAAGCACGCGCCGTAGCGGCCCTCAATCACGCCCATATCGTGACCCTCTTCTCGGTCGAGGAAGCGGATGGCTTTCATTTTCTCACAATGGAACTTGTCGAAGGGGAATCGCTGGAGCGGCGCATTCCTGTTGGGGGTTTGCCAGTCGGGCAAATCGTCGAGATTGCTGGAGCTCTTGCGGAAGCGTTAGCTGCTGCGCATGAAAAAGGCATTGTGCATCGCGACCTGAAGCCCGCCAATATCATGGTGACCGACGATGGCCGGGTGAAGGTGCTGGATTTTGGACTGGCCAAAGATGTGCGCGCGGATAAATCCAACGACGCGACGATGACCTCGTCTGGCCACACGCAGGCGGGCATGGTCATGGGCACGCCTGCTTACATGTCGCCGGAGCAGGTTTCCGGGCGCGCGCTGGATCATCGCACGGATATTTTCTCACTCGGCGTGGTGCTGCATGAGATGTCGACGGGGCAGCGACCGTTTCGCGGGGTTTCCTCGGCGGAGCTGATTTCTGCGATCCTGCGAGATGAACCGCCACTCGTCACCGAAACGCGGCCCGACCTGCCGAGCGATCTGGCGCGGGTGATTCGGCGTTGTCTGGAGAAGGATCCAAGGCATCGGGTGCAGACGGCGCGCGATGTCAGCAATGAATTTCGCGATCTGGCGCGAGCTGGGTCGCGGGCCTCCTCGCCACTGATGTCGGGATCGACTTTGCGACCAGCGAGCGCGACAGGATCGGGTTCTGCGCGGGCGGACGAAGGCTTTTGGGTTGCCGTGCTTCCGTTCAAGTGTGCGGGCGGTAGCACAGATGTCGTGGCTTTGGCCGAAGGCCTCACCGAGGACATCGTGACCGGACTGTCGCGTTTTTCCTACCTGCGGGTGATTGCGCGGACTTCGACTTCGCGATTTGCCAGCGAATCGGGCGACGTGCGGGCAATTGGCAAGGAGTTGGGTGCGCGCTACGTGATGGAAGGAAGCCTGCGGCAGGCGGGAACCAAGCTGCGGTTGACCGTTCAACTTGTGGATGCCAGCTCCGGGGCTCACTTGTGGGCCGAAACCTATGAGCGAGCCTTCAGCCCGGAAGCGATTTTCGAACTGCAAGACGAACTCGTTCCCCGCATCGTGTCGACGGTGGCGGAGACCCACGGAGTGCTGCCGCACAGCATGAGCGAAACACTGCGGGGCAAAGATCCATCCCAATTGACCCCGTACGAAGCGCTGCTGCGTGGTTTTGCCTACTTTCAGCGGGTGAACGCCCAAGAGCACCTCGCAGTGATCACAGCATTGGAGCAATCCGTGCAGCAGGCGCCCGGCAATGCCGATTGCTGGGCCATGTTTTCGATGTTGCACCGCGAAGCCTACACCCACGGCTTCAATGCTCGCCCGGACTCGTTGGAGCGGGCTGTGGCGGCGGGCCGGCGGGCGGTGGAACTGACGCCATCCAACCACCTGGCGCATCACGCCTTGGGGTCGGCGTTGTTCTTCCGAAAAGAAACGCATGCCTTCCGCAGCGCGGCGCAGCGGGCCATCAGCCTGAATCCGATGGACGGCTTCACGATCTGTTACATGGGCTTTCTGACGGCTTATTCCGGAGACTGGGATGGCGGTTGCGAAATGGTCGAGCGAGCTAGGAGCCTGAACCCGCATCATCCCGGATGGTACTGGTTCCCGCCGTGCTTCCGCGCCTATCGCGAGCGCGACTACCGCGGCGCTTTGGAGCTTGCGCTCAAGGTAAATATGCCCGGCTTTTGGCGCGACAGCCTGGCGTCGGCTGTGACCTACGGGCAACTGGGGGAGCTCGGACCTGCGCGAAACAAAGTCCAGGAATTGCTGACGGCCAGGCCGGAGTTCGCCACGACGGCCCGGGAAGAGTGCGCGAAGTGGTGGTGGGAACCGGAGATGGTGGAGCATCTGCTAGAGGGATTGCGAAAGGCGGGTTTGGAAGTTGATGCAACGAGCCCAACCGTCAGTCCCGCCTCCGAAATTTCCGTTCCGTCGCCGAACACGGCCTCGGTCGCCGCCCGTGCCGCCATCCCACAAGACGAAGGCTTCCGGGTCGCCGTGCTGCCTTTCAGGGGGGCCAGCGGCGATGTGGAGCGCGAAGCTCTGGCCGACGGCCTGGCCGAAGATGTCACCACGGGGCTTTCGCGATTTCCCTATCTTCAGGTCATCGCCCACAATTCGGCGATGGCTTACAAAGGCCGAGTAACGGATATCCGCACGGTGGGCCGTGAGCTGGGCGCGCGCTATGTGCTGGAGGGGAGCATCCGCAAAAGAGGCCGCGCCATTCGAGTCAGCGCGCAACTGATGGACGCCGTGAGCGGCACGCAGCTTTGGGCGGAGGCGTATGACCGCGAAATTAACGACGCGGGTACGTTCCACATTCAGGACGACCTCACCGACCACATCGTGACCTCCGTCGCGGATGGGTATGGAGTTCTGGTTCGCTCCATGGCTGCCCCCACGCGAGATCGCAAGGTGGAGGAACTCAGCGCGTCGGAACTTGTTTTGCGCCATTACGCATTCATGCAACAGATCAATCCCCAAGAGCATGCGGTGCTCCGCGCTGGCTTGGAAGGGGCGCTGGAGCGGGAGCCCAACCACGCCACCGCCTGGGCCTGTCTTTCCAATTCATACATATTGGAATATTTTGATCGGTTCAATCCGCAGGAGAAGGCGCGGGAGAAACCGCTGGAGCGCGCGCGGGAGGCCGCGTGGCGGGCCGTTAAGATTGATCCGGCCTGCCAGATGGGCTGGAAAGAACTCGCGGAGGTGCTCTTCTTCAGTCGCGATTTCACAGCGTTTCGCGAGACGGCGGAGCGGGCCATGTCGCTCAATTCGCGGGACGGCACCACCTTGGCTATCATGGCGCTCATGATTGCGTTCTCCGGCGATTGGGAGCACGGCGTGGCGCTGGCGCAAAGAGCGATGGACCTGAATCGACACCATCCTGGCTGGTATCACAACATCTTCTTTCACCATCACTACCGCAAAGGCGAGTATGAAGCAGCCTGGCTAGCCGCCAAGCGGATCAACATGCCGGAGTACCATTGGATGCATCTCATGACTGCGGCCGCCTGCGGCATGCTGGGACGTCATGAGGAAGCTCGAACGGCCATCGAGTCTCTGCGCAAATACAACCCGACGTTTCTCGACCTTGAAAATGTCCGTGAGGATATAGAGAAGTGGGATTCGGACAAAGATGAGGTGGAACGGCTCTTGCAGGGATTGCAGAAAGCGGGACTGAAATATGGCTCGGCGGATTCTGCGGCGACGGAGATCGAGCCAAACTGAAAAGCGGGCCCAATCACTTCATTCAATTGAATGAAATTTCAACGTCAATTTGCACGGGTGCCCATTCAAGCCTTCCTTAATGGTTTGAGTGGAGCAGTTCGACAGCTGGACGAAGTGTTCCTGCCGCTCGTTCGCGTTTACATGTCTTCCCATTTCGACTCGATCTCGCCTCACAGTTGATTGCTGGCTGGGGCCCAGCCTCTAACCTCCCCACTCTAAATTTCGCAACGAACGCGAAATTTTAGAATGGGCCACCCTTTCGCCTTTTGCTTGAAACTAGAAACTTGAAAATTAAGAAACTCATTTACACTCGTTCCACGTAACTCCCATGCGCCTCCACTCCCGCTTTGTCACGTCCGCCGTAGCTCCCGCGCACTTCCCGCCGCCGGGATTGCCTGAAATTGCCTTCCTGGGGCGCTCCAACGTTGGCAAGTCCAGCCTTATCAACTCGTTAGTTGGGGAGAAGATCGCCAAGACCAGTTCCACGCCCGGTCGCACGCAGATGATTAACTTCTTTGAAATTCAATGGCACGGCCGCACCACGCCGGAAATGCAATTCGCCGATCTGCCCGGCTACGGCTACGCGCGTGTGCCGAAAGCCATCAAATCGGAGTGGAGCAAGTTCATCGACCCTTATTTGAAAGACCGTCCCACTTTGGCACTGTGCGTTGTTTTGGTGGACATGAACGTTCCTCCGCAGGAGAAAGACGCGCAACTCATTGACTTCCTTAACTCGGCAGGCCGCACGTACATCCTCGCCGCCACCAAGTCCGACAAGCTCTCCGGGAACAAGCGTCTTAACGCATTGAAAACACTGGAACAAGCCTATCCAGAGGGCAAAATCTTCCCCTACTCCTCAAAAACAGGCGCAGGCCGCGACGAGCTTTGGAAGGAACTCCGGCAGGCCGCCGCAAGCCACTGCTCCTAAGCTCTCCCCAGATGCCCTGCCAAGGCCATCAGAGGGTCTCTAGCTGCGTCGCCTGCCCTAAAACGTCCTCTTCCCTCCCAGCCGCACTGTGGGCCCCCACAGAGAGCGTTTTTCCGCGTCAAGTTCCGGCTCCAAACGCCGATGAAGGATTTGGGAGGCTCTGTAACCTCGATCTCAGCCCCTGGCCCTAGGCAAAGCGCGCCAAGAAGAGAAAGCCTCATGAACCCTGAATCTAAGAGCTTCCCCCTTAGCGAAAGCCTCTGGGGCGACTGGCAAAACGAAGAACTCGCCGGAGAGGCGAGCGACGTCATCAAGACGGCCAATGGAGCCGCCGCCGTGGCACGTCAGGACGTCAAGCCCGATCCCCTGCTAACCGGTGGAGCAACCCCTCCGCCATGCGAGGCCGAAGTTGCGCGCGAAGAAAAACGCCGCAATCCCCGCTTTAAGTGTGAAGGCAGCATGGAACTTAAGACGGAAGGCAGCACCATCCACACCTGGGCTACCTTTACCGACGTCAGCCTCAGCGGCTGCTACGTGGAAATCATGACTACGTTTCCGGTTGGCACCGTCATGGACCTGCGCCTTGGTATGCACGGCTTCATGGTCGAGACGCGGGCTGTCGTGCGAGTCACTTACCCTTTTCTAGGCATGGGCATTCAATTCACCGACGTATCTCCAAAGGATTGCGAGCATCTGACGTTAATGCTCGCGTCCTTGGCGGGCGCATTTGCGCAGCGATTGAGTGTTCTGGAACCGAAGAGTCTAAAATTGCCCCCTATCACCGAGCCGGGAGCCGTTGTGGATGCCCTCGCCAAGTTCTTCGCGGAAAAGGCTACCCTGACCAGCGACGAGTTCGTTCGCCTGGTGCAGGACAGCCAGCAGCGCAGCATGTGAGAGAAGCGGCTGTCGGCTATCAGCTATTGGCTCTCCGCTTGGGGAGCATCCGCATCTCGCTCAATCAACTGAAGAAGTAGCTCTAGCCGAAAGCTGACAGCCAAAAGCCGACAGCCTGTTTGCTATCATCAATCCATGGCGCAATATTTAATTACTGGCATCGCTGGCTTCATAGGATCGAACATTGCACGGGCGCTTTTGGCGCGTGGCGAGCAGGTTCGCGGCATTGACAACCTCTCAACCGGGAATCGCGCAAATCTCGCCGACATTGGCCCCAAGATCGACTTCCACGAGGCGGACATCCTCGACACCGACGCTATCATCGAGGCCTGCAAAGGCGTCGATTACATCTTCCACGAGGCGGCCATCCCTTCGGTCCCAAAATCCGTGAAAGATCCCGTAAGCTGCAACCGCGCTTGCGTCGACGGCACGGTGAGCGTGCTGGTGGCGGCACGCGATGCCAAAGTGAAGCGCGTGGTGTATGCGGCGTCGTCTTCCGCCTACGGCGATACGCCAACTTTGCCGAAGCGGGAAGACATGATGCCGAATCCTATCTCGCCGTATGCGGTGGCGAAGCTGACGGGCGAGTATTACATGTCGAGCTTTTACCGTTGCTACGGCCTCGAGACCGTCAGCTTGCGTTACTTCAATATCTTTGGGCCGTTCC
>JAYVEP010000186.1:0-3972 GCA_043749225.1 Acidobacteriaceae bacterium
GATGGGCGATCCTGTTTCTCAGTTGCTTTATCGCGTCCAGTCTTTGAAAAAGCTGCTTTCGTGGCAATCGGATAGGAAACATTTTGTGAAGGTGCTTGACCCAGATCGTTTTCTCGTACACCGACGCCGTCAATCGAACCCAAAAGCCAAAAGTGAGTTCCGCGACCATACGAGGTGGCGTGATCTTGTAGTGCTTTCTCGTTATTTTCTCCCTAGCCTCCTGAAGTGATGCCAACTCTGGAGGCTCCAACACAATGTGCTCGTACCAGTTGTCCTTGCCCAGCTCTCGAGTCATCAAATTGTGGATGCTGTTGCGAAGGGTGACTTCCAGCCCCTGAATGACGCCGTAAAGGGCCTCTGAAAGCTCAGTGTTGCGGTCATAGAGCCGCAGAGCGAGGAGTCTATTACCTTGGGCTAGGGCAAAATAGGCTGCAAGTCTCTCAGAAGAAAGGTACTTCTCGATGTGGGTCAGGTTCTCATCGCTGTAAGCGAATCCTTCTTGACTGACCGACATCGAATCGGTGGTGTTCATAGTGTAAGCCTTGGTGTGACCGCTGCTTTTGCATGTTCCCAAGGTACAGGAGATACGGGGCCAACCTTCCGGGGTTGGCCTTATGTTTTGCAGTTGAAACCGCCCTCAAAACGTGGTCCCCTGGGGTTGCCTGCGACAAAAAATGCAGGGCACAGCCGCTGCCGCTAGTCGCCTCGGGGAATAGGCAAATATGCTGGCCCGAGGTCTCGGAATTCGGTGCTTGTCCCGCGAATTCCTCGCTTTAGGAATGACCCCTGTTTCATAGCCTTTCTAACTCGGCTCGGATCTTCAAATCGATTGGAAGACCACCCGGTGCCACACGGACTACTTTCATATCATCTAGCCCAACAAGCGCAACTACCCAGACTTCGAGAAATGGTGAGCGCATCTTCTTCATATCTTCAATCACCCGGTCAAAGTCGAGTAGCTTCCCGCTATGGGGTGCGTTAACCAAGAGGAAATAATGGTCAGGATAGGCGCGTTTGCATTTCTTCCCGATGACTTGCATGACGTCGTCGACATTCTCTTCCCAATCGACGACTTCGATATTGCGCGTCTGGATGACATTGCGCCCGGTGCTTTGATCTATCTGCCGCAATGTGGTGTCGGGAGTGTTCTCTACAGTCTCAATTTCTATCCAGAATTCTTCGCCCTTCAATTTTGATAGCGCCAGCGCTAACACCCCGGTCGTCCAAGCCTCCCGTTCCTTCTTGAATCGCCCGTCGGTGCGCGCTCGTTCAATGCCATAAGTCTCACTGATCGTTGCCATTCGCCTGATTGCAATGTAGGGGCTCATCCACAATTCCGAATAATCGGATGCGGCGACCATCTCGTTGCGACAGAAGAGACAACGTGGGCTCCGGTCCACAAGGACGTCTTCATCCCGGCCGCAGGTGGGGCAACAAAATCTCATGCTCGTTTTACTCTAACTCCCGATTGGAACAGCGTCCACCCGTCACTTTCGGTGCTTCGGAGGATCGTGTAGCTTCGAATGCACTTCAATTCTCCAATTCGACGGCGCGACCCCCTTCCTCCTTTACAATAGAGAATTCCATTCCTCACTGGTGAAATCACTTATGCATCGTTGGTCACAGCTTTTTATTCCTACTCTGCGCGAGGCTCCGGCGGACGCTGAGGTTGCTAGTCACAAATTTCTGGTGCGCGCTGGGTACATTCGGCAGTTGGCGGCTGGAATTTATTCGTACTTGTTCTTTGGGCAGCGCTCACTGAACAAAGTCATGGGCATCGTTCGCCAAGAAATGGACACCATCGGCCAGGAGTTTTTTCTGCCAGCGCTGAATCCGCGCGAGGTTTGGGAGGCTAGCGGACGCTGGTCCGTGATGGGCGACAACATGTTTCGCCTGAAGGACCGCAAGGGCGCCGATCTTTGTCTTGGCATGACGCACGAAGAGGTCATGACGGAGATCGCGCGCAAGGAACTCCGCAGCTACAAGCAGTTGCCGCAAATTTGGTATCAGATTCAGACCAAGTTTCGCGACGAGCCGCGGCCGAAGTCGGGACTGCTGCGTGTGCGCCAGTTCACCATGAAGGACGCGTATTCGTTCGATATTGACGCCGACGGTTTGGATGTTTCGTATAAGAAACACTACGAAGTTTACTGCCGAATTTTCGACCGCTGCGGATTGAAATATTCCGTGGTCGAAGCGCACTCCGGTGCGATGGGCGGATCGCAGTCGCACGAGTTCATGGTCAAGACCAACGCCGGCGAGGATTTGATCGCATCGTGCGACAAGTGCAACTACGCCGCGAACCTGGAAAAAGCTGTCTCTAAACTGGATCATGTAGAAGACCTCGCTCCCGAAGGTCACGGCAAGCCGCTGGAAGTCCACACGCCCGGACAGAAGACGATCGAAGAAGTGGCGCGGTTTTTAGGCGTATCTCCGAAGAACAAGATCAAGACGCTGGCTCTAATGGGAGAAGAGAAGATAGCGGCTGACGGCAAGAGTGCGCCCAAAAGCAAGCTTACCCAAATCGTAGTCTTCGTTCGCGGCGATCATCAGATGAACGAAGCCAAGCTTGGCTCAGCCATCGGCGGCATGGAAGTCCGCCCGATGACGGCGGAAGAAATCGAGCAGGTTTTCCACTCACCCGCTGGGTTTCTCGGCCCGATCGGGCTGACCAACATCGCAAAAACTTTGGATAGCAAGACTGGAGACAAGAAGTCGAGCGCCAAATTCAGCGACGGCGTTGTTCTGCTCGTCGACAAGGCTCTGGAAGGCCGCAAGAACCTGATTGCCGGCGCCAACAAAGAGGACTACCACGTCAAGAACATCACACCAGGCCGCGACTTTGAGCCCACGGCCTATGCCGACCTGCGCAAAGTCGAAGTGGGCGAGACTTGCCCCAACTGCGATGGCAAGCTCAGCCTCGATCAAGCCGTCGAAATTGGCCATATTTTCAAGCTCGGCTACCGCTACTCGGAGTCGATGGGTGCCCGCGTTCTCGACAAAAATGGCAAAGAAGTCACTCCCATTATGGGAAGCTACGGCATCGGAATCGAACGCATTCTAACGGCCCTGATCGAGCAATCGAACGACGAAAACGGCTTTTGGTTGCCGCCTCAGATTGCGCCGTTCGAGATCATCGTGACGCCAACCAACGTCGCCGACGAGAAGCTCCTATCCGTCGCCAACGACCTCGCGCAGAAGCTGGAAGCCGCCGGATCCGACGTTTTGCTTGACGACCGCGACGAACGCCCCGGCGTCAAGTTCAAAGATGCCGATTTGGTCGGTATCCCCTTTAGAATCAACGTGGGAAAGAAGGTTACCGAAGGTATCGTAGAGATCGTTCAGCGCTCGACTCGGGTGTCGCAAGACGTTATGATCGGCGAAGTCGTGAGACATTTCGAAAATTTACTTCGCCCGGCGCTCTAGTTTACTGGCACGCCTGCGCAGTCTGGAAGTTGTTATGTTTCGGATCACCTTTGCATTAACCTTGATCGTCGCGATAATTTTCCTGGGACTGAAGTTCGTTCCCGTTTATTACGGAAACTACAATTTCAGGGACTACGTGGAGGACGAATCCAGGCGCACCAGCTATAGCCCAACCTCCACCGAAGATAGTATTCGCGATGAAGTGTTTAAAAAGGCTCAGGAATACGATATTCCTCTGACCAAGGAAGACATCAAAATATCCAAGGGGAGTGGCGGAGGCATCCAGGCGGTGGTTATCAGTGCTGACTACACGGTTCACCTGGACTTGCTTGTCACCTCCACGGACCTCCACTTCAGCGTGGCATCGCAAAACAAGCCCATGTAGCCCTGTGGTAGCTTGTGTGGTGGGGACGCGCTTTCCCTCCTTATAATGGGTTGACGAAGCTGACTGGCGCGACGGATGGTCTCCGGCGGGGTGGAAGTTTGTGCGGCAACTGTTCTGCTTTACTCCCTGAGTTACAATTACAACCACGCTTAGGTGCATCC
>JAYVEP010000187.1:0-10238 GCA_043749225.1 Acidobacteriaceae bacterium
CAACTTTATCGGACAACCAGCCACCTACCGGCCGCGTCGCTGTGGCCAGCAGCACGAAACCAGCTGTTCTGAATCCCGCATCCTGCGGCGTAAGTTTCAACATCTCCGTGAGAAACATGGGCAGGTAAATGCTCATGGCCACGAATCCACCAAACGTGAGGAAATAGAAGAAGCTGAGCACCCAACTCATCTTTTCACGGAGAGGACGAGTCATTTGGGCTAGTGATTTGGGCGGAGCGCTGAGTGGAGCATCTTTGGCAAATACGAAGAACACGACCGTCCACACCGCCAACAAGCCGGCAAAACTCCAGAAGGTGTTGCGAAGACCAATGTGAAGGAACAGGAGAGGAGCGCCAAAAGCAGCCAGCGACTGGCCCACATTTCCGGCTCCATACACGCCTAATGCGAACCCTTGTTGTTCTGCCACGTACCACCCGCTTACAAAAGCGACTCCAACGGAAAAGCTGGCGAGCGCGATTCCGGTGAAGAATCCGAAAACCAACAATTGAGGGTAGCTGTTCACCCTCCCTATCAACAGCGCAGCCGCGACCGAAAGAACCATGGTCCAGGTAAAGACCCTGCGCCCACCAAAACGATCCGTGAGCAAGCCTAACGGAATGCGCCCAAGACTGCCCAGCAGCACTGGGATTGCCATGGCAATGCTGGCCTGCATCGGTGCAAGATGAAATTGCTTCTTCAGCACCGGCATCATGGCGGAAACCGAGCCAAATACGGCGAAGCACAGGGCGAAAGCGCCTGTGGCGAGAATGAGCTGCAACGCCTTGGAGCGCCGGAAATTAGAGTTCATGAGTGGTTCCAAGGTTTATAGTATCGACTTCTCCACGCGCGTGCGGGAGAACTCTTCTGCGGTTGGTCGAAGACAATTCCCTGCTTTTGCTCGCGTTCAAGATAGCTCGGTCCCAAACCTTACTTCTCTGCGGCCCGCCATTTCTTTAGCAATAGCCAATTTGTCGGCATCGGAGAGCATCCGGGCTGCCAAGGGGAAAACGCATTCATCCTCGACACTGATGTGCAGCTTGTACATCACCGCAAGATGCGCAACAGCTTTCCGAAATGCGTCAACCTCAACAGCTGAAAGACCGCCCGTCGAAAGATATCGCGCGCCCAGACGATCCACTTCCGCGTGCAAAGGGGCGGCCCACCGATGGTCCTGTTCCAGTTGTTCCAGCTTTGCGAAGGCTGCCTGGATCTCAGGATGCTTGAGCTGACGCAACCGCGGAAACAACGACTCCTCCTCGTCAGCCGTATGCTTGGGAGCGGCTTGCGCGAAGTAGCGCAATGCGAACTCCAGCGCCCGGCGGGTTTCCTTAGTCGCAGGCCGGTCGATCACATCCGCAACCGCCTCGAGAGAGCCGAGAAACATCTCAACGCGCCGGTGACAATCCGAGAGTAGGCCGGTAGGGTCAGAGAAGTTGTGGGTCTTGGCTCCGATCTGGACAGGCATAGTCTCAGTCTACCTGCTGGGTTCCACAGCGCTGTGACCCAAATGTACACAGCAAGTTGGTCGCAAAAACTGTGACTGCCGTCATCTCTACAACAGCCGACACCGGGAGCCAAGACCATGCCCAGGACGCAAAGCCCTGATAGGCAAGAATCTCGGAGCTGACGCGAAGCAGGCACCCGATCCCCAGAAGCAGCAGTGAAAGAAACATAAGCTTGGTGCTGAAGAGTAAACGCATTCCGGAAAATGCCGGCAAGACCCTCTGGCCCACGCTGAACACCATGGTGGCCAAGAAGCCCACGGTCAACGCGTGGCGCGATGCACCCCAAATACCGTGAGAGCTTTCGACCGAGCTAGCCCAGATTCCCAGAGCCGCCGCAGCGATCGCCCAAACGTACGCCAAGCGCACAAATACCGGAAAGCTAGTGTGTACTCCTTTCACTTTGGCCGGTTGCTGTGTTCGCTCCAGGAAGCGGAGAGCCCAAACCGCGACGAGGATCCCGCCCAAGAGCAAGAGCACCGCTGATCTCATCCAACCCATCATGGCAGCCATCACACCGGCGAAGTTCACGGCGACTGCCAGTAGCAGCACGCGCCCGCGCACCGGGTGCAAGCCCAGGAAAACCGGCAACCACTTGGCGCTGAATCCCCAAACAAATGGAACAAGAAATCCCCAGGTTTGGAGAACCAGGAATCGCTGGTCGAAGTGCGCTGGGAGATCAGGCGAACTGCCCCGGTAAGCGAGAAACAACGACGTGCCCAGATTGACGAGCAACGTAAGCAAAAGACCCAGGGTTCCTGCAATGACGACGAACACCCAGTGTTCCAGCGCTTGCTTGCCCGACTCCTGCGGCCTATGACCGGAAACGGAGTAGAAGAAAAGCAAGAAGGCAATTAGTTCGAGTGCGGCCGAGACGGGCAGCACTATGCGCCAGTGCCACGGGTAAGCGCCAGTCATCCAGCGCAGGCTAACGCCGAGCGTCCAAAGCAACCAACACACCCACGCAGTCCGCAGCGCGAACGAATTCATACGCCGCAGCTTGGGAATGGAATAGAAGCCGATGCCTAAGATGAATGTGCCGATCCAACCGAAGATCTGCGCGTGCCCATGCGCCTGAATCCATCCGGCAGAGACAGAATTCGCCTCGTGCCGGCTGCTGATCGCCAGCAGGTTCCAAACTCCCAGGAACGTGCCGGGAAGAAGCATGAACACTAGACCGGTCGTGATGTAGAGCATGAGCAAGCGGGACAGACTGGTTTCCCTGGCCCGCGTGATCTCGAAGATCTCCCCTGGCGTGAGCGCCCGGCCCGTTTCTGTCTCAATGCGGGTTGCCAGTGCAGACATTCGTCATGCCTCTCTTCCCTTTACGGTCGCCTCAGTGCGCTCGTTCCATGTCGATCGCACGAGGGAACAGGATGTTGTTCTCCAGGTGAACGTGTTGATGGAGGTCGGCTTCAAAGTCTGTCAGGGCTTTATACAGAGTCTGGTAGCTGATGCAAGCATCGGCCGGGGGCGTGTAACCCGCGCTGGCTTGACGCATTGCGCGCAATGCCTCGCCCGCGGAATCATGTTCGTGCATCATCGTGGCCACCGGATTCTTCAGGTCGCCAAACGGTGGCGGCAGTACCGGCTCTTTTTGGATAACGGCCTCCTCCATACGCACGATGTAGGGAAACAGAACCATCTCTTCTCTCATCATGTGCGTGGTCATTTCCTGCGCCAGGCCCTGAAACCTCAACCGAATCTGCAGCAGTTCGGGATGGTTTTTCCCGTGTACAGAGCAAACTCTATCCAGTAGTGGGCGTAGCCGGGCCAGTTCCTCGCGCGTGTACTTGTGATGAGTGTGGTTGATGTGGCCAACCAGATCGGCCAGCAGTTCCGTTTGCCAATTGCGATCCTTTTGGACAGCGTGCGCAGACTGCTCGGCGATTTCGAGCGAATCGAGCACATTCTCCATCGAAAGATTTGCCGTGCGGCACGCTTCTTCGAGGGATTTGTTGCCGCCACAGCAGTAGTCGATACCCAATTTTTCAAAAACTCGGGTTGCCGCGGGGTTCTCCAGGGCCAATTCCCGCACGGTTTTCTCAGCGGTAATGCTCATTTTGTCCTCCTCGCGGCCCAGGCTTCCTGCCTTGTAGCCACGCTTGATATTCCGAAGGTAGCGGAGTAGCGGAGCTGTGCCGATGACTTTTGTCACGGTGGCCCCAAAGGATCGAGATCCGCAAGCGACGGAGACATGGCTAAGGTGAACAGCAGGGCGGACGGGGCGCGGAGGATCGAGAGGCGCTCTGGCTATTCGGAAGGCTGAAGTTCGGCTTCCAGGGCTTTCAAGTTGAAGACAGTCACGCTGCGGCCATCGATCTTGATCATTCCCTCCGCTTGCAGCCGGGAAAGGTTGCGGGATACGAGCTCGCGCACTGTGCCAATTTGCGAAGCCAATTCCTGGTTGCTGACGGGCATGGTAATTTCGACACCCTCGGCGGTGGGCTTGCCTTCCTTTTGGGCAAGACGAAAAAGAAAGGAGGCCAAACGGTGGCGCACGGTGGTGAATGAGAGCTCTTCGATAATCCCGACCAGACGCCGCAGGCGCGCCCCCACCACGCGCAACACCTTCAGCGCAACCTGGGGATGCGCGAGACACAGTGATTGAAAATCCTGTTTGCTCACAAAAAGGAGACTGGCCTCGCTAATCGCGGCTACCGAAGCCGGGTAGGTTCCTCCATCGAAAACGGGTAACTCGGCGATGGAACTGCCTGGGCCATCAATGCTCAATACCTGCTCGCGACCGCTGGCGGAGCTCTTGAAAATCCGCACTTGGCCGGACTCAACGACATAAAGTCCGGAACAAGGCTCTCCTTCCCCGAACACGCTCTCGCCCGCCGAGTAGTGGCGCGGGATCGCGCGTTGGGCCAGGAACCCCAACTCGCTGTCTGTCAACCCTGAGAAGATGGGAACCTTCGCCAGCGTCTGTCGTGGTGTCGATTTCGATTCCAGCACGACCGCTATTGTACTGGAGTGTCCCGGCAGAGACGTGGCAACGGAAACTTGGCCTCGCTCCTCCCCACTGTGACATTTATCACATGCAACGAGCGGCAATTCTGTCAGGCTCTGCTTGCTGACAAGAACGGCATAGAGGTCCGCATGGAAGCAAGACTCGACTTTGACGAACGCCCGTTCATCGTGATCTGGGAGACAACTCAGGCATGTGATCTGTCCTGCCTGCACTGTCGCGCATGCGCCCAGCCCTTCCGGAGCGCTCTCGAACTGAGCACTGATGAAGCGAAACGTCTCATTGACGAGGTCGCGGCGCTCGGAGCCCCAGTCTTTGTGCTCACGGGCGGCGATCCGCTGAAGCGTCCGGACATCTTCGAACTGGTCGAATATGCTGCTACCCACGGAGTACGAATTTCCCTGACCCCAAGCGCCACGCCGCTCCTCACCCAGGAAGCCATTCACAGGTTGAAGCAGTGTGGTTTGGCACGGCTCGCCATTAGCCTGGATGGTCCCAGCGCCGATATTCATGACGCATTCCGGCGAGTGACGGGCTCCTACGACTGGACACTCCGCGCGGTGCGCTGGGCGGCCGAAATCGGGCTTCCGGTGCAAATCAACACCACGATTACGCGACACAACTTACAGTATTTGGACTCGATGATTGCCGTGCTCGTGCAACTCGACATCGTACTGTGGAGCGTCTTCTTTCTCGTGCCCACCGGGCGCGGTTCCACCATCGGTCTAATCTCAGCAGAGGAGTTCGAGCAGGTCTTTGAAAAGCTCTACGAGACCTCGCGCCGCGTGAAATTTGATATCAAGAGCACGGAGGCACAACACTATCGCCGCTTCCTGCTGCAGCGTCGCACGGAGGAAAAACGGAAAGGCAACGGCCATTCGCTTGCGCCGATGCTCGGGACAAGTACAGCGGACGGAATTGGACGCGCCCAACGCGGGATTAACGACGGAAAGGGATTTGTTTTCATCTCTCACCTCGGAGAAGTATTCCCCAGCGGGTTCCTGCCCGTCTCCGCCGGCAATGTGCGCAAACAGTCGCTGGCTGAAATTTACCGACATTCGCCGCTCTTTGTCTCGCTGCGGGACAGCAAGAACCTGAAAGGAAAATGTGGCATTTGTGAATTTCGCGAGATCTGCGGCGGATCGCGAGCGCGCGCCTATGCTGTAACGGGAGATGTGTTCGCCGAGGAACCCCGTTGCGTCTGGCAACCTAAGCCCCCGTCACCGGAGGCGGCGAAGATACGAATAGCAAAAAGCCGTCACGTGGACGGCCTCTGTTCTATCGCTTCAAACCTTATTGGACCATTTCAGACCACAATCGAAAATCAAAATTCCTCGTAACCGTATGATTGCGTTGGTTGCGGGGGCTGGATTTGAACCAGCGACCTTTGGGTTGCGAGCCCAAGGAGATTAGTAATATCAACAACTTACAAGACGCGGGTGGCCTCGAAAAGCCTTGTAAGGAACGCTAGGGAGTCCTTATTGGACAGTTAACGGACAGGCGAGTTTCATCGTCTCCTTCACTTTGATTTTGTGATTTTGCCTCCTCAACCGAGCCAATGATCCCGAGGTGAGCTATTCGCCTCCACGTAGCTCCCGTGCCAACCTGGTTTTCACTGCGGAACCGAGATGCGGGAAATGCCGTTCGGTTCGAAGCAGTTCAATGAGAGATTGGTACAAATTAGGGTGTTCTAAATGAACCGGTAACCCGCGCCAGCAACAACGCCAGCGCGGGCGTAACGCTGCTCAGTATTCGCTCGGCAGATGGATCACGTTGTTAGCGAAATACAGCGTGATTTCGTCCAGCGGGAAATCGGTATGTCCGATCTCCTTGGTGAACACGATGTTGCCATCGCCATCGTCGCATGTAAGCGTCGCGGTTCGGTCGGGACGTGCGGCGAGTTTCCAGACTTGAAATTCCTCGGCGGCAACAGCTTTGTTGTACGGCTGAATGATCGCGATTTCGTCTAGAAGCCAATACGCTCCGCCGTACCCGGCAACGTGCTTCGCGCCGTCTGTGTAAAGAACATTGCGGTTGATCGAATGGCGATACCAGTTGTCGCTGCCGGTGAACTGTGCCAGGTCGGATTTGCTGAGAGTCTTCGTCGTCATAATGTGCCTCTTTTCTTTGAAGTGACCCCGCGGCGGGGGCGAGAGAGGCAACAGGAACAGCCGCACTGAAGGCGCGGTTTCACAGGTGACCGTGGAATAAATGAGAGGCAGCCCTTAGGGAATCATCGTTTATGCCGCGAAAGTGCCTTGACATTAGCCAGCGGCTGTTAGGCCTATCGCCAACAACACGGAACGACCGCACTCGGCGCTGGGCTACAGGCCACCGGCGCCACAAGCCCGAACCTGGCCTTTGAGAGCCCCAACGAACGTGCGGCGGTCAACGTTCGATGGCAGGACGCCCGCAACGTCCACTTGTCCAGAACAAAGGACACTGGCAGAGTCGTTCTCGTTACGGAACAAAACTAACAATGCTTAGGGCAAATAATCCAACGACAAACCGGGAGCTGTCCCACATACTCCCTAGCGTCCTGTCGGCGTTGACTCGAACCGAACCTGCGCGGCCTGCGGCATGACAGTGCAAGGTCTGCGAGAGTGGCTGGCTGCAAATGTGAGTGGGACACGACTCCGTAGGCTCCATCGCCGGCTTATTGGCACGGACCTTGCCGGGGCGGAACCTGTATGTCGCTGATACTAAAGGCTAACGAGAGAGTAGCAACCAAGAAACCGGCACTCTGGAAATGTCGTATAAGTTGTTTATATTCAATAACTTGGCGGAGAGAGTGGGATTCGAAACCATCGTTCAACGTAGTTTTATGTAGTTAGCTTGCGGCAGATGGCTTCTAACGCGGCTAATTCCATGCAATGCAGCGCTAACGGCACGGAAACGGCACGGGCAGTGGAAGGTTCTCTTGATGATCGTGCCCAAATCCATGCTGAGGGCAGGAAATTCGCAGCACCAGTCTTAACGTTACATACCGTTACAGGAAGAAGGCTCGCCAAATCGAACGTGCGTTGTTGATTAGATTTGGCGTGGAAGCTGGCCGTCTTTTGCACCATCGCCCCGACTGAACAATATTTCTCCTCCGACAGGCGAATCGCCTGCTCGATGGCCGAAGCATCAATGTCAAAACCTCGAACAACATGATGAATCCGGACCGCTGTGAACACCTGCGGCGGGCGCTCCGCTTGGTCAGCTTCCACTCGCACTTCGTAGCCGGTGACTTTCTGGTGATATTTCTGCCGGAGAATCGTGACTACGTCGAAGGCGGTGCATCCAGCAAGCCCGGCTGCAACCAGCTCAATGGGTTTAGGCCCGGTTCCCCCCGCACTATCGTCCAGCAAGAAATAGTGTTCACTGCCGGTTCGAGCAACGAATTGTCTTTGCTGGGCAAGCGCCTGTGTCAGTTCAACTTTTGCAGAAATCATGGGTCTCCCTCACTGGCTCCTCCATGGGAGCCACATGAATAAATGCAAACCCGACGAATTTGTTACAGGAAATAAAAAGAGAAGAATCGAGCGCTATGAAAAGGCGACGTAGAGCGGCCTAACAGTCTTTGATCCAGTCACTTCCCGCTGGTCGCGAGTGCACGGCTGTAGGTCGCGAGCAGTTTCATTCTTAGGGCAGCCGCCCTTTCCCGATCCGGGCAGTCAGCAGGTGACTGCTGGCAGCGTTGTATGGTCGACTCCAGACTGCGGAGGAATTTCTTGCATGGTTCGCAGCCGTTCATGTGGGTCTCGATTTCTTCACAAGAGAAGTCGTCCAGTTCACCATCAAGACAGTCCGACAGCCCCGCGAAGACCTTCCGGCAACGACCGGTACCAGACGAAGCTCCCGCATTTTGCTGCCGTCGTCCCACACTACCGTGCTTCGCTCCCTCGTTCTCCTTCGCGAGTTCCCTCCGCACGGATAAGCGGGCCCGGTGGAGTCGCACACGTATGGTCCCTGGGCGCAAGCCAGTGATCTCCCCGACCTCTTCATCGGTGAAGCCTTCCATGTCACGCAGCACGAGAATGATGCGATAGTGCGGCGGCAGATACCGAATCGCCTCCCGCAACCGCTGCCGCTGTTCACCACTAATGGCCGAACCTTCTGGAGTGACACTAGTGAGCCCGTCGAGCCGCTCGAATTCCGCCTGGTTAGGCATCAACTCCTCCAGGGAGAGTTCCTCTTTCGGTGCGAATGTGCTCTTGCGGCGGTTCATGAGACAACGGTCCTTCGCCACTTTGTACAACCAGGTCGCTAGAGCTCTGGAGTTGTCAAACTTTGATAGGTAGGGCAACGACTTCACCAAAACTTCCTGCATGGTGTCCTCGGCATCTTGCTGTTGTCCGCACACTCTCATACTGAAAGCAAACACGGCCCCTTGCAGCAGCTCTACTGCTCCCTCAAGCGCCGTCGCCCCCGCGCTTCAGCAAGACGATGGCTTCGTCGATGTCAGACCGCATTCGGGCAACTCCTTGGCTTCCGGCGATGTCCAACTATATGCATGTATAATTATATAGTGAATACGTCCTTTATCTGTCCGGAGGGCGGACGATGATCCACGAGAAGATGGTCGAGTTGGTCGCCCGCCGATTCCAGGTTCTCGGGGAGCCTTGCCGCCTCCGCATCCTGCAAACACTTCGGGGTGGTGCAATGACCGTTAACCAGATTGTCGGCGAGTTGAACGGGAATCAGCCTAACATATCGAAACACCTTCAAATCCTCTTCGATGCCGGACTCGTGGGTCGCGAGCGTTCCGGCAACAGTGTTTTCTACAGCATTGCTGATCCGGTTGTGTTTAGGCTCTGCGAACTGGTGTGCCGTAGCACGGCGAGGCAGGCCGCTCATGTGCAACGATACGCTGCTGGTGCACCCCGTATGAACGGAGTCCGTACACAAACGAGGCATCACAGATCAAAGGGTTCGTTGGAAGGAGCAAACTGAAATGCCGCAATGGGCGTGGATGATCGTTTTTGTCGCTGCTTACCTAGTGTTGACCCAATGGCTGCTGCCCAAGCTTGGTGTGCCGACTTGACGCACTAACTCCTGTTCTGTCGAGGCCACTTCGATCTGCTGCCGGTTGGCGTCGGTCTCGTAGTAGGCCCGCCTGACTTCGAGGCGAACTGCGTCGCTAGCTGCCTGCTTCATCGCCACGACCTTTTCTTCGAGGGCTCGCTGCCGGGAGAGTTCCGCCCGTTTTGCACCGCCTTGGAAGATGTCGAATTGCACGTCGATCCCGCCCAGCCAGTTGTTGCCCCCGCCCCCGGCAACGAACGTAGGCTTATCCATTTCCCACCCTGCAAATGCGTTCACCCGCGGACCGAATGACGACTTGGCCGCCGACACGCTCTGCCGCTGGGCCGCCTCCTCGGAGGCAATGCGCTTCAAGTCAGGCCGATTTGTGAGTGCCTGCTTTTCAACATCCTGCACGGCCGGGATCGAAAACGTGCGTTCAGCCAGCCCTCCGGTGAGCTGGAACGAAGAATCAAGCGTCATACCCATCGCCGTGTTTAGCTGAGCCCGCGCCACTTCCAAAGTGTTCCTGGCCCGTATCACTTCCTGCAGTCGGGCTGCCATGCGAACCTTCGCCGTCAGCAGATCCGACTCTACAGTCAGCCCGCTGTCGAATCTCGCCTGGCTACGGTCCATGATCGATTGAGCAGTTTTGACGGACTGGTCGGCGACTTCCAGTTGCTTAGCTGCCAGGAGAACGTCGTAGTAGGAACTGACCACCCGGAAGATAATCTCTTGATCCGTACGGTCCAACTGAT
>JAYVEP010000188.1:0-3946 GCA_043749225.1 Acidobacteriaceae bacterium
CCTTTTAGCAGGAACGCTCTTGAAGGGGCAATATCCTTCGGGAGTGATTGATTGGGGGGCCGATCAATGGCGCATCAACGTCCCCGAAGGTGGATTCGGAACCTTTAACCTTGCGATCGCCGACGCTAAAAACAAATCGGCAGAGTTTAGGTTCTATTGGCCGCGTATCTTCATGGGTGTCGACACCTACAATGGCGGAACTTCCGACGCTACGGTCACAATCCACTCTCCAGAAATGCGTGAGATTTCGTTCATCCTTAAGGCGGGACAGTTGCAGCGGCTCCGCACGGGATGGCGAGACCCCAGCAGCGTGGTAGTGTTCGAAGTCAAGAATGGAGAAGAGTTGTGTTTTGACAATCTGGCTTACTCGCACGAGTAGCCAAAGGGAACTTCCCTGTAGTGGGTGCCGGTCTTGCTAACCCGTGAGTCCAACCAAAACTTCCACGAACACCCGGTCGGTAAGCTGTTATGCCTCGATGGCCTTGCGGCGGCTCTTGCGCAGCTTGTCTAAGCCAGTCTTTTGGAACTGTTGTTGTTCCTTGTTGCGCTGCTCTTGTTCCGCGTTATCCAACGCTGAAAACAGCGATGCAATCTTGCTC
This sequence comes from Acidobacteriaceae bacterium, assembly GCA_043749225.1. GTDB lineage: Bacteria > Acidobacteriota > Terriglobia > Terriglobales > Acidobacteriaceae > JANXUC01. The sequence goes on from JAYVEP010000188.1 coordinate 600, forward strand.
TCAGGATTGGCCGAAACCAGGCTCATCAGAAGTTCGTAAGTATTCGCCATACGCGCGATAGTTCTGGCGTCGAACAGGTTTGGATTGTAGACCCACATGGTGGAAGGGCTGGTTTCGGGAGTATTGATGAACAAGACAAGGTCAAAGCGCGAAGAGCCGCCTACTCCGAGCGGTCCCAGCTTCAAGCCGCCAAACGCGGTTGCCGTTTGCGGAGTGTTCTGCATCACAAACAAGACCTGAACCAGTGGATTGTGTGTCAAGTTGCGGTCTGGCCGTAACTCCTCAATGAGTTTGTCGAATGGAATGTCTTGATGCGCCATGGATTCGAGTAAACCTTCCCGCACCTGCTGGAAGAAGTCGACGAATGTGGTGTCAGGAGTGAAACGCGCCCGCATGGGCAGTAAATTCACGAAGAATCCAATCATTTTTTCGGCTTCCAGCTGATTGCGATTGGCTAAGTCAGTGCCAACTACGATGTCGTCCTGTCCGGATAGCCTTCCAAGGAAGAGCTCAAAGATGGCGAGCAGGGCCATGAAAAAGGTTCCTCGCTGCGTCCGACTTAGAGACTTCAGGCTCCTGACGAGATCTTCAGGAATCGGCTGCCGATGCACTGCCCCCCAGAATGGTTCCGTCTCTTTACGCGGACGGTCCGTAGGAAGCTCAAGCACTGCCGGCGCACCTTCTAGCTCCTTCCGCCAATAGGCCAGTTGCTTGTCCAAAACTTCGCCGGACAGAAATTCACGCTGCCAGGCTGCGTAGTCCGCATATTGGAACTCCAGTTCAGGCAGCTCCGCGGGCCTGTTCTCCACATGCGCTTCGTAAAGGGTCGCGAGCTCCTGCGAGAGCACACCCAGCGACCAGCGGTCACTGATGATGTGGTGCATGTTCAGGATCAGCGCGTGATCTTCGTCTCCAATCTTGATTAGCACAGGCCGCAGTAGGGGACCGGTTGCAAGGTTGAAGGGCTTCTGAATTTCTTCCGTTGCTAAGCGCCGCGCCTCGGCTCCGCGCTCTTCGATCGTTGGAAAAGGGCTGGCGTCCAGATGGGTCCAGCTTAGTTCGACCTGCGGCACGACGATTTGCACAGGTTCATCGTTATGCATCTGGAACTTGGTCCGTAAAGACTCATGACGGCGTACGATCTCGCTTAGGCTCTTCTCCAGGGCCTGCGGGTTGAGTTTGCCAGCCATGCGGGTGACATAGGCGATGTTGTAGAGCGGGTTGCCAGGTTCGAGTTGGTCCAGAAACCAGAGCCGCTGTTGCGAAAAAGAAACAGGCAAGGGTTTATTGCGTGGAACGCGCCGCATGGGCGGAGCTTCCAAGCCACTCTTTTGCCGCACGGACGCGTCCACTCGTTGGGCTAAGCCAGTGATCGTTGGAGCTTCAAAGAGAGTGCGCACGGGCAGGTCCGTGCGGAAGGCTTGTCGCACGCGCGAGATTACCTGTGTGGCCAACAGTGAGTGACCACCCAATTCGAAAAAGTCATCTGTTGTTGCAATCTGAGTGAGCTTCAGAACTTCCACCCAGATTCCCGCAATTACTTCTTCCGTCGGCGTGAGCAGACCTTCAGCGGGTTTAGCGGCAACTCCTACTCCGTAATCAGGTGCTGGCAGCCGCTTGCGGTCCACCTTCCCGTTGGGCGTGAGTGGCATCGCGTCCATTTCCACGAAAGCTGACGGGATCATGTAGTCCGGGAGGGACTTTCTGAGATGTATACGGGCTTCTGCTGGCGACAGCTGGGAACCTGGGACGAGTGTCCAGTAAGCCACCAGGCGTGGTTGCCCCGGAGTATCTTCGCGTGCCATGACTAAACATTGCTGCGCGCTGCAGTGCTGTTGCAGAGCGGTCTCAATTTCTCCAAGCTCGATACGGAAGCCACGCAGCTTGATCTGATTGTCGATGCGTCCGATGTACTGCATCTGGCCATCTGTGTGCCATCGCGCCAGATCGCCGGTGCGGTAGAGGCGGCGTGTGTCGCCGAAATAACGGGTCGGTGATGTGCCCGCTGAGAATGGATCAGCGACAAACTTCTCCGCAGTGAGTTCCGGACGGTGAAAGTAGCCGCGGGCCAGACCCAGCCCGCCAATGTAAAGCTCCCCTGGGACGCCCGGTGGCGTGAGTTGCCGATTTGCGTCGAGGACGTAAAACTGAGTGTTTGCGATCGGCCGTCCAATCGGCGCTACCGCATCCATATCACTCGTCACACGATATACCGAAGACCAAATCGTTGTCTCCGTTGGTCCGTACATATTCCACAAGGAATCGCAGCGTGTTCGCAACGAATTTGCCAGATCCGCCGGGAGCGCCTCGCCGCCGCACAGAATCTTAAAGCCAGGTCGTCCCGTCCAGCCGCTGTCGACCAGCATGCGCCAGGTCGCGGGCGTCGCTTGCATGACGGTGGCTGCGGATTGCTCGAGGAGCGTACTGAGTTGGTGGGCGTCGCCAGCCTGTTCGCGACTCGCCAGCACCAGGCGGGCACCGGTGATCAGTGGTAGATAGATTTCCAGGCCTGCAATATCAAATGACAGAGTGGTCACGCCCAGCAGCGTGTCGCGACTCTCCAGGCCGGGTTCGCGCTGCATCGAGAGTAGAAAATTGGTGAGCGCCAAGTGCTCAATCTCAACGCCCTTGGGCTGGCCCGTAGATCCCGAAGTGTAAAGAAGATACGCGGCATCCTTGGGTGCTGGGTGCGAAGCGAGTGGTTCACTGCTTAGTTTGGCAATTTGCGGCCACTCGGCGTCAAGGCTTAACACTTGCGTGTTCGATTCCGCAGGAGACACTGGCAGGTTGCACAATAAGCTCGACTGCGTGACCAGCAGGGGCACCCGCGCATCTTGGACGATGAACGCGATGCGATCTTTGGGATAGCCGGGATCAAGCGGGAGGTACGCCGCACCAGCTTTTAGAACAGCAAGCAGAGAAACGACCAGATCGAGCGAACGATCCAAACAGAGCGCAACGTGCGTCTCGCGGCCAGCACCGCGTTCCTGCAGGTAGCGGGCAAGTTGATTGGAACGGGCATCGAGCTCTGCAAATGTGAGCTGCTCGGCACCAAACTGAACGGCAATCGCTTGTGGCGTGCGGGCGACTTGCGCCGAGAAAAGATGTGGTACCGTTTGGCTGAGCGGGAAGTCCACCGCTGTGGCGTTGCACTCGGTAATGAGCTGCTGGTTTTCCGCCTGAGTCAGCAGCGGAAGTTGCGACAGTTTCAGTTCCGGATTCGCTACAGCAGCTTCCAGCAGAACACGGAAGTGCTGCAATAAGCGTTCCATCGTGGCCGGATCGAATAGATCCACGCTGTATTCGAGGCGGCTCTCAAGGCCTTTCTGCGTGTCATGCATTGAGAG
>JAYVEP010000189.1:0-27415 GCA_043749225.1 Acidobacteriaceae bacterium
TCCCAGATGTTTTTGATGTTTACGTTGAAGCGGCCTGACATTTTGCCGACGGGTGATTTGGGGATTCAGATGGCGATGCAGAAACACTATCGGAAACGGAAATTGCCGAAGCCGAAGGAGATGGAAAAGATTGCGAAGGCCTGGTCGCCTTACCGGACGATCGCCTGCTGGTATTTGTGGAAGAGTGTGGATACGAAGGAGAAGTAGGAGGGCGTGTCCGGGAAAGCAGATTCCTCGCTGCGCTTCGGAATGACAAGACATTGGAAGTTCAGGTAAAGCTTGGCGAGCAGGAATGCTCGCCCTCCACGATCTACTTCAATATGCTTAAATAGAAGCGATGGTTGCTGAGCGCAAAATTCGTGTACTGGTGGCGAAGCCGGGGTTGGATGGGCATGATCGCGGGGCGAAAGTGATTGCTCGCGCCCTCCGCGACGCTGGCATGGAAGTGATTTACACGGGTCTGCGACAGACGCCGGAGATGATTGTGACTGCATCTTTGCAAGAAGATGTGGACGTCATTGGACTGTCGATTCTTTCGGGAGCGCACAACGTTATTGTTCCTCGCGTAATGGATTTGCTGAAGCTGCACAAGATGGAAGATGTGATTGTGGTGGTGGGCGGAATTATTCCCGATCAGGATATCCCTGCGTTGAAAGCAATTGGTGTGGGAGCGATTTTCCAGCCTGGCACTACGATGGACAACATTGTGCAGTACATCCGCGCGAACGTGAAGCCGCGTAGCGTACCTACGGTCGGCTGATGCCTGAAGAACGATCTTCCGAGAAAACCCGTCTGCTGGCTGCGATTGAAAAGGCTACAGGGCCCTCGCCGTGGTACTGGGAAACATTTCCCACGGTTGTAACCCATTCACGACAACGGCTGGTTTGGACCTACCACGGAAACACCGGGGAGCTTGCCTACCTTGTAACACTGTCTTTGGAACAGGAACCGAACCGGCCGCGGTTGGCTTTGAATACTTTCTGTGTTCCATTTGCGATTTCGCCGAATTTGCTGGGAATCTGGTGTCCGGAACCCGGCGGGATTCGCGTGATGTGCTTCGATCCGGACCAACTGGCGGCGTTTGATATTGAAGAGATTGTAGGTTGGTTTAAGCAGTCGAATGATCGAGTGTATTCCAGCACGGCTCCGGCGGATGAATTTGAGGTGAGCCGGCGCTTTCCGGAAGGCACGCACAAGCTGGAGATTCCAGAATGCTTTCACTCGCTGGATGAGTTGGTGACTGTGGGCGCTTATCCGGCTCTCAGTCGCGGTGATGCGGCTTGCGCGGTGTATGTTCTCTATCCGCAGGCGGGGTTGGTGGAGGTGGTGCCGCAGAAGTGGTTTACCGCCGAGCAGTATGAAGTGGGTCGGCAGTGGATTTCGCGGGTGACGCGGTCGGAGCGACACCAGTTGATTGGGGAGGCTGTGCGGGTGGGGAAGTTTCAGTTGACTCCGGATGGACAGAACGTGGCGGAGTGGTTGGAGAAGGTGTAGTGCTTTTTGATAGTGCAGCCGCATCATCCACGAAGTTGTTGAACAAGCATGTATTAGAGGCAACTTGAGTTGCATTCCATATGAGACACACGTTAAACCCCGGGAAAATAGCAGATTCCTCACGATAAAACTATTCGGAATGACAACCTTCTAGAGTTTCTCAACAACCTGCCAGAAGCTTTGATTGAGATTCTTTCCTCCCACCCGGCATCCCTGTTCAGCCAGAGTGTTTCCGGCGAAAGGGATTTCTCGCTGCGCTCGGAATGACAAGTTTGTGGGTGGACAAGTTTACGGGTAGACAAGTTTTTTTCGTAGATTGTAGCTAAGAGCGTCGAGCAGGAATGCTCGACCTACACAATCTGTTGTTATTCTTCTTGCTTGGACTCCTACTTCAATCTTGAGCGCCGGAGCGACTTCGCGGTGCTGCGTCTTACTTCCGAGGATGGAACGAACCGGCTTTTGCGGAACTGCGTTTTGGCGCTGACGGGAATTCTGGGGGAGCTTGCTGGTAGTCCTTGCCCTCTTATTCTCACTGGAAACGAAAAGTTCTTTTCTGTCGGGGCGGATCTTCGGGAGATCAACGCCCTCCGCGGAGCGGAGGCTTACGAGTTTGCGCGCATGGGACAGACGCTCATGAACTCCATTGCGCGATTCCCTGCTCCTGTTTATGCGGCGATTGGAGGTCACTGCATAGGCGGAGGGCTGGATCTGGCGCTTGCCTGCTCTTATCGGATTGCTGCGCCTAGTGCGGCGTTTGGACATCGTGGAGCGGCGCTGGGACTTATGACTGGATGGGGTGGAACGCAGCGGTTGCCGCGCCTGGTGGGGAAGGCGAAGGCTTTGGAATTGTTTGAGGCTGCGGAGAAGGTCACGGCGGCGGAAGCGTTACGGATTGGGTTGGTGGGCGCCATTGCGGAAGATCCGGTTGGTGAGGCTGTTCGGCATATTCAGAACGTCGGTTCAGCACGGAGACACTGCGACACGGAGAAGTCGGAAGAATGGTGAACAGAAATCGGTCCCAGTGCTCATGGGTTGGGATTCTTGCCTCCCACCCTTTTTCGCAAAGGACGCGAAAGAAGGATGGGGCACGGTGGAATACGGTCGGGGATCGCAGTTATTAAATACTGCGGAGTGTGCTCGACGGTCGGCAGCATCCCGGACATGGTGTCTTTTACTTAGGCTTCCGCACACTTAGGGTTCCGCACAACTTAGGCTTCCCTACTTAGGCTTCCGCATTGCAACGCGCCCTGCTGCTGATATACCGTAACTTGTTCGCAGGAATCCCTCTTTTGGACAAGTAATGGCGCGATCCACCGACACTCCGCAATCTTCACCTACGGCTCTTGAGTCTCATATTGACGCGACTTCAGCGCGCTACGAGAAGAACATGCGCGCTATGGCCGATATTGTGGCGTCGATCCGTAATCAAGAGGAGAAGCTTCGAGAAGGCGGCGGCGCAAAGGCAATTGAATCGCAACACGCTAAAGGAAGGCTGACGGTCCGCGAGCGCCTGCGATTGCTTCTGGATGTCGACAGCGAATTCCTGGAGCTTGGTCTGTTTACCGCTTACGGGATGTATGAGGAATGGGGCGGTGCGCCCGCAGCCGGCGTCATTACCGGGTTGGGACGGATTCAAACCCGCTTGGTGATGATCATTGCCAACGACGCGACCGTGAAAGCCGGGGCGTTTTTCCCGATGACGGCGAAGAAAGTTATTCGGGCGCAGAACATTGCGATTGAGAATCGTATCCCTACGATTTATTTGGTAGATTCTGCGGGCGTGTTTCTGCCGCTGCAGGAAGATGTTTTTCCGGATACGGATGATTTTGGGCGGGTGTTTCGGAACAATGCGGTGATGTCCGCGCAAGGAATTCCGCAAATTGCGGCGATTATGGGAATGTGCGTCGCGGGTGGCGGCTATCTTCCGGTGATGTGCGACCACGTATTAATGACCGACGGCAGCGGATTGTTTTTGGCTGGTCCGGCGCTGGTGCAGGCAGCGATCGGGCAAAACGTTTCTGCGGAAGAGCTTGGCGGAGCGGCCATGCACTCGGCCATCAGCGGGACGGTGGATTTTCGCGAGCCCAACGATGAAGCCTGCCTGACGCGCCTGCGTTCCATTGTTGATAAATGGGGATATCGTCGGCAATCGATCTGGGATCGGCGAAAGCCTGAGCCTCCCGCCTACGCTGCCGAGGAAATTTACGGCATCTACGGAAGCGATTCGGCGCGCCCGTATGACATGAAGGAAATTCTTGCCCGCATCATCGACGGCAGTCGCTTCGACGAATATAAGGCGGAGTACGGGAAAACGATCGTCTGTGGTTATGCACGTATCGGTGGCTTTGCCGTGGGGATTGTGGCGAACCAAAAGCTACACGCCCAGCAGACGGACAGTGCCGGGCAGAAGCGCATGGAGTTCGGTGGCGTAATCTACAGCGAGTCGGCTGAAAAAGCTGCGCGCTTCATCATGGACTGCAACCAGAATTTGATTCCGCTGGTGTTTTTGCATGACGTCAACGGCTTCATGGTTGGGCGCGATGCAGAGTGGAGCGGAATCATCAAAGCTGGCGCGAAGCTGGTGAACGCTGTATCGAATTCCGTGGTGCCGAAGATTACCGTCATCGTTGGCGGATCGTTCGGTGCAGGACACTATGCCATGTGCGGCAAAGCTTTCGATCCGCGCTTTGTCTTCGCTTGGCCGACGGCACAATACGCAGTGATGAGTGGCGATTCCGCCGCCAGCACTCTGGTGGAAATCAAAGTTAAACAATTGGAACGCAGCGGCAAGAAGCTTAGCGACGAAGAACGCTCGGAACTGACGGAAGCTATCAAGAAAACCTACGACGAACAGACAGACCCTCGCTACGGGGCTGCGAGATTGTGGATCGATAGGATTATCGACCCCATCGACACGCGCAACGCCATTACGCTCGCGCTTGAAGCAGCGTCGCTGAATCCGGACGTGGCGGAGTTCAAGGTGGGAGTGTTGCAGACGTGATCAAGATCGTCGAATGTCCGCGTGATGCGTGGCAAGGGCTGCCCGGTCTGATCCCACCAGCTACGAAACTCGCCTACCTGCAGGCCCTGATTAGCGCGGGTTTCAAGCATATTGATGCAGTCTCGTTTGTGTCGCCGAAGGCTGTACCGCAGATGGCGGACTCGGAAGAAGTACTGAAAGAACTCGATCCGCCGGACGACGTTGAAATTATTGGAATTGTCGTAAACCAAAAAGGTGCGGAACGGGCGATCGCAACCGAAGCCGTGCATACGCTGGGGTTTCCCTACTCTGTTTCGGAGACGTTCCTGGACCGGAACCAACACCAGACCGGCGAAGCGGCGCTGGACGAATTGGAAAAGATTCAAGAGAAAGCTCTCGACGCTGGCCTGGATGTTGCGGTTTATATTTCGATGGCGTTCGGCAATCCGTACGGCGACGCTTGGAGTAGTGAGGAAGTCACTGAGGCTGTCGGCATCCTGGAAGCCTCGGGAATTCGCACAATTTCCTTGGCCGATACTGTGGGTTTGGCGACGCCGCAGCAAGTGAGTGAATTGGCCGGAGCGGTGATGGCCAAGTATGACTATCTCGACATCGGCGTGCATCTGCATAGCCGCGCGGATCAGGCCGTCGAGAGGATTCTTGCCGCTTACGATGCTGGGATTCGGCGCTTCGATTGCGCGATTGGCGGGCTAGGCGGATGTCCGTTTGCGCAGGATTCGTTAGTGGGAAATCTGCCTACTGAAAAATTGCTGGAAGGACTAGCGCAGCGTAATGCTGAGCTACCTGCGATGAAATCACTCGATACTTTGCTACGCGCCAGCGCGGAAATCGGACGGAAGTACAGCGTCAACAACACTGAGGTTGAACACTAGGGATGGCCTACAACTCAATCCAACTCGCGCACGAAGGACAGATCGCGACGCTGACCTTGAACCGCCCTGAAAAGCGCAACGCGATCAGTTTCGAACTGCTGGAAGAATTCCTGGCAGCGCTGGACGAAGTGGGACAGTCCCCTTCGCAGGTGCTCATCATCACGGGAGCGGGTAAAGCATTTTGCGCGGGACTCGATCTGGAAGAACTGAAGTCGCTGCTCGGGAAAACGCCTGCCGAGAATATTGCAGATTCAGAACGTATCGCCCGCGTTTTTCGGCGTCTTTACGATTTTCCCAAGCCCACCATCGCAGCCGTGAACGGCGCTGCCATTGCCGGAGGAACGGGAATCGCGACGATGTGCGACTTCACTTTATCCGTTCCGGAAGCGAAATTCGGATATACCGAAGTCCGCATTGGCTTCATTCCCGCCGTGGTTTCGTCAATCTTGATTTGGCAAGTGGGACACAAGGTCGCGCGCGACCTGCTGATTTCCGGCAGACTGTTTGAGGCTGCGGAGGCGCATCGTCTGGGATTGGTAAATGAAGTCGTCGCGGCCGATCAACTGATGCCCCGCGCTCATGCTTTAGCGACATCGCTACTGGAAAACAGCCCCGCATCGATACAGGCAACTAAGAAATTGATCAACGGATTCATTGCACAAGATCTCAACCGCCAGTTTGCACAATCGATCGAACAGAACGCGCAGGCTCGCACCACCGCTGATTTCCGCGAAGGGGTAACTTCATTCTTGGAAAAACGTAAGCCCAAGTGGACGGGCGAGTGACCGTGCCGCTATCCTAAAAGCTCTGTACTTTCGCATCCCATGACTTCTCATTCAACACCTGTGGTTTCGGAAAGTTTCATCCGCGTTCGCTACGCTGAGACCGACCAGATGGGTGTGGTGTACCACTCGAATCATTTCATCTGGTTCGAGGTGGGGCGCGTGGATTTGCTGCGCCAGCTCGGCGTCACTTACAAGCAGATGGAAAAAGAAGACCAGCTTTTTATCCCTTTGGTGGACGCGCGCTGCCGCTACAAAGCTCCCGCGTTTTATGATGACGAGCTAGTTGTGCGCACGCACATTCGCAACTTTCGCGAAAGAATTATCGTGTTTGCCTACGAGCTGGTACGCACCTCCGACAACTTGCTTCTCGCCGAAGGCGAAACAACACACGTCATCACGGGATCGGACTTGAAGCCTCGCACGCTGCCGGAGAAGTATTTGCAAGCGCTGGCCAAAGCCGCTGGGCGGACGGCACCGGGCATATCAAGTTAAACTAGTCGGGCTGGACAATACTGCGTCAGGGGCTACAGCCCAAAACTTTAACGGCTTAGGTGGCACGGCTGAAGCCGTGCCCTACCCGAATTGCTCGACTGGAAACTGGAAACTAGCAACTCGAAACTTGTCTATGATTCGCTCCTACAAAAACATCACGCCAGAAGTCGCCGAAGCCTGTTACGTGGATCAAACAGCGCAACTGATTGGCGATGTCCGCCTCGGCGCCAACACCAGCATTTGGATGAACGCCGTTCTCCGTGGCGATGTGCATGAGATTCGCGTCGGCGCAAATTCCAACATTCAGGAAAACTGCGTGCTGCACGGTATGAAGAAGCAGTATGGCGTCTACTTGGGCGATTGGGTTACGGTTGGCCACTCGGCAACGCTGCACGGCTGCGTGATTGAAGACCGCTGCTTGATCGGCATGGGTGTGATTGTTTTGAACGGCGCGCGCATCGGAGCAGGGTCGATTTTGGCGGCAGGAACGCTGATTCCGGAAGGTACGGTAGTCGAGCCAGGCTCGCTGTGGATGGGTTCTCCAGGAAAATTTCGCCGCAAGCTGACCGACGATGACCAGCAGATGATTTTGCAGTACGCGAAGAATTACCTGGAATACAAAGAAACGTATCTGCGCGAAATTGGCAAGTAGGTAGGGCGATTTGTAATTTGGTAATGTGTAATTTGGTAATTTTCTCAAGCCGAAAGCTGACAGCCGAGAGCCGACAGCCTTAAGCTAGTGGCGAAGAGCTAATAGCTGTCCTATGATTAAAGCTCCCCGAGGAACTCGCGATCTTCTCCCGCCGGATACGGCGTTGTGGAACTTCGTCGAGGCCGCCGTGCGCGATGTGTTCCGTATTTACAATTTCCACGAAATCCGCACGCCAATTTTTGAGTCAACTGAACTTTTTGCCCGAGGAGTGGGCGAAGAGACCGACATCGTTTCGAAAGAGATGTATACGTGGGAAGACAAGGGCCGCGCCGAGTCGGACAAAAGTCAGATGCTGACGTTGCGTCCTGAGAACACCGCGGGCGTGGTCCGCGCCTACATCGAGCACAAGCTCTGGGACCTTGGGCTCAACAAACTTTTCTACATTGGACCGCAGTTCCGTCGCGAGCGTCCGCAGAAGGGACGCTATCGGCAGTTCTATCAGATTGGTGCCGAAGTAATTGGTCCGCCACCAAGCGGCAGCGAGTCTCCAGCCCGCGACGCTGAAGTTCTGGAGATGCTAGCCACCCTGCTCGACCGCCTCGGTATCACTGGATGGACCCTGGAACTGAACTCTGTCGGCTGCAAGGATTGCCGTCCTGCCTTCAATGAGGCTTTGCGCAAGGCTTTGGAGCCGGTTGCCTCGACGATGTGTGTCGATTGCCAGCGGCGCACGGTGACGAATCCGCTGCGCGTTTTCGACTGTAAGGTTTCGGCGGACCAGCCGATCATTGAAAAGTTACCAAGGCTCAGTGACTTTCTCGACGATGCTTGCCGCAAGAACTTCGCGGATGTGCGGGAGATTCTGACTGCGGTTGAAATTCCGTTCACGGTCAACGACCGTCTAGTTCGCGGCCTCGATTACTACACGCGAACGGCGTTTGAATTCACGCACGGAGCGCTGGGGGCTCAAAATGCCATCCTCGGCGGAGGCCGCTACGACGGGCTTTCTGAGGCGCTGGGCGGACCTCCCGCACCGGGAATTGGTTTTGCCATCGGCGAAGACCGGCTGGTGATGTCGCTGACCCAAACCGCTGAAGGAATTCTGAAGAAGCCGGACGTTTACATTGCACCGCTCGGCGCGGGGATGAATCGCGAAGCTGCGCGTCTGGCACGGGAGTTGCGGCGGCACGATGTCATCGTTGAACTTGGTGACGAGGCGTTCCGTTTAAAGAAGGCGTTTGAGACGGCCAGCAAGGCGGGCATCCGGTACGTGCTGATTGCGGGAGAGAATGAAGTGCAGTCCGGGTCGTTTACGCTCAAGAATATTGAGACTGGAGAGCAAGTCTCGGTAGTACGAGCGGAATTGGCTGAGAGAATCAGGAAGTAGCAGAGAGCAAGACCTCGCGGACAAGAGTGCCCGCGCCACATAATCTGCGCTATATTTAGTCGGCTCTTCTACGGAGGTTTCATGCAACGTTTAGGCTTCTTTGTCGCGGTTCTTGCTCTGGCATTTTCACTACCGACGGAGGCTCAATCACCCACCTACATCGGTGCCGCGCCTTCGGATCATCTCACCGCTGTGCTGCTGGAGAAGGAAACGGCGCTCGTCACGGCGGAAATGCACAATGATCGCGCCTCCGCCGGACGTCTCCTCGCGGACGATTTTGTTTTCGTCAGCTATGACGGGCATGGCTTGTCAAAGAATGAGGCTCTCGGAGAATTGGGCAGTGGACTCAAGGCGTTCGCTATTTACGAGCCGCAAGCGCTCACACTCAACGACGGAGCGGTCATGCTCTCCTACAACGCAATTGTGCGCGTTGCAGTCGACGACGATGAAGTTCATGTGCCTCGCTATCAACACGTCACTACGATCTGGGTAAAAGAGGGCGGCGACTGGAAGCAAAAATTTCATCAATCGGCGGCGTCGCAGGTGGGCAGCTGACGCGCTCACGAGCACCTTGTTGAAATCCTTACCATTTGTCATTCCGAAAAGCTTCACCCTGAGGAATCTGCTTCTTTCTGCTGGCAACGTGGCGCGGGTAACGCCCGCGCGGGCAAGAGTGCCCGCGCCACACGATCCATATCGCTCCACCTGCTAAAATCAATGTTTTCCACGATTCTGTCGCGACCTCTCCCGAGGCGCAAGACATAACTAAGAAGAAGGATACTGTGCTCGATTTTCTCGGCGATCTTAGGCGAACTCATATGTGCGGCGAGCTTCGTGCCGCCGATGCTGGCAAGAAAGCTGTGTTGATGGGGTGGGTGAACCGACGGCGCGACTTCGGCAATTTGCTTTTTATAGACTTGCGTGATCGCTCGGGCATTTTCCAGGTCGTCTTCAACAAAGAGACGAACGCTGCCGCTCATGAAAAAGCTGGCACGCTGCGAAACGAGTTCGTCATCGCGGCCATTGGCACAATCACGCTGCGCGACGCCGACACCATCAACAAGAACATTCCAACGGGCGAAGTGGAGCTTGTGGTGGAAGAGCTGCGCGTGCTCAACACTTCAAAGCTGCCGCCATTCCTGCCCAGCGATACTGCGCTTGCGAACGAAGAAGCGCGTCTGAAATTTCGCTATATCGATCTGCGCCGCGACGTGATGCAGGCCAACATCAAGCTGCGCCACGAAGTCGCTTTGGCGATCCGGAATTATTTGTCAGGCTTAGGATTTTACGAAATTGAAACACCGTTTATGACGCGATCCACTCCGGAAGGGGCGCGGGATTACCTGGTGCCCAGCCGCGTACAGCCCGGGACGTTCTACGCGCTGCCGCAATCGCCGCAGATTTTTAAGCAGATTTTGATGATCTCTGGCTTCGATAAATATTTTCAGATTGTGCGCTGCTTCCGCGACGAAGATCTTCGCGCAGACCGCCAGCCAGAATTCACGCAGATCGACTTGGAAATGTCTTACCCGCAGGCGGATCGCGTTTGGGAAGTCGTGGAAGGCTTCTTGACCGCATCGTTCAAAGCGGCGGGGCACGCGATTAAGACTCCTTTTCCACGCATGGATTATGACGATGCCATTCGCCAATACGGCATCGACAAGCCGGATATGCGTCTGCCCGCGCTGACCGATGTGAGCGATTGTTTTGCGGCGGCGAATGTCGAGCAACTCGCGATGAGCCCGAACCGGCCCGTGCTGGCGATTCGGATTCCGAAGGTGGGGGATCTCTCGCGCAAAGAACGGGATGACATCAAGCCGCTTTTCAATGGCAAGGGCAACGCGAAAGTGTTTGAAGATTTTGGGCGGTTGGAAAAGTCTTTTCCGAAAGATCTGGCGAAAGTACGCGCCAAAGTTGGCGCTGAGGCGGGCGACTTGGTCGTCCTTGTAGCCGGTATTGCGAAGCCGGGCGAGGCGGCCAGCACTCCGACGAGCACAGGGAAAGTCTTCCCGCACGACGCTGCGATTTATTCGACTGCTGGATTGCTGCGCCTGGCATTGGCGCAGAAATTTGCCCACCGGCACAAGGCTTTCGAAAAAACTGGCGACCCGGCGGTTGATTACAAATTCCTGTGGGTCGCGAACTTCCCCATGTTTGAATGGGACGAGGGCGACCAGCGCTGGAATGCGGCACATCATCCGTTCACGTCGCTGCATGAGGACGACATGGACAAGCTCGGCGGCGACAGTGCAACTGTGATGAAGAATGTGAAAGACCCAAATTCGCCGCTGGCGTCGGTGCGGGCGCTCGCCTACGACGTGGTGCTCAATGGCACGGAGCTGGGCTCGGGGTCGATTCGTATTCATCGCCAGGATATTCAGAGCCAAATTTTCAGCGCGCTCGGCATGACTCCTGAAGAAGCCAGCAGCCGCTTCGGATTCTTTCTGGAAGCACTGGAGTACGGCACACCTCCGCATGGCGGGATTGCGCTAGGCCTCGACCGCATCGTGATGATTTTAGCGGGTGCGGACAGCTTGCGCGAAGTCATTCCATTTCCAAAAACAGCGCGGGCGGTGGATTTGATGATGGACGCGCCGACTCCGGTGAGCGAGGCACAGTTGAAGGAGTTGGGGATTACAGTGAAGCCGCCGAAAGCATAAGTTCGTGTGGCGCGGACACTCTTGTCCGCGAAAAAGCCGGGGACAGCAGGGTCTTCGAGGGACGCCTAAGAACTGGCGAGCAAGAATGCTCGCCCTACACGATCAACGGCGAAACACATAGGTTTCGCTCAAGAAGAAGTTAAGTATGGAACAACTGGCTATGCTTAGCATGTTGGCGGACAAGACAGGCAAATGAAACGCACCCGCCAGCAACCTCATCAGCAATACATTCCCCACGATTGAAACCGCACCGTTGGTCAAATTGAATTGGAGCAGTCGTAGTGCGGCATCTCGCCAGTGGCCGCGGGTGCGGTCAGCCCAGGTAAAGCGCTGGTGCCAGCAGAAGTTGTGCAAGACCGCTATCTCTACTGCCAGCGCGGTCGCCCACAGGTAGTTGCAGTGGAAAGCATGCAGGAGAATCCACAAGGCTGCTAGCTGCACAGCAATGCCAATGCCTCCGACTAAATTGAACTTCACCCAGCGCCAGCCCAGTTGCTTGCTTCGAGCAGGGTGAACTGTTTGCGAAATCACTGATGCAGAAGCGGTGCTCATGCGATCAGCTCTTCCCGATACAACCGCTGCGTGTTCTTCACCGTGACCCACACCAGCATCACTGCCATCCCAATCAAACCAACCGCTCCGCCGACATCGAACAACCGATACGGACCGTGTCCCAGGAAATGCACTATGGGATTTCGTAGAAGTGCCAGGTTGCCAATTGCCAACAGAATCCGCAGCTCGGTTGGACCAAAACGCCAGAGGGACAAATGAAACTCGCCCATCGTATAGGTCGCAAGATACGATTGAATCGACAGCAACAAGAAGGCGATCAACAATCCGATGGCAATGACTGGATGCATGTAGCCGGAGAGCGCGAGGCCTCCCATAAGAAATAGCGAGCCGAAGCTGTCGACAATGTGATCGACGTAAAACCCATAGCGTGGGCGCTGCTGGTTGCGGACGCGGGCTAACGTGCCGTCCAAGCTGTCGCCGAGCCAGTTGAGGGCGAGACAGAAAATGACTCCCAGAAGCGCCCAGCGATTCCAGCGAGCGAGCGCGTAACTTGCGCCAGCGCCGAGCTGCGCGATGAAGCCCAGAGCGGTCAGGTGGTCGGAATTGATCCACGCCGGGGTGCGGTGAGCCATCCAGATTAGGGCTCGTTTTTCGGAGGCCGCAGTTAGGCTTCCGTGGATGCGGTTGGCGGCCTTGAAGCCTGCCTTGGCTGGCTGAATGGGTCGGTTGAACTTGATGGTGGCACTGGACATCGGGCTCCTCCTGCTTTCTGGAGACAGTTTGGACTGGGACGGCGATCTTCGCAATCGTCCGCGCCTCAAACGCGGCACAAGCGCAGGTCATCCGGTAAGTGGTTTATTAACAATAAGATAGAGGTCTAGATCATTTAGCGCAGAACTCCTTTGCCATAAGGCCTCACCTCTGCGAGACTTGATCTAGGCCTTCTTCAAGCAAAATTCATCCAGTAAAACCAGAAGAAAACTATGGGACGCATTCACGTTCTTTCCGAGCAGGTGGCCAACAAGATCGCTGCGGGAGAGGTGGTGGAGAGGCCTGCCTCGGTGGTCAAGGAGCTGCTGGAAAATGCGCTTGATGCGGGGTCCACGCGCATTCGGATAGACGTAGAAGCTGGCGGCAAACGGCTGATTCAGGTGACCGACAATGGCTACGGCATGGTGCGCGACGATGCCATGCTGTGCTTCGAACGCCACGCTACGTCGAAGATTCGCACCGACCTCGACCTGAACACGATTGCGACGCTGGGGTTTCGTGGTGAGGCTCTGCCGTCGATTGCATCGGTGGCGCGAGTGCATCTGGAAACACGGGTGGCGGACGAGGCGGCTGGGACTTTGGTCGAGATCAACGGCGGCAATATCTTGCGAGTGGAAGAGGCTGGGTTGCCTGCGGGGACTTCGATTGCGGTGCGCGATTTGTTTTTCAATACTCCGGCGCGACGCAAGTTTCTGAAAGCAGAAAACACGGAGTTGTCTCACATTGCGTCGCTGGTCACGCACTATGCGCTGGCGCATCCGGAAAAGCATTTCGAGTTGCATTCGGCGACGAATGCTTTGCTGGTGGCGCCTCCCGTGGCGGGGTATCGCGAGCGGGTTTATCAGGTTTTTGGTAAAGATACGCTGGATCAGCTTTTGTCGGTTGCGGCGGCGGTGCCGTTTGATCGTGTTGGATTGCCGCAGCCTCCGCCGTGGCGGCGCGCGGAGCAGCCTGACGGAGAGAGTGAACCCACTCCCGGCGAATTGCGGCTGCATGGTTTTGCCTCGAAGCCTGAGCTGCAGAAGCTGAATCGAAGCTCGATCTACATTTTTGCCAATGGCCGACTGATTCGTGATCGCTTGATTCAGCACGCGATTACCGAGGCCTATCGCAATATTCTTCCCAAGGGCGTGTTTCCGGTTGTACTTCTGTTTATGGAAATGCCTGCCGGAGAAGTTGACGTGAATGTGCATCCTTCGAAGACGGAGGTACGCTTTCGGCAGTCGGTAGTCGTGCATGATTTTGTGCGCGACACGATTCGCGCTGTGTTGATGAAGGGCCGTCCCGTGCCACAGTTTGCGACCGAGATTGGCGCGCACCCGACTGCCAGCCGCGCGCTCACTCCGGGCGCGCAAGGTGCAGGAGAGTTTCTGGCAGCGGCAGAAGCTTTCCGCGAACACCGCGCCGCGAACGACTCTGACGGCAGCGGAAAAAGTGTTGCTGGCGGCTTTTTTTTGCAGCCGCCATCGGTGCCGATTATTAGCGAGCGTTTGAATTTTGAGGGCGGGATTGCGGTCGACGCCAATGCGGCGGTGCCTGTCGCACAGATTCGACACAGCGTTCCCGATAACGGTTGTGGTTTGGCCATCGTCGATGTTCCGAATGAAGAACCTACATTGGAGTCACTGAGCACGTTGCGGCCTTTAGGGCAAATTCGGAATTCGTTTATTCTCGCGGTCAACGAAGATGGGTTGTGGATTATCGATCAGCATGTGGCGCATGAGCGCGTACTGTTTGAAAAAATCCTCCGTCAGCGCGAGACGAAGAAAGTTGAATCGCAACGGTTGCTGATGCCGTTGATTGTCGATCTCACTCCCGCACAACAAGCGGTGTTTTCGGAAATCGCCGATGAGCTCAACACGAATGGCTTTGAAGCGGAGGCGTTTGGATCGCGTACGCTGGCTATTAAAGTTGCGCCATCAGGTCTGGACGCGTCGGAAATTGAGCGCATGCTGCATGAACTGCTCGACCAATGCACGGGCGAGCAGGCGCTGAACATGGAAGTGGTTCGAACGCGGATTGCCGCTTCCATCGCTTGTCATGCGGCGATCAAAGTCAATATGCCGCTGGAGCAGAACAAGATGGATTGGCTACTGGTGGAGCTGGCGAAAACCGATTTTCCATTTTCGTGTCCGCACGGACGACCGGTAGTGCTGCGCTATTCGATGAAGGATATCCAGAAAGCGTTTAAGAGGATTTGAGGCGCCGGTATTTTAGTAGATCGATGGATGAAGATTCTCTCCTCCCGCCCTCTTTCGCAAAGAACGCGAAAGAAGGACGGGGCACCCTTTCTCGCTGTGTTCTAATCGATAGAGAGAAAACGAATTACAGATGACAGACCAAGAACTTCAGCAAGCGCGGCTCCACAAGTGGCATCTCGACGGCGTCCCTGTGCGCACCGGCGAGGATGGCGCTGCGTTTCTGGAGTCGGTGGGATTTTGCCTGCTCTATCCGATGCGCCCTGCGGTTCCTGTGCCGACGTTTGTGGGAGCGTGGGTGGGGGCGGATGACAATCTGCCCACTTTCCAACACGCTTATGCCGATCCTCGCGCGGTGGATGCCAGCGAGTTGATGGTACGACTGCTGCGGCAGCACTCGGCGTATGAAGCAAACTTATTTGACGAAAACAATGCGTTCCTGGTGGCCGCGTCTGTTTTCCCTTTTTTTTATGCACTGGTGGGAGAGCGTAATCCGAAACTGGCTCCCAAAGCTGGGCCGCGCGCGGAATACTCCCAGTTGGCGTGCGATGCTTTTGAAGTGATCCATCGCGACGGTCCAATCTCCAAGCCGAAGTTGGCGCAAACGCTAGGCGGAGGAGTGTCGGTGCCTGGCCTGGATCACGCGCTGCAGCAACTGTGGTCGCGTTTGCGCATCACGCGCGTCGATTACAAAGCGGGCGAAGGCGCGTACTGGGATGTGCTTTACAGATGGGCGCCGGAGGCTGTACGCGAAGGCGTTGGGTTATCGGTGGCAGAATCGCTCTCGGCGCTGGTCGGCAAGTATTTGGATTGCCAGGTGGCGGCGGATCAGGACGACGTAGAGAATTTCTTTTCGCATTTTGTTTCGCGCTCGCGCGTGCGGGAGGCCATTCATGCGCTGACAGCGGCGCGCGAGTTGAGTTACGTGCGCGTGGGCAGCAAGTCTCTGTTGCAGGTGACGCCCGAGAAAACGGAGCACGTGCCGACGGTACGAAGGAATTCTCCGATTGCGCGGCGGGTGCCACGGCAGACGCCAGTCAGCGAAACTCCGGAGCAATAGCGGATTCCTCACGATGAACCCGTTCGGGATGACAAACGGAAGTTTAGAGAATCTGCGGTTCGCGACTTCAGTTTAGAAAGTTTGCGTTAAGAGCGGCGAGCAGGAATGCTCGCCCTACACAAGCTACGCTCGCCGTGTACAATCTCTTCTTTCAAGATGACCAACAGCAAGATGAACTCTTCCAGGAAACTTATTATCGCCATTGATGGTCCGGCTGGCGCGGGCAAGAGTACCGTCGCAGCCAAGCTCGCTCGTCAGCTTGGGTACATCAATCTGGAGAGCGGGGCGATGTATCGTGCGCTGGCACTCAAGGCGATCGAACACGATCTTGCGTTGGATGACGAAGCGGCCTTGGTCAAGCTGGCGCATTCTTCTCACATCACGCTGGAGCCTACGTGCACGGGCAACCGCGTATTACTCGATGAGCATGACGTTTCACTGCGCGTGCGTGATGCGGATGTGACCGATGCGGCTTCGAAGGTCTCGGTGCATCCGGGAGTTCGGGAGTGGATGGTGGCTCGTCAACGCGAGCTTGGTGCGGGCGGCGGCATTGTGATGGAAGGCCGCGATATTGGAACAAAAGTCTTCCCGGATGCCGACCTGAAGATTTTTCTCGACGCACACCCTGACATTCGCGAGAAACGCCGCTTACTGCAGCAGCAAATCAGCGGCCCACTGGCGGAGCAGGTTGCCGCGGAATTACGGCAGCGCGATCAGCGGGATCGGACTCGCGCCAACTCACCGTTACAACCTGCGGCGGATGCTATTGTTCTGGATTCTACGGATATGGGAGAAGCGGAAGTGCTGGTCAGGATTGACGAACACATTCAGAAGAAGCTGCGGACCAAGACCTTGTAGCGCAGGCGTCTCGCCGGCAGTCGCGGGGGCATCTTGCCCGCGCAGCGATAAACCTGAAGTTAACACGGACGGGCGAGTCGCTCACCGGACTGCCGCCGAACCTACTTTCAGACGACGCTACTCTTTAGAACTCCCGTACACCTTCTTTGGGTTTGTCCTCGTCTTCGCTGCCATTTGAATCGGAGTGGGCGCTCGGCGGCGACGGCGGGCTATGGGGTGTTGGCGGTGCGGCAGCACTGGCGCTTCCCTTCCGAACTTCGATGCGACCGTGCGCGTTGTTCACGCGAATCATGCCTGCGCCGTTCCCGACTGTTCCAGTCGCCCGACCGCGGTCGTTTTCATTGTTAACCTTGATTTCGCTGAAGCCGCTTTCGACTTCGCCGTTGTCGGTGTTGGCATCGAGCTTGAATCCGGCCTGGTCCGGGACGTAGATTTGAACGTCAGCGTTCCGATTGTTGATGTCGACATTACCCACCGGTAGCTTGCCCACATGCAGTTCCACCGCTCCGTCGTTGTTGCTAATGCGTGTGTCGCCGCTTACACCGTCGAGTCGAATATCCTTCTCGCGGGTGAGCAGACGCACCGGACCCGCAATCGAGCTGCCATGCAAATCTCCGCCATCCAGATCCAGCTTTCCTGGCAGACTGCCAAACTCCAGGTCCGTGCGCGAAGTCTTAAAGGTCACCGTTTTCGCGATTCGCGACAGGCTGACGCTGTCAAAAAATTCACCGGTAAGCCGCACCGCGCCCTTGACGTCGCTGATATTGACTTCTTTGACTCGTCCGTCCAGCGCGAGGTCGCCGACCAGACGCACCACCCGCACGTTGCTCTTCTCGATGTCAATCTTGGCATTCCCCGTCACGTCCTGTAAAGAGACTTCCCCGTGCTGGCTGCTGATTTCAACATCGCCCTCACGGCCCATAATTGAAACATCGCCATGCTTGGAGGAAATCGTGACGGTCACCTTGCGCGGAATGTAAACATCCAGATCGGAGCTGACGTCGCGCTTGCCTCCACCTCCGGTGTTGGCGTTCAGTGTGACCGTCTTATCGACGACCGTGAGCTGCGGCTTGGTCTGCTGGTTGAGCTTGTCGGCGTCGCCCTGATTGTCCGCATGGACCGTCTTGCGCACCATGACTCGAATCTTGTCGCCGTCCGCAACGTTCAAATTGACGTTGCCGTGATCGTTGGTGATGCGCAGGGTTGATCCGGCGGGAAAAGCTTGATCCAGTTGGTCATCGAAGGTAAAAGTCTCACCGCGAAGAAAACCGGGCAAATCCCCGTCTGAGTCCATCCCATCGAAAACGCCAGAACTCCGGATGTCGTGCCACTTGTGCGCAGAAAATCCGAACATGGCCAGGAAGACGATCAGGATCACACCGCCAGCGCCGATTCCGGGAGGCCGCACGCCAGCCGCCTTGGCCTGCTGGTATTCGACCAGCTTGATGACGCCCCAGAGAATCAACAACACGTGCCAATACTTCGCGAACAGGTCGGTCAAGAAGGTCCAGTCGAACACGTGGAGGCTGCGCAGAAGGAAGATCACGCCGATCACGATCAGCAAGACCGGGCCAGCGAAGGAGCGCTGCCGCGGAACATATCCGTTACTCATGGCGCACCTCGATTGCCGAAGGGGAAACTGCTGACTGACCCGGAGCATCCGAAGGAGGCGGTGGCACTGGTTGCAGCGGAGCCACGCCGAAAGGCTGGACATGCCCTTCCATCGGAGCCGTACGCTGTAGGATCAGCACTACGCCGATTGCAATCATGAGGACCGGGAATGTGCGGTCAAAATCCAGATCGCCCCCACGAACGTTCTCAAGTAGAAACAATACTCCGAGCGTCATTAACACAACGCTGCCCATGATCCCGCGATAGCGGCAGCGCATACATCCACAGTTGCGATTGCAGCGGTAGATCTCCATTGTCATTCCCTTCCTACGAGACCCTGCGAGTCCAGCGCTTGTAAAACATCCAGGCACCGATGACGATCAGAATTACCGGCCAAAACCGATCTACACTGAACGAAAACCAGCCCAGGTTATCGAGCAAGAACAAACATCCGAGACCAATCAGAATAACGGCGGCAATCGGGATGCCACGAACGTCCCGGGCACACGATGCAGCATCCTGGGCAGCATAGGCCTGTTGCTGCGCAGCATACGCTTGTTGTTGGGCCGGATCCCACTGTGCCGCTCCAGGCACTGCGTTCGGCATGGCACCAGGCGCTGGACGCTGCCAGCTCGTCTGATTTACACCCGGGCCAAACAAGCGTTCCAATCCAAAAGGATCTGGAACCGGCCAGCCATTCTGCATAGCTTCCGCCGTCTTGTAGGCGTCAAAAACCATGTAGAACACGGAGAAACCGATCAGGATGCCGAAGAGCGGAAAGCGCGTGGTGATTGCGATCAGAGCGACGAACCCGAGCGCATGGATCACGCCTTTGATAAATTGCCCATTGTACATGGCACCCACGCCGGGAATGAACCCGAGAATCGCTGCCAAGACGGGCTTTGCTTGCGGCGAATTTGGAGGCATGCCCATGCCTTCCGACATCACCGTCTGGCTGTAGGACGCTCCTGCCGGCGCGCTCTTGGCACGCTCCGCCAAGCAGGTATCGCAGTAAATGACTCCGCCCACATTACGGGCGCAGGCGTTGCAGAGCGGCTTCCCGCAGGTGCGGCAGTACGCGGTCGCGGCAACTTCAGTGTGATTTGCGCAGTTCATGCTTCTCTCCTTGCCTTGTCGAGCAAGGCCTTGTCGATCAAGGTCACGCCGATCAAGGTCGTGTCGGTTAAGAGAATCGAATTCCCGTCCACGTCTCCCCTACCCAACTGTTCCGTCCTCGGTTCCACTGCGTCAAAAACGTCCAAGTCACCCATTTCCGCTTTGGCCAACAGCGCCTGCGTCGGCTCGCTTGCGTAGTTCTGCTCTTGGCCTTTCTTAGGGCGGCCGCTCGTCGTATTGTCCTTCTTGCGGTTCTTGTCTTTCGGCTTATCTTTTGACTCGCCTTCCGCCGGAGTCATCGCCTTCTTAAAATCGCGCACCTGCGATTCCATTTCGTAATAGAAACGCATGTTGGTGTAGTACTTCACCACGCGAGCCTGAGTGGAGTAGTACGTCCGCGTAATCGCGCTGGGCCGCAAATCGACCTTCGCCAGATCGCGGACCTTAACGCCCGTCACGCTCATCACCAAGGACACGGAGAAGAACGCCATGGCCACCGACATGCCAAACCGAGGCTGCCGCACGGTCGCCCAAACTCCAGCGAAGACCGGCTGCCACCAGTTTGAGCGCACTGGCTTGATTCCTGCCTGATCCACAAGGCGAACTTCTTTGCCGCTCGTCTTGGCCAGAATGTTGTGGACCAGATTCTTAGGCGGCTCGACTTCGGCCAGCGACTGCATCCAGCGCTGGCCCGCATCGGCATCGGCGAACAACGGCCCGCAAGTCGTGCAAGCCGCCGCGTGCGCCTTAAACTGCGCTAACGGACCCGCCCCAAGCGTCCCGTCGATCGCATCGAAAAGCAGCGCCTCAAACTCAGCGCAGTGCATTCCGGATTTGATTTCTTCTGCCATCTAGATCACCTGCTTGTAGGTACGTGAAAGGACACGCGCAAGTTCCGCCCGTCCGCGGTTTATTCTCGACTTCACCGTGCCCTCGGGAACCTTGAGGGCAACAGCGATGTCACGATAGTCCATGTCCTGTAAGTCCCTTAGAATCAATGCTTCCCGAAGTTCCGGAGAGAGCTTTTGCAACCCTTTGTGGACTAACTCTTGCACTTGACGCTTGTGTTGTATGTCATCGGGGAGCAGGCCGCCATCTTGTAATTGGTCGCTCAGGGTCGGACTGTCCTCCTCTGGAGAAGACCCCGCATCAATGGAATCGGTCACGCGATCCTGCTTGGTTTTGCGGAAATGATCCACCAGCAGGTTGCGGGTCATGGTGGTCACCCACGTCATGAACGCGCCACGCTCTAAGTCATAGCTGGATAAGGTCTTATAGATCTTGATGAAGACTTCCTGGGTAAGATCGTCGGCGTGGTCGGCGGAACCGGAAAAGCGGTAGCAGATGTTGTAAATGCGGCGGTTATAGCGATGAACGATGTCCTCCCAGGCGTTGGAATCGCCCGCCACTGCGCGACGAACGATCAGATTGACGACCTGGGCGTCTTCCAACGCTGCTCCCTTAGATGGCTCACGTAGCCACAGGCGCCTCGCCTGTGCGGGCGAAGCCCGAAACCGTTCCGGACATCCCCTACCGCAACCTCAACAACACAGCAGAGATACGTGTGTATGCCACGAGAAGTTCCTCGTTTGAAGCGAAGCGGAATTGTAGCAGGGCGGGAAGGAATACAGCCGCAATAGGGGCGAGGCTACCGCCCCGGGCCGCCAGCAATCCCCAACTTTTTGCGGGCTTCAGCGCTTGAGAGGGCTTTTCCACGATTCTCCAATCTGGCTTCTGCTAGATAGCGATCTTCCAGATCGTCGATATTTTCCTCAACAATCTGGCTGATGTAAAAGGTCTTGGTGCGGTTTGTCTGCTTGGCGAGCCGCGACAGGCGTTCTTCAAGTTCGGGTTTCAGGCGGATGGAAAGCATTGGGCGTCCTCCTCCACGTTGTGTATGACACGTATTATACGTCATACACGCACAGTGGCGACTTCCCTGCCCGTTTCTTGATTCAGGCACTTTTTTGAACCGGCTCTTTCGGCACCAGCGCATTCGCGCAACAATCTCGGGAGGCATCCTCTACGGAGGCGTTGCAACAACGGGATTCGAACGAGAAGACGCGCCCCGGCGCCTGACAGAGGAACATCGGCTTCCCATACGTTTACAATCACGACGTGAGGGAAAGTATAAAGCCGTGAAACCGACTTCATTCGATTCACTGCTGGAACGAAATATGTTCAAGGCTGACTCCTATGCCGAAGATGTACGCATGGAGTAGAGATGGAAGAGCGAAGACTGTCTTTGGCATTTCGGAGGTCACAACCGCTGGTGTCGTTGTGACGACAGAGAAAGGCAGTGTCAGATTTGTTCCTAGAGGCGATTTTGAAAAGATCTTTTCGTTATGGCCAGATTTCAAAGAGGGCAAGGTACGGCGGAAGACTTTACGTGATTTGGTGTTCAATTCTGTTTATGTGCTTGGCATTCTGCATTGGCTGGAGCTGCAATAGAAGGGCGGATTTTCCGCCTGCTAGTGTCCTAACACCGAGTTGAAACTTGTTGGCGGCCGCTTAGCAGGTAGATTGCTGAGCGAATCATATTTTCGGCCTCGCTTCGTCGAACTTGGCGCAGTAGAAATTAAACCGCGTTCTCAGAGCGGGGGAATTGTCGTCCCAAGCATCTGATTCGCCGGTCAGCATGATTAGCACTTGAAAATCTCCCCCAGGTCGAGTTGCTAAGGTACAGAATCCCCAATCCCGCTCAAGCGGATTTCGCTCTCGCAGCCACCAGCGGCAGAAGTTACAGGCCTTGGGCGTGGTCATTGTGTTGGAGGGGTTCAGGGCAAGCCCCGAGAACTGGCCATCGCCAGCCCGTTGCAGAGGGAACTTCTTTTAAGCGCTGAAGCACGACGGGAAGTTAGCATGTATGTCCATCAACGCACTATTAGACGCGCCCCCTCACCTGCTTGCCATAGCCTCGAACCTAAGGCATAATAAGAGTTTGTCTGAACCTCGCTGGAGCGATCCGGCCATTAAGGAAAAACTCTGTGTTAATGATTCGTCTGTCGCGCACAGGTGCGCGCAAGCAACCGCAATATCGTATCGTCGTCATTGAAAAGGCTCGGGCGCGCAATGGCCGCCCTGTGGAAACCATTGGCACCTACAATCCCCGCACCAATCCAGGCACGATTGTGCTCCGGAAAGATCGCGTGGACTACTGGGTTTCCAAGGGCGCGCAGATGTCGGAACGCGTGGGCAAGATTGTGAAGCACGCCCCGGTTGCCGTCGCCAGCCCCGTCGCTATTTCCGCGTAATTCGCCGCTGCATTTCCCTCGAAGGAGCCTCGCATGAGCGATTCCCATAGCGCCGCAGCGCCAGCCGCCAATGCCAGAGCGTTGGTGGAGCACATCGCTCGCGCCTTGGTCGATGCTCCAGAAGCTGTGGTCGTCGACGAGTTTGAAGACAAGGGCGAAATGGTCGTCGAGCTGGAAGTCGCTCCCGACGACGTCGGCAAAGTCATCGGGCGCCAAGGCTCCGTAGTTCGAGCCATGCGAAACCTGGTTCGCACAGTCGGCGACAAAAACGACCGCGACTACGTTTTGGAAATCGTCGAAGACTAAAAGCTCGTGTGGCGCGGACACTCTTGTCCGTGGCTTTTGACTTGGCTCGTGGTCCGGAATCACCCGACCGAGGAGACCTACCATCGGCGACGATTTCATCACCATTGCCCGCGTTCTGAAAACGCAGGGCCGCCACGGCGAGATTGCGATCGAACCCCGCACCAGCTATCCCCATCGCTTCGTTCCCGGACTGCGCATGTTCGCCCTCGGCAAGGGCGACCGGCGCGAAGTCGAACTGGAAGACTGTTGGCCTCACAAAGATTATCTCGTTCTGAAATTAAAACATATTGACTCCATGAATGACGCGGAAACCCTCCTGCGCTGCGAGCTGCAGATTCCTCGATCAGAACGCTTCCAACTGGAACCCGGGGCAACCTATGTTAGTGACATGGTTGGATGTGAAGTTACCGATCACGGCCGCAAAATTGGCACAGTCACCGATGTGCAATTTGGCGCTGGCGAGGCCCCGTTGCTCGTAGTCCAAAGCCGGGCGGAAGACGCTCCAGAGAATGCCCGCGAACACCTGCTACCCTTAGCGGAGGAATTTCTGGAAGGCGGTAGCGCCGGGATTGATGTCGCGAATCAACAAATTCGCATGCGCCTGCCGGAGGGGCTGCTGGAGATCAATGCTCCCCTGACGCCGGGAGAAAAAGAAGCGCAGCGGAAGATGAATGAGGAAGAGCCGTAATTTTGAAACACAACTCCAAAGTTTGTTGAAGGGACTACTCCAAAGTTTGTCGTTCCGAACAGCTCTATCGTGAGAAATCTGCTTTTCGCCGCGGCAAGGACAGCAGATTCCTCAGGGCTAAAGCCCTTCGGAAGGACAAAAATCTAGAAGGTGTTTCGAACATAGGTCTCAAGCTTCAAGCTAGAAGCTAGGAGCTGCACTTTATGCACTTCCACATCCTCACAATCTTCCCCGACTTCTTTCGCGGCCCGCTGGACTTCGGCATCGTCCGCCGGGCCCGCGAAGCTGGTTTGATGGAAACCAGCCTGCACGATCTGCGCGCCTATACCAACGACAAGCACCGCACGGTAGACGACCGTCCATTCGGTGGCGGCGAAGGCATGGTTCTGAAACCAGAACCAATCTTCGCCTGCGTGGATGGATTGAATCTAGCCCCGCGTGAGTCCCGCCTCAATCGAGAGGCCAGGCAATCGGTGATTCTGCTGTCGGCGCAGGGCGAACGTTTCGATCAAGCGGTGGCTTCCGAACTCGCGACTCTAGAAACAATCGTCCTCATCTGCGGCCGCTACGAAGGCGTGGACGAACGCGTCAGCGCGGCCCTCGCTGACCGCGAAATTTCCATCGGCGACTACGTGCTCAGCGGCGGCGAACTGGGGGCGGCGGTGATCATAGACGCCGTCACACGGCTCATCCCCGGAGCGCTCGGCAACGAAGCCTCGACGCGCCAAGAGTCATTCACGGCGACATCGCGCGACGTTCCACACACGGAAGGCGCAGATTCCACCTGCGGCTCCGGCGGCCTGCTCGACTACCCACACTACACGCGCCCCGCCGAATTCCGCGGCATGTCAGTGCCAGATGTGCTGATGTCCGGCGACCACGAACAAATCCGCCGCTGGCGCCGCCGGACTGCCCTAGAAAAAACACTGAGGAACCGTCCCGACCTGCTGGAACATGTCGCGCTAGAAAAAGAAGACCGGGAAGTATTAGCCAAGCTAAAACCCCCAAGCCAATAGAACCCAATGGAGGCACGGGCGCCCTCGCCAGTGCATGCCCAAAGGACGAGGACGCTCTTCTCTCCATCGAACGGCCAGTCTCCAATTGTTAGCTGTTTCAACTGACAGAAAACGCGGAGCCAACTCTGCTACACTCACGGGTCAACATCCTCATTTCGGAAAAGAGGCTTCCATGTCGAGACCAAGCAACAAGACGATATCCGCCGCAGTAACGCGTCTCGCACTGTGTTCTGTCTTAATAACAACCGGCTGCTCTCCCGGCCAGCAGCCGCCCGACACACGTCCTGCGGACGAAGCGGCCATTCGACTGGCGGATTCGTATTGGGTCAAGGCCGCCGAGTCTAAGCAAGTTGACGCGTGGATGGCCTTTTATTCCGACGATGCGGTCGTCCTGCCTCCCAACGAAAAGATCGCAACGGACAAGGCCAGCATTCGCAAATCCGTTGGCGAGTTGTTAGGGCTGCCCAGCCTCTCACTCAGTTGGCAGCCAACCAACGTGGAGGTTGCCCGCTCCGGCGACATCGCCTATCTCTACGGAGCCTACGTCCTCACAGCGAAAGATGCAGCAGGCAAGCCCATCAACGACCATGGGAAGAACGTTGAGATATGGAAGAAGCAAGCTGACGGCAAATGGAAGTGCATCGTGGATACTTGGAATTCGGATTTTCCGGCCGTGGCAGCGAAGTGAACCCAGGCGACCTTGAAAACCACGTTTTGGAACTTCCGGGTTTGTTCCTGTGTCTGCCTTGCAACCCTGTCCTGTGCGGGAATTTGCGAACTCATTCTCCTGCTGCTGCGAACATCCAGAATGCAAGCGTCCCCAATGCGCAAACAGGAGCGTACCAGCGCAGCGAACTTTTCTGCCAGACTCCACCCACGCCAAAGAAGATTCCGGCAAGGGAAAGGATGCCTCCTCCTCGAAACACCTTAAGAAGCAGCGGGTCAAAATACGGAAAGCCGTGAAATCCTGCATAAATAATCGACGAAACCGCGAGAGTGGCGGAAGCCGTAGCAAAGACGAAAGCAGTCAAAGACAGGATCGATGGAACGGTTCTCAGTTTTGGTTGACCTGCCCATCGCACCCAACCCCAAATGAGAATAACTGGTGAGACGAAGCCAAGGGCGACCAGAATCACAAACACGACGCTAATGAGC
This sequence comes from Acidobacteriaceae bacterium, assembly GCA_043749225.1. Taxonomy (GTDB): domain Bacteria; phylum Acidobacteriota; class Terriglobia; order Terriglobales; family Acidobacteriaceae; genus JANXUC01. The sequence continues at coordinate 25,890 of JAYVEP010000189.1, forward strand.
ACGTTCATAAGGAATCGACTTTCCATCATAGGCTGAGGGTCCGAGCTTGTGCTGAAAGATTTGCCCAAGACCTGCGTCGGCAGTTGTTTAGCTCACTTTTCCTCGTCTTCCTCTTCCTCCAGCACTTCTCCCAGCCGGTCGAATCTCCGTTCCCAAGTTGCGCGGCGCTCGTTGATCCACTGTTCCGCCAGCGAAAGTCCAGCAGGATGGATATTGCAAGTTCTTACCCTTCCAATCTTGTGGGTCCTGACCAGTCCGCTCTCCTCCAGCACTTGCAGGTGCTGAACCACCGCCGCCAGGCTGATGTCGAACGGCTCCGCCAACTGCGAAACCGAAGTCTGCCCTCGGCTGAGTTTCTCCACAATGGCTCGGCGCATGGGATCGCCGAGTGCCCGGAAGACAAGGTCGATACTGAGTTTTTGGCGAGGCATGAGTTTTGCCATGGTCTTCGAGCCTAGCGTGTCAATTCCTTTGCCAGATGTTCCAATATCTTCCGCTCTCGGCGAAGGCGGCGAACACGCGTGCCCGGCGCGGCGGGATAATTGCGTTCGATAACAAATTTAACTGTGGGTGACAGATTGCTCTTTCATGAGCTTATTTTTTCTCTTTTTTTTTAATAGTCAAGTTATAACTTAAGCATTAGCGGATACAAGGTCGAGTGTCAAGTAAATACTTAAGTATTATTTGGGAGTCTTGGCACCCAGTCACTCTCGTCCCCGAAACTGAATAATCCTCCGCCGATCGCGTTTGGAGGGCCTGCCAGTCGGAGCTGGTGCGAATTGCGCCAGAGCCTTTCTTGCAGCTGCGACCTTGAGACGCAGTTCGCGACTCGCATCGGTCTCCCGATAGAGAGTCTGCGCCACGGAAGCCGGGCCGCGAACGTCGCTCAGCAGCAGGACTTCAACCTCAAAGTCGCCGCCTTCGTTGGTCACGTGCAGCATGTCACCAATGCGCACTTCACGCGCAGCTTTGGCGGGCTGCTTGTTCCACAGAATCCGACCGAGAGCGCAAGCCTTGCCAGCCTGGGCGCGAGTCTTGAAAAATCTAGCCGCCCACAGCCATTTGTCGATGCGTACGGAGAGCATGATTCCATTTTCCTATAAGAACCGGGATTTGGGACGCTTTAGAATATTTCCATGCACCCTTTTCGAAGGCTTTCTTCGCGGAAATCAAAGCTAGATTCATGTAGCCCGGGTGCCCCGTCCTTGTCGCGTTCTGTGCGACAGGGCGGGGGTCTCCGTGTCAAGGAGTAACCCGCAGCGTCCGCTCCCAGCAATTTCTGCCTGCCATCTTGAGATCGAGGGACCTACTTTGGAGATCGTTGGGCGAGCTGTCATGAAAGTCCCCGCCCTGTCGCAAAAAGCGCGACAAGGACGAGGCACCCTTGGCAGGGCATTCAATAGGACGGACCAAGGCCAATCCCTTCGAACAGTCTTTTCCAATCCACAGATGAGCCTGAGGGAAGTAGGGAGAAGGGGTCGAGGGGTTGTTTCCTTTCGCGATAGATTTTTACCAGCATAGCAGCC
>JAYVEP010000190.1:0-10097 GCA_043749225.1 Acidobacteriaceae bacterium
GGGTGTCCTGATCGCGCTGGTCCAGAGCGATACTGCGCCGAGCAGATTCGAGCGACATCCGTTCCATAGCTGGATTGCCAACTTCTTATATTCGTTCTATACCGTCCACCTGCCGTTTGTCATCATCCTGTGCGTCGGCCTGCAAGGTCTCTTAGGGTTCGGAGTTCATCTGATTCCACGATCACTCGCAGTGTGGATAGTGGTCGGAGCGGTATTCTTGACGGCGGTGGGTTATGCCTATCTCGTCAGTCTAGGCACCGAGAGGTATACCGGGTCGGTACGCCGCTGGGTGGTGCAGACGGCCCTGGGCAGGCACTTGCATAAGGTCATTGTTCGGTCAGTCAGCGTGACGAGATTCTTCCCTTTTCCCACGGCGGAGGTCGATGCCAACAGTGGTTGTTTGACCAGGAGTACGCAATGCGGGAGCCCGCGATTACCGATCGAGCCATGCCTGGCACTACATCGACTCTTGTCCAGGCGCAAGACCTGCCATGAATAGAATACGCATTGTCTTCGCGACTCTTATCAGCTTCCTTCCTGCCAGTTCACTGCGTTGCATGTTTTACAGAATTGTTTTTGGATACTCGATCAGGGGTTCAAAAATCGGTTTTGCAACAGTTATCGCTACCCGTGCGGCAACTCTCGACAACTGCTCTATCGGCCGTTTCAACAGATTCCTCGGTCCTATGAACATATCGGTCGGCGCCGGTGCCGATATCGAAAGCCATAATGTGTTCGAGTGCGGGGAATGGGCAGCGGATGCGAAACACGCCGACCGCTATGAGCGGACTCTCATCATCGGGGCCGATACACGCATTACCAATCATCACTTCTTTGACGTGGCGGGCAGGTTCGTCCTCGGTCAGGGTTCGTGGATCGCCGGACGCGGCTCACAGTTTTGGACTCATGGGGTCAACGTCGCCGACCGGAACATCTCAATCGGCAGACGCTGCTATATCGGAAGCGCGGTTAGATTTGCACCGGGCGGCGCCGTGAGAGACAACGTTCTCGTCGGGCTTGGAAGCGTAGTGACGAGGCGGATCGACGGCTGCGACGTATTGGTCGCGGGATTTCCCGCGCAAGTCATCAAAGAGGGTCGAGGATGGCAGCCTGCAGAGAAGGTACGCGAGCACCCCGCATCCCCTGGCACTACGAAGGTCGACGCCTGATCCGAAGGCGACTGCCGTATCATCTTAGTGTTCCGATGCCTGCATAGGCAGTCGTCAGCAGGCATCGGCTGACTCTGAAAAAATATCGTGAAAGCTGTCTTGCCCGCCCATGAAACAATCCGAACCTCCTTCAGTCTTGCGCATCGTCAATTCGTCTTTCGTTTGGACCCTCGTCATTGGGTCGGCCTTTGGGCTTGGTCTCATATTCCTGGCAGACATGGAGACACGTTGGATCGTCTATGTCGCTGCTGGCCTGATTTGCTTTCTCGTTTTTCTGATCGCTCGCGACAAAGAACGACTCCTTGTAGCGGTGTTCATCCTGAGTCTGCAGGTGGATGTATATGTGAGACTGATGTATGGGCGGGCCGGCAGCTCGGAAGGAATTGCTATCCCCCTGGTAATTATCACCGGGTTCGCGCTGGTGCTCTGGACCCTCCTCGCAGAGGGAAAGAGGCGGACATTCAGGTGCGCAGGAACGATGGGGCTTCCCATACTCGCTTTGTTAGTGACGACAGCTCTATCAATCGTCACGTCTTCGGAACGCTTCATCGGTATCACGCGGGTAATCTTTCTTTTTGAACTCTATTTCGTCTACTGGCTCACCTTCAATATCGTCCAGTCCCAGGAGAATTTTGATCGCGTGATCAAGCTCCTGTTTCTCACCTTGGCAATCCAGTCTGTCGTGTATTTCGTCGAAAGCGCGCTCGGCGTGAACCTCGGTCTTACCGGAGACACTTTCACAGGGGGGGACGTTCCTCGCCCTGGAGGGACGGTCAGCGCGAACCCCGCGGGGTTCGACAGCTTCATCTCCCCGATCCTGTTGATCGCGACCGCCATGTTCGTGGCCAAGCGGCCGCCCACGCGGATTCCACTACTACCGCTCCTGGTGCTGATGGGGGCAGGCGCGATTGGCCTGTCGTTTACTCGCGCCGCTTGGGCCGGGTTCATCATCGGGTTCGTGGCGATATGCATTCTATGCAGGCGCAGGCGAATGTTGCAAAACAGCAAAGTAGTTGGCATTGCGATAGCTGTCGGAATCCTTGGAATAGCCCTGTTGCCCACAATGATGGTCAGGCTGCAAGGAGATTACGGTGGCGAGTCGGCTTTCAATGAACGCCTAGGACTCATTGTCATCGCCTTGAACGTCATAGCGGCCCACCCGCTGACTGGCGTAGGCGTAGGAGCCTACGCCTCAACTTTTAAAAGCTATGTTCCTGCCGGTCTGGATCAAGATCAATGGCTATATACCGTCCACAACCAGTTCTTGCTCGTCGGCGCGGAGACGGGAATTCCGGGGGCAATTGCGTTTATCGCTTTCCTAGTGATGGGATTTCGCGTGGCTCTTCGTCTGACCCGCACTGATGATGCCAGAGTTAGCGTTAGTGCCATCGGCTGGTTCGGTGGGCTCTTGGCATTGGTATGGCAAATGTCATGGGTACCTTGGCTCGCGTTTCCATACAACGCAATGCTTTGGATGATGCTCGGAGTGATGGATGGCGCGGAATCTTTCCTCACTCGGCAGACACAATCCGAGCGCAGACGTGCGTCAGGCTAGTCCGTAAGCGACTACTCGGGGTCAATCGAATGCAAATATTGGCGAACGCCTGGAGCTTCGTTCTTGAGTAGCGTGTATTCCGCACCAAGCTGGAGTCTCGCCATCTTAACGGCGGCCATGAATCAGAATCGAAAATAGATGAATGGGTCTGTATGCAAAGGTGCCAACACGAGAATGAGCGCCAGTGCAATGCCATAAACCATGACTCGCCGCCGTGGTATCTCAGCAACGACAACACGAATGGCAGGTTGTCTACGGAGGAGCACATATAGGCCATAGAGCAGCAGCGACGTAAACCCATAGGACTTCAGCACGTAAGCCGGATTTAGACTGAGTGCCGAAAGCCCCCATTCCCCAAACTTCTCGTAGATACCCCACGCAGTAGAAAAATCATGGGCGCGGAACAGCACCCACCCGAAAGTTACAATATGAAACGTCAGCAAGACCATGATCCCGTTGTAGAGCGCCGACGGAAGAGATTGACAAATCACGCGTCGCAAATTGCTTTCTTCGAACCAATGGTGAATAACCAAACCAGCACCATGGTAGAGACCCCAAACCGCAAAATTCCATGAGGCGCCGTGCCAAAGGCCCGCGAGCCCCATCGTCACAAGCACGTTTACGTGTGCCGACCGCTTCGAACCTCTTGAGCCGCCTAGAGGAATGTAGATGTAGTCTCGGATCCAACGTGACAGCGTCATGTGCCAGCGGCGCCAAAAATCCGAGATGTTGGCACCGACATACGGCGTATTAAAATTTTCCGGAAAAACATAGCCAAACAGCCGCGCGGATCCGATCGCAATCGCAGAGTATCCAGCGAAATCGAAGAAAATCTGAAAAGAGTACGCAACTAGCACGACATACATTTCCGCCACCGAAAGAGCGGCATATTTGCTGTAGCCGTGATCCACGATGATGGCCAGGTTGTCTGCGATGACCGCCTTCTGAAATAGCCCGATCAGTATTCGCTCGGTCCCGTAGCGGATGTTCTCCCACACCAGCGTCTTATTCTCGCATTGGGGGAAAAATTCGTGCTTGCGCAGGATCGGGCCGGCAATAAGGTGGGGAAAGAACATCGCGTAGAAGAGGAAATCCAGTGGCCCAGATGCTCTAATCTGCTGATCCCGGTAAATATCGACAAGGTAGCTGATGACGGAGAACGTATAGAAAGAAATCGCCAGCGGCAAGAACACCGTTATTTTCGGCAACAGCAAGTCGCTCCATCCAAACAACTCCATAAGGCCGTTGCTCGTGGCTACTGCCAGGCCAGCGTATTTGAAGACGAACAGGTTGGCGAGATCTACGGTTATACCAAGCGCAAGCAAACGGCGCTTTGCGCTTTGACTTGCCGCACTAAGGATATACACCGAGACGCAGTAGTTAAACAGCAGCACACCCACCAGGTGGGCAAGGAAGATCGCAGACCAGAATGCGTAGAAGAAAGCACTCGCAATCAGAATAAGCAGCCGCTGATGCGAATAGGTCCGCGCTGCCATGTAGTAGGTCACTACCACAACCAGCAAGAAAGCTATGTAGGCAACGCTATTGAACTGCATTATCTTGATGGCTCCGATGACACGCCACTAGCGGCCTTGCGAAGACCATACTTGGGCCGACTAGAAAAATATTCGATCAACGCGTCTGCGACCAGAGCGTGTCCCCGCACATTGTAGTGACGGAAGGGCTCCCAATCGCTATAAGGATCATTACCACGAGCAATGTCCGCCGCAATCCGGGGGTAGGCGTCGACAAAGGGTATGCCAGAAGTGGACAGTTTTGCCGCCAGCATCATATAGGCGTCATGAGAATCGCGTCGGTAGGATCCAAAACCTCGTGGTGCCGCTACATCTGTCGGCAGACCGAGGATAACCGTGGGTACGCCCGCGTTCTCGATGGCTTGTTGCACATGCATGAGTTGCTGATAGGTATCCTGTATCTGGTCTGGGGTTGTCGTGGACACCGCGCTACCTGCTGGGGCGGAGATATCAGATTTCTTCCGGAAATCACCGGCGGCGGATTGTAGCCAATGACCTGCTGACAACCTGAGTTCCTCAAGATAGTCCTGGATTCGCGTGCGGAGAAGGTAATTAAAGTAATGAAAGCGCGGCATGATTTCATTTAGCTTAGGGAATCTGGGAGAGCCACTGCTATCGCCAATTTCCGTAAGGTGATAGTGGCCGTTGGCATCCGGCACGAGAAAGAAGCCCGATTTATCCCTCGAGTCTTGAGGACGGTTTTCCAGCAGATCGCCATCGTTGAAGGAGAGAATGACAAGATCGAACGGCACCTTGGATGCCTGATAAAGCCATCGTGCATATTCATTGCCGGTATAGTCAGCGGAGTACCCGAAGTTCCACACTTCCACTTTCTGCCGCGGTTCCCTAGGCAAGAGTTGGCGCTCAAGAAGGCGGTCAAACTTTTTCTCCGATGAGACTTGGATTGCCTCGACGAAAGAGTCACCAAACACCGCGATTCGGAATACCTTGCGATCCGCAAGTGGCGCTGGTTCCGAACCGATCAGACCATATGAGTTAACATGGTAGCGGGAGTAGTCTTCATCGCGGTACACGTTATCGAGATTCGGATAACGCAGAGTCTTGAGATGTCCATCCGGGTACGCATCTAACAAGGGCATATCCAAAATGAACAAGGATGCATAAAGGCCGGTGAATGCAACTGCCAACTCCACTACAAGAAAGGATAAAGCGTGCACCCAGGCTAGCGGTTCTTTGGGCGACGTCACCTACGGAAGACCCGAGACGTCGGCGATAATCTTTTCGTCCGGTCGGGTCACAAAATTCCTCCAAAGCCAACGTCTTCTCATTGGGCTTCCCCCATTTTCACGGACACGTTGCTAAGCCTGCGAAGCGTCTTTCGAATTCAGCCGGGCTGATCTGACTCAGGGTCGAGTGACGGCGCCTGGGGTTGTAGAACCGCTCGATGTAGTCGAAGACATCCGCACGCACTTCTTCGGGCGTTGCATACCGCTTGCGGTGGATCCGCTTGATCTTCAAGGTGGAGAAGAAGCTCTCCATTGCCGCATTATCCCAGCAGTCACCGCACTTGCTCATACTGCAGGTGATGCCCTGTTCGGCGAGCAGCTTCTGGAAGTTTTCGCTCGTGTACTGGCTGCCTTGGTCGGAGTGATGCAATAGCGCGACCGGCTTGCCGCGCCGCCAGATCGCCATCATCAGCGCGTCGATGACGAGCTGTGCGGTCATGGTCGGGCTCATCGACCAGCTCGCCGCGGGGCGCGAGTACAGATCAATGCCCGCCGCCAGGTAGAGCCAGCCTTCGACAGTCCAGAGATAGTTGAAGTCGGCGACCCAGCGTTGGTTGGGGGCGGTCGCTTCGAACTGCCGGTCCAGCAGATTCTCGGCGATGACGTTGCTCCGGCCGTAACCCGGGGTCGGAGGGGGACGCCAGCGCTGGGGACGCGCTTGCAGACTGGCCAGCCGCATCAGCCTGGCCACACGATTCTCGCAGCACACTTCACCCAGATCACGCAGGTCCCGCCATACCCTGGGCGCACCGTAAGTCCGATCGCTTTGGGGGAAGCTGTTGCGGATGCGTCGCGTCAGTCGATCGTTGTCCCGGCACCGCTTGCTCGGGGCCTGTCCACGCCATGCATAGAACCCGCCGCGCGAGACGCCCAGCATCCGGCACATGGCCCGCACCGGCCACACCGATTGGTGTCGAGCCATGAACCCGTACTTCACGGCGGGTCCTTCGCGAAGTAAAAGACCCATCTATCGAAAGCGCAACGCAGCGCATTGGAAGGCACAATGCTGATGAGCAACGCTGCGGCAGGACGCATTTTTCTGACCACGGTAAGCGCTTAGGTGTCGTGTAAGCCGGGTTCGCCTACGCCAGCGAAGACTTCATCGGCGTACGATTGGCCGGAAGATAAAATTATTCACATACTCGGTACGGTCGAGCGGATCGAAGGGCTGTTGGTGCTTGTCGACGGAAAAACCGTCCAGCGGGTTCATACGCCCATTCCAAAAGAAGCTGCCGCTGTACCCCAAGCCTAGAATGAAGCCGAAGATATCTTGAATGCTTCGGTCGGTGTGATGCCTTTGTTCCACCTCAACCAGGACCGTCGGCAGTTCCCGCGTGATGGTTTCCCGTCCTCCTTGCAGCACTTCGAACTCATGTCCTTCGACATCAATCTTGATGAGATCGACCTCGGTAAACCCAAAGCTGTCCAGGGTTCTCAGCTCGACAAGGAGCGATTCGGCGTCTGGAAAATGGTTTGACAGGCTGGCCAGGGCCGTCGCCTCGGGTCCGCCAGTGGCCGGAATATCCAGATTCGCGTGCCCCGCCCGATTCGAGAGTGCCAGGTTGTGAAGATAGACGTTCCTGAGCTTGCTGGACGCAATGATTTGCGCGCAGCGAGGGATCGGTTCGAAGGATTCCACATCCATGAACAATTGTGCAAAGCGGTATGTATAGAGCCCGACATTGGCTCCGATGTCCAAACAGCGACGCCTTTGCGGCACGATATTTTCGATAATGCTCGTCTCCCTTTCCAGACGACCTAGCGCCTTGTTGTAGTGATAGCGCGCCGCTAATTCCAATCGCCCCGGAATTAGGCTGATGACCTTTTGCTTTATCGACATGCTCGTCTTCCTGTTCAGTTCAATGGGGCCAGACTTTGGACGCTGGCAGCGATTTCGCTCAGAAACCGGTTCTGACGCAGTCGTGACCACTCGATGGCGTGAGCCGAAGCCGCGCTGTCCGAAGACTTCATCGCCGAGCGCAGCAGCCGTGCAAATTGCTCCGAGTTCTCGGCCGCCCTCACGGTCGGCGGATGACCATTGATGCCACGCAGCGCAAGCGGCGTAGCGACTATCTGCGACCCCGATGCGATTGCATCGAGCGTTTTGATCTGAATTCCACCGCCGCTCAGTGTCGGAATCGCTACTACTCTTGCACGCTGCAGGAACTGCTGAACGTCATCGACGAAGCCAAGATACTTTACATTTCTATACCGGCCCTCCAGCCATTTCGCCCCGCTACCGGCGACATGAATAGCAAGATGATCAGGGAGATGAGGATAGACTTTTTCAAAGAACCACCTGAGCCCCTCTTCGTTCGCTTTCCACGTCCAACTTCCTACCATACCGATATCAAACTCTTTCGTCACCGGTATCAGGCCCGCTGGAACTGCGCTACCAGGCAGGGGGATCTCTTTGATACTTCCATTCTGGTTAAGGACGGCAAAAGATTCAGCATCGCTCTGGGTCAAAACCCACAATTGATCGACCTTGTTGGCAAAGGCAATCTCCATCTCCCGCAGCAAGCGGCTCTCGCGCTGATAAACCCAGCGGCGGCCGCTGCTCTTCTGCTTGCCGATAAAGCTTTGGTACATCTGATGCTCAACATTATGTGCCATGCCGATCAATTTACCTCTGAGCGGCACCGCCTCGATCAACCAACTCATCTGAACGTGGTCCAGAATTACGAGGTCATGATTTTCTTGACGCAACAATTTTCTGACGCTGGAAACGAAGGCACTCGAGCAGTACTTCGCGACCGAATAAGGAAGGCGCTTCAGCAAGCTGTGCATAAACCACATAGCCGCGTGCGATCCTGCTCCCTTCGTCTCTATATATCGCTTGCCAGCACAAACTTCCCGGGAGCCCAAGGAATAGTCATCATCGGTACGAATGTATCCCACCACGGTTACCTCAGCGCCAAGCTCAGTTAACGCATCAATAACCGTTTGGGATGCGACTTCGCTGCCCATCCGCCGCTTACGCGGTAGCACGGTGGTTAGAAATAGAACCTTCAAACCGCGGTGCATAGACGCCGGTATTCCCGTTGAAAGTCCTCAGCCATGCGGCTAGCAGAATATTTATCCGTCACCACTTGCCGCGCGTTGCTCGCCATCCGTTGCGCCAAATCGGGACGTTCGCACAGTTTTCTGAGGGCTTCTGCCAAAGAGTTCGGATCGCCAACAGGAACCATCAATCCAGTGAGTCCTTCTTCAACCAACTGCTTAATACCTGGAATTGCCGTGCCTATCACCGGAACCCCCGCAGCAAACGCTTCCATGACGACCCGGGGAATACCTTCAGAGTACGAGGGCAACACCAGGGCGTGACTTTCTTTAAGCAAAGGTGCAATTGACGCCACTGCGCCAATAAACTTGACCTTGTCCGTGACCCCCAACGTTCGCGACAACTCCTCGAGTTCCATGCGATCCGGCCCATCACCGACGACACTGAGCTTAACTGGCGCTACCGTTTGCATTTTGGCAAATGCCTCCAGCAAATCGAAAATTCCCTTAGGGTGACAAAGGCGGCCCACGAAGAGCAATGAGAAAGGATCACCAGCCTGACGTGCATTGAAGTGAAAATCAAAGGCGGAAAGATCCACAGCGTTAAGAATGAGCTGCAGTTTGAGCGGATCAAATTTACTTAGGGTCAAGTGCTCTAGAAGCGCCGGGCTCAAGGGATAGACGCGATCGAAGCGCTTCAAGAATGTTCTGCTAATCGCCTCATACACTTTAATCCGCAACCCTTCGTCAGCAGTCCAACCATGAATTGTCGAGACCAGTCTTAGGGGCAAAGCTCGTGTAGCCAAATAGCCCAGCACATCGGCCTTGAATCCGTGTGTGTGCAGGATATGGATGCCCTGCCGAACCAGTAAGCGGCGCAGTTGCAAGACAGCGCGCGGATTCAGTTTTCCTGGTATGGAAATGTGGAAAGCGGAGAATCCTTCTGCCGTCATCAAGCGATAGAATGAATCCGCACCTGGTTTAGTACCGACGGATATTACGATGGATTCAATTTGCTGACGGTCCAAATGCTTGAGCAGCGCGTAGGTCCACCGCTCGGCGCCGTATACCCCGAGCGTGGAATGCAAATGTGCGACACGGTAACGGCCGCTGTCGCTTGTGTCGCGCTCACCTATGGAGTGCACCACGGTTGCCCGGTTTACTTGTGACACTTCAACAAACTTCCAAACCGCAATGGTCGTAGCAACTTAATGGCCCCTGAGTATTCCGGCCAGCGTCATCGCCTGCGTACGCCGATCGTACCGCGCAATTTCCTCTAAATCAGGATCAACCGTTAACTCGCCGCGCTGCCAAGCCTGATAGAAGCCGTGAAGCTGCTTATATACCGCATCTACGCCGCGTTTGGCGGAGACGACAGCGCCCATTCGTGTCTCCGCGATGATTGCAGCCGTCCTTCCTTCTTCCGGAGCAATCGCTAAAATCGGCCCTTTCATGATGAGATAGTTATAAAGCTTCAAAGGCACTATGGAGGTGCTGTAGGCGTTTTCGTACAACAGTACCAATTTGACCTCCGTATCTGACGTTATTCTCATCGCCTGCTCGTGTGGCAAGTTACCGTGAGCTTCAA
>JAYVEP010000191.1:0-3915 GCA_043749225.1 Acidobacteriaceae bacterium
ATAGCGATAGTTGGAAAATACGTAGTCGGCCCGGAGCAGCCGCAGAGCCACATGCCGGGAGAGATTGATGTCGAGGCCACCTCCACCCATGATTCCTAACTTATCGATGTCGTGGAAGGCATCTGGCATAAGACGGTGGTCACCCGCCAATCCTTCCAGGAATATGGAAAAGTGCTCGTGGCGGAACGTAATCTTTGGACCAAATGAGAGGTTGGAGAAACCTGCGTCGTCAATTCTTCTGCCTACCGAAGCCTCTCCACTACCCCAATTGGTGCTGGTATCAAGCGTGAGTCCGAACCAGCGACTGAAGTTGTACGTGGCGCTGACTCCAGCACCCCGCGGATTCGGTTCCAGACGGCTGGTTAGCGGAACCAATCCGAGTGGGAGAACGCCATGCACGTTCGCCCCGGGATGAAAGAAAGAATAACCGCCGAAAAGCTCCCACTTCGGAGCAGGCTGGTCCTGAGCTGCGACCAGGGTTCCCAACACACACAGGACGGCAATCGTTGCTGGCAGCATTCTGAAACCACGGCCAAGATCGTATCTTAAAGAAGATGACATGGGAATATTCCTCCGAAACCCGATACGTAGAATTTTTTCTTCGCTGGCCGGAGCGGTAGTGGACCCGCATCAAGCAGGTCCACTATCCGACGACGTTACGGACAGGTAGTAGGCACATTCACGGGATTACTGTCCAAAGTGACCGCGCCCGTTTGCGCCAGTGCTCTGCCGTTGAGCGTTGCGCCCGTGTTCAGCGTGATCGAGGCATGAGCCATTGTGTTTCCAGCGAAGGTTGTGTTGGTTCCAAGAGTGGCGGAACTGCCAACTTGCCAGAACACGTTCTTGGATTGAGCTCCTCCGGCCATAATCACTTGGCTGTTACCAGCGGCGGTTGTGAGCGTGGAGACGATCTGGAAGATCCAAACACCATTCGGATTGCCGCTTAAAGTCAGGTTCCCGGTTATACCCAATGAGGGCTGTGCGCTGGTCGTCTTATAAACGCCAGGAGCGAGAGTCAGCCCACCAATATCTGCCGGGAGGACGGCCCCACCTGGTGCTCCAGCGGCATTGTTATACGCCGTGGTCAGGTCCCCCTGCGCAGTCATGGCAACGGCATCGCCCAGGTGTATCGTGCCGGTTAGCGTTCCTGGCGGAAATCCTGTGACCGACGCGGCTGGCCATATCCCTACATCACCGCCGTTAATAATTGTGGGACCGATACTGCTCACGACAGGTGTAGCACCCAAGATTCCGAAACTGCAGGCTGTTCCTAGATTCACAGGTCCCGGCGGTGGCATGCACGGAACCACAGCCGTCGTGAACGACCATGTGAATTTGGTGGCCAGCGGGTTGCCAAAGGTATCCGCCGCACCTGTTGTAATTGTGGCGGTATACATGGTGTTCAATGCGAGACTGCTCGTGGGCGTGAACGTGGCCACGTTGGTCGCGGGAGCATAGGAAACAGATCCAAGCACGCTGGCTCCTCCTGGTCCCGCCAAAACAAAGGTCGAGGTGTTGATGGTGGCAGGGTTCATTGCCTTGCTGAATGTTGCGCTAATAATGGCGATGCCTGGGCAAACACCCACATCACCATTCGCTGGAGTGACAAGAGTCACGGTGGGTGGAGTCAAATTCGAGTTCCCACCATTCTTATCCGGATCACTGCAACCCGTGGCGGCAATTAATAGGAAAAATACTGCGAACAAGGCCTTGAGACTGCCGTTTCCATGTGTAACCATCATCGCCTTCTCATTCCTGGCTCAACCGATGCCGTAAAGTGAAATACCAAGATCCCTGGAATTGCAATGCGGAATCTGGGGTTTTTTTCGGCAATTCCTCTATGTCTGGAATCGCTCGCTCCGTCGCAACTTCTGATTGAAATCTGCTCGAATGGAACTGTCCGCGCTTGCGGCGAACCTTCAATCAGATTGCATCCTAACGTTGTCCACCAACCGTGTGACTGTTCAAAAGTGCTCACTTGTTCTATTGCAGACAAGTACGTTCGTAACCTGAAGTCGGGATCGACAGAATTACACTCACAATCCGGCATTGTGAGTGAAAGTGCCTGTGGCTGTTGAAAAACTCACGCCCGAAAAATGTGCAGAATAAAATCGCGTTAGGATTTCCTACAAACGATTTTCTCCGGTTGTTTAGAACCGTGAGATTGAGAGTGGAGTAGCCTGCGTCAACACTTTATACGATAACATTCGCAGAGTTAAGCAGGAGCGTCAGTCGAAGTCAACCTTCTCGAATCCCAGGCCTTGCAACAGACTGCTGATTGTGGAAAGGGCATTCTGCTGGGCCGTTCGCAAGATGCCATCTGCGAGCGCGGCTTCCTGCAGTTGCCGTTCCGCTTCCTGCCGAACCTGGGTCTCCAGATTCGGGTCGCTTGATACGAGAAAACCGGTTTGCCGCGAATAAACCCGGGTCTTCGCGCTGTCGAGCCGGGTGCTGAATACCTGCGCCGCAGGAAGATGTAAGTGGACCTGCTTGCCATCGACCCTTACGTCGGCCGGCTTCAAATTCGCAAAATCAATCCCGGCAACAACTTCTCCATGCACCATCATTAAGAGCCGATCGCCGGTGAGAAAATCCGGGAGGAGGGGATTTTCCTTAGCGCCGGTCACTAGCTTATCCACCGAGTACACCACCGTCTCCAACCGCTGCAACCTCTGGATGCGATCGACCACCGCAGGCTGACTCACGTCGATGGTGAGCGTTCTTCCCGTCGCCGCCGAAAACAAATGGCTCAACAGGGACCGCCCGGAACCTCGCGACAGCATCACCCAACCTGCAGCGCCGACCAACAGGACTCCGAGCAGCAGTCCTATAACAAGTGCATACCCAACGGCGGAGGATCCACCCGATCCAGAGCGTGCAGGTAGGAAGACGGGTCGGGCACCGGGGCCTGCATCGGGATCATGAGGCATATTGCAAGGGTATCATCCAGTTGAACTGCGGCATCTCGAAGAATTAGGTTCTTGGCTCGCCGATCGAAATTGCTCGAAACCATGAACAAGCGACACTCCGTCGGGGATCACTGTTGCAAAATCGCAATTTCACTCATGGACCCGCTCCCTCCGAGAACTGGAACCCGATCGACTGCCCACTGGTGGGGGCAACACCATGGATGGTTAGGGACGCATTATCAATGAGATTTAGAGTTGGTCCAGAATGTGTAGACGAACCCCAGGACAGAGACCGCCACTTAAGACTAGCGAGTTCTTTTGTGCCAAGACTGCGTTCTACAGTTCATGCAGCGGTGTCGCTATGGAACCGCCTTCTCCATCCATTCGCGACAACGCCTCTTCGTCCAAGCGGCGCTCTAAGAGGTGCTTGGCAGATTTTGAAGCTACTGCGAATGTCAGGCCGAAGGCCCCGGCGATTAGTAGGAAAATCATTTTCGTGTTGGTAGTCATAGCACCTCGGTCCTTATCACTACGGTCAACTATCGGCCAAGAGATGAATCGCCGCTGGTCAGAACTGCTCACAATCACCGACTCTGCAATCCCGAAGGTCCGCGAATTTGGAAAGGGGGGTAGCCATATAGAGGGGGAAACTGCCACACCCGGAGGCTCGGGACGTGGCTGCGCTAGCAAGCATGTCCGTCTCGGGCACGGCGTCACACAGAACAGCGTGAGTCTTTTCCGAGAGCCGGATGCGGGAAATCCGCCCGTCCGGTTCGATGAGCGGGAACAGGAAACAGAGCCAAGCCAAACCGGATCGAGGCGGCGAAGCGAAAGCCCAGCTCAACAGCCACCGGGAGGCTAAACGCCACTGCGCCCATCAGAAACGGCCGCGCGAGCCATACGACGATGGCCACTGCCGCAACGGCTAGACATTCCAGTGCGGCGTATGGATGGGTTAGAAGCCGTTGCGTGCGCGAACTATTGAGCGGCATTGTGGCTTCCTAAC
>JAYVEP010000192.1:0-10085 GCA_043749225.1 Acidobacteriaceae bacterium
CCAAGGCATGCTCTCTCTTCTACAAGCCTCAGTCCCTCGAGCCAAAGTGTTACCTATGTCCCCGGTCTGTTTTGTTACCCATGTCCCCGGTCCGTACCCAGCCTCTCGCGGACAAGAGTGTCCGCGCCACACAATCAACTACTTTTCCAGCCACAGCCAACGATAGTCTTCCGGCTTCACCACCAATCCCTTACGAACGGGATTCTGACGGATGTATTCGCACTTCTCTTCCTGGCTCTCTTCCGAACGAAGAACGTGGTCAAAGGACTCATCCTGCCAAACCGGCCCAGAAGCCTTAAGCAGCCGGTTCACGCTGCGCGCTGAAATTCCTCTGATCAGTTTCAGAATCTCGGCCACACGAAACGGCCATCCCTGATCGTCCCGCAACGGCGTCAATAACAGATGAACGTGATCGGCCATAACTACGGCTGCATGAAGTTTGTACTTCTTGCCGTCGTCGTACAGGCAATGCTTGAGCACAACGCTGCGAGCCTCCACCGAGAATGGCGTGTGGGTAAGCTTGCGAAATGTTATAAAGATCGGGCGATCACTGGTCTGATAGTGAGGCAATCGACGACGGTATTCGTACTTCGGAAGAACCGTGCGCTGAGACATGGCTGCTTCTGTGTAGGATTAACCGCGTGGAGTGGGGTCAGGTTATGTGGAGCGGGCACTCTTGCCCGCTGACTGTCGCACCTTCAATCATTCTTGAGGAAACCAAGCGAGGTCAAGACTATTCGAGCTTTTCTTTCTCCAGGCAGAGAAAGAGCCAGCAGTCCGGCAGAAATTCGAGTCTTCTTCCCGCTTCTAGCCTCTCGCGGACAAGAGTGTCCGCGCCACAATTCCTACTGCTGCACGCCATCCGCAATCGGCTGGATTGGCTGTTGCTGTGGAACCCCAGGCTGTCCACCATTCGGAGCTCCATTGGTCGCAGGCTCCGGCGCTTCATCCGGAACCGTTTCTAATTCGGGTTCAGCTTGCGCCAACGATGGATCGATTCCCGTCTGTTCCATTCCAGGATCAGGCGCGGCCGGCTGCCCAAACTGTTGCGAACCGGGATCGGGTGCCGCGTGCGCGAACATTCCCGAACTTCCGCCCCCAGTCTTCAAACTCAACAACAGATTGCTGAACCCGCCACGATCGCGATCGCTGCCCACCAGAATGTAGTTAAAGTGCGAGCCGTTCAACAAGGCTGAAATCACTTCCTTGCCAGGCGCCGGGCCCAGCCGCACCACGACGCGCTCCTGCTCCGCCCCAGCCGGAATCGCGATATCCGCGCCCGTCTGGCGATGAATTTCGTACAGCACTTCCGAGAGAGTCGCACCTTCCGTGTGAATACTCAGCAAATTCCCGCGCACGGTTACTTCCAGCCGCGGAGCCGCTGGAGTGACCGGCGCATTCAGCGTCAAGGTCGCAGGCGTAGTCCCCGATTGCACAAACATCGGAGCATCCGTAGCAATCGGAACCAGCGTCGCCCTTCCGTTTCCTGCCACACTCGCCTGCCGAATCGACGCCACAGCCCGAGTATTCGGCGCCGCAGGCTTCCCCAGCCGAATTACAATCGAATTCCCTACCGGAGTAACCTGATAATCCGTAGGTCCGTCGACATCCAGCACCACACGCGTAATCGGTGGCTGGGCCTGAAACAATCCGGTACGAATCCCCCTCAGATTGCCGTGATGAACCCAGAGCGCCCGCAAAGTTTTGGCTGGCAGCGCCCCTGGAAAATCGATCACGATGCGAGCCGGGCCAGTCACCGCTTGCGTAGCCGGCGATACGGGCCCACTCGTCTTGACTTCAATTTCCGGTCGCGCCACCGCTCCACCAACCGCAATACTCCGCACCGTCAGCGCGCCGGTGGCCCGGGCGGCAGACGTCTGCGCCCAACCCGCCTGCGCTCCCACCAGGCCAAAGAAGGCTGTAAACGTCATCAGAGAGCCCAGCAGCATCCATCGCAAACAGTCCGAATTGATGTACGAGCGTTGCATGAATTATGTCGGCCTTTCCCTGCATTCTACCAGCGGGAGGAGCTGCCCAATCACCCGTAAGAACATGTCCCTCAAAAACCAAAGGCCACGTCCCATTTTGGGACATGGCCTCTATTGCTATACTCCGGATGCTATGCTCCGGATGCTATGCTCCGGAACAACGGAGACCTGCTCCGCTGCGCTCTTAACTCACGCTCTACTCACGCTCTCTTAACTCACGACCGTCTGGCTCTTCCAAACCCCTGGCAAGTACTTTCGGCTGAGCGCCAGGATCGCTCCCGACCCAACCAGAACCAAGGTTCCAGGCTCGGGCACCGGCGGCGGATGGTGTTTCTTCTTCTTACAGCGATGTGTCAGAGGGTCAATCGGGCACTTTCCTCCTCCACCACCCCCGCCCAGAAACGGTCCTATAAACACTGGCTCACCCAGCGGCCCAGAAGTCGGTCCCGTCGCCAACGTTGGCAGGTCCAGCTCCGTCACGGGAGGCTGATACGTACCATCCTCGACCGCCACCGGCTGGTTCAATTGAGCTTCCGTCGGCCCTTCCGTCTCCGTGATGCCCTCGGGCTTGGACGCCAGACGGTTGCCACAGCGTGTCCGCGCCGTCACTTTCCCATCCGTAATTACGGTTTCCCCAGCTCGAATCAGGTGTGGCTTCTTCGTCCACAAGATTCGTCCACCCTTGCGGTAGGAAACGTACATCCTTTGGTCGGCGACCAGCCGCACCAAATGCGCGCGGCGAAAATTCAGGCGGGAATAGTGCAGCGCCACGTCAGGATCGTGGGCTGCCGCCTCAGCCAGTTCGGCTGGTGTTCGAACCCCTCCCGGCACTACCGAATAACGGTAGATCAAGCGGCCCTGCTTCTTATTCTGAGAACCTTTCCCCGCGGCAGAATGAACTCTCCTGCGCTTCACCGCAGGCGCCGGGTCCGGCGCTGGAAGAGAATTGACTGCGCTCTGGCCGTCAACCCCAAGATCGCTCAAATCGTTGCCCGGCATGCCTGCCACGGCCACGCGATCGGCGCGGCTGGACCAACTCGCCGACAGCGCATAAACGCCGATCAGCAGCGGCACACACACCAACAGCGCGATCAACACAGTCCTCCGCCGTTTCAAAGCGCGCTCGTACCGGCTGCGACGACGACGGGTTTCAAAGGGATACGTCAAGATATTCATCCTATAAAAACGTGGTAGGCCCGGGCCAAGGGTTTGTTACACCTTTAAGGAGCAACTGAGGTGCCACCCGCGTAACTTCAAGAAATGATAGGCAAAACCGCTGGTTTCGCGGCTCGATCGTCTCTTCCTTGGAATGACAAGCCGATAACCTGGGACTGACAAGTGCTACAGAGCTGCAATTAAGTTCTACCCGAGCAGCGGCCCTATTGAGCCTGCTGTACGTTTAGGATGCATCTTCCTGTCGTCCACGGCTATACCACTTAAGTTCTAAGGGGCACACGAGTGGTCACCCCAATCGTCCAAGACATCTGACAACCCGCCGTGTCCACTCGCAGCCCCGAAACCCATAACTAAGCCGCCGGAATCTCCAGCTTTTGGCCAACCTTAATCAGGTCAGGATTTTCAATGTCGTTCGCCTTGGCAATCCGCTCATACTTCTGAGCGTCGCCGTAAAAATGCTTCGCGATCTTCGACAAGCTATCCCCGGCCTGCACAATGTACATCTGGCTGCCCGCTCGGACTTCGATATCGTGCTTCAAATCCGCAAAGTTCGCGTCGATCTTCTTGATCACATCCCAAATCCGGTTCTTGCTGGATTCTGAATCCAGCACTGCTTTCAGATACAGCTGTTCGCCGTCCAGATTGATGTTCATCAGCTGCCCACCCTCTTCGCCGATTGCATCTACCACTGGCTGATACTTCTGCTTCAATGCGTCGAAATTGGCCATAGCTCCACCTTCTCCTGAGAATTAATTTTGAAAAAACGAATGGAAAGAACAGATAAACAGGCACGACATCGGCGCTTCGCTTCGGGCCAAACTATAAACAAAAAAAGCACCGAACCCCAATGCGCGGAAGCATAGCACAAAAGAGCCATATGTGGACTCCCATCCACCCGAAACTTGCCCTTCTGTGTTGGCTGCGAGCCCTGGAATACATCCCTGTTGAACGTATTCACGCAGGATTCACCAAACCGTAACGATTCCTTAATCAAACTCGGCAAGACTTCTCCCGGGACCTGCACCTGCAACGTAGCTCAGCCAATATGAAAGTGTTGCCATCCGGTTTGCCTGTAAAGAGCTCCAATTCAACTTCTTAGCTGACCGGACTCGGACGGCTGACCGCGTTTGGGAAGCCCCCAATCGGCAAGCGACGAGAACCGTAGGCTCGGAATTTGGCTCCAAAAGTACATTCGAAAGAAATTCGGAAACTTCGAAGGGGAAATGACCAATCAGCACGCCGATGTTGCCGTTGTAGGAGCCGGAATCGTCGGCTTGGCCCATGCCTACCTGGCTGGGAAAAAAGGGCGCTCCGTCGTCGTTTTTGAGCGCAGCCCCAAGATCCTGGGCGCTTCCGTGCGCGGATTTGGCCTGATTTCACCCATTAGCCAGCCCCCCGGCGCCGCGTACCAGATGGCAATGGCCAGCGGCGAAATCTGGATGGAGCTCCTGCAGTCCGCGCGACTTCCCTACCACCCCACCGGCTCGCTCCACTTGGCCTACCACCAGGACGAATTCGACGTAATCCGCGAGTTCGCCGACCTTGGCCCCAGCTTCGGCTACGTGAGCCAGCGCCTCGATCCCGAGGGCGGAGAGTCTCCCGCACCCAAGCCGCCCTCACGGCGGGCCTCCTGGGGGCTCTGTGGAGCCCTTCCCGCGAACTGCCCGAATACGATCAGTGGGCATCCACGTCATGGTCACGCAAACCTCCGACGGCGAACTCACCCTCGGCTATTCGCACGAAGATGGCCTCTCGCCTGATGTTTTTGACAAGACTCTGATCGACAACCAAGTGATCCGCTACCTGCGCAACTTCCTGCACGCTCCCAACCTCGATGTCACCGACCACTGGCACGCCATCCACGCCCGCCATCCGGAGAATCCGTATATGGTCTCGCAACCAGCGCAGGACGTTCGGGTGGTGACGGCCCTGGGGGGCAGCGATATGACGCTGGCGTTTGGGCTGGCGCGGCAGGTGCTGGGAGAGATGGCGATCTAGAGCTGGTTTACTTGTTGGGCCCTGTTCCGAAATATAGGGAACGTCCCGTCTGGAACATGTGAAGAAATCAGGTTCCAGAAGGTCCACTAGTTTTGGTCCGAAAAACTAATCGTTTAGATGCCCTACAAACGACGTTTGCGATATTCGGATACATTTTGGATCACCCGAAAAATCGGCCGAAATCGAAAATTGAATTTCTTCACATGTTCCTGTGCCCGTATTATTCCTCCCCGTAGTATTCCCGTATTATTGAAAGCAGTTGCCGATGCAGTGAAGGTTGCGTAGCCTAATGAAAGTCGCTAACCTTTCAATGGAGTTCCGGGCAATCTCCGGAGGTAGCCCCCTTCGATACTCAATGTAAGCACACTGTTCCATGGAGGAAATCGCCGATGTCCGTTCTGAAACGGAACAATGTTAAGGTGTTCGGAGCGGGAGAGATACCAATTATTTTTGCGCACGGCTACGGGTGCGACCAGAACATGTGGCGGCTGATCACTCCGGCATTTGAGAAAAGCCACAGGATTGTGCTCTTCGATCACGTTGGCTTCGGGAATTCCGATCTCAGTGCCTTTGACCCCATAAAGTATTCAGGGCTTGATGGCTACGAGCGGGATCTGACCGAAATCTGTCACGAACTCGACCTGCGGAATGCGATTTTCGTGGGACACTCGGTGAGCTCGATGATCGGAATATTGGCCGCAATAAAGGATCCTGCTCTTTTTGCGCAGCTAGTTCTGATCGCGCCGTCACCCTGCTACATAAATGATGGCGCCTATGTTGGAGGATCCACGCGGGCAGACATTGACGGATTGCTGGAGTTTCTAGATAGCAACTACCTTGGGTGGTCGAAGACGATGGCTCGCTCGATTATGGGGAATGCCGACCGACCAGAACTGGTTCACGAACTTGAGAATAGTTTTTGCCGCACCGACCCCGAAATGGCAAAGCATTTTGCGCGGCTGACATTCCTCTCTGACAATCGAGCAGATCTACCCTAAGGTTGGGACTCGTTCTCTCATTCTGCAGTGTAGCCAGGATTCAATCGCACCTGCATCGGTGGGTGACTACGTGCACCGGCATTTGGCCCACAGTACTCTGGTGTCGTTAAACGCGACCGGCCATTGCCCTCACCTGAGTGCGCCGCAGGAGACCATTGACGCTATGATCAAGGCTTTGGGTCAATGACTCTACCGACACTAGCGGGAACAATGAGCGACGGCCGTCTGTCGGACCAGTTTGTTCAGGATCTTTATGACATATCCCCGTGTGGTTATCTATGTACGACGGCAGATGGCACGATAATCAGGGCCAATCAGACTTTTCTAAACTGGACGGGGTATTCGAAGAGTAGCCTTGTCACCTTGAAGCGATTCCAGGACTTATTAAGGCAATAAGTTACTTGACTCGCCCACGTGTTTTTGATACATTTTCGTTAACGGAGAACGAAGATGACCCAAGAACCCACGAGCCTTCAAGAAGCAATCGTCTACTTCTCTAATCCTGACAACTGCATTGACTACATTGCTATCCGGCGCTGGCCGAACGGCGTAATTTGTCCGGGTTGTGGCTCGAAGAAGGTTAGCGTATTCAACCCGACTCGCCGGACTTGGAAGTGCGGTAGTCATCACTCTAAGCGCGAGTTCTCCGTCAAGGTTGGAACGATCTACGAGGATTCGCCTATCTCCCTCGACAAATGGCTGACGGCTACTTGGTTGCTCACTAACTGCAAGAACGGCGTGAGCAGTTACGAAATTGCGCGAGACGTAAAGGTCACTCAGAAGTCGGCATGGTTTATGCTCCAACGGATTCGCCTTGCGATGCAGGATGACTTCTTCGGCTCCAAGCTGGGCGGGGACGGCGGAGAGGTTGAGGTTGACGAAACCTTCATCGGCGGCAAAGCTCGGAACATGCACGTTAGTGAGCGCAAACGCCGCATCACTGGTACCGGAACGAAGGACAAGACCGCTGTCATGGGAATCCTTGAGCGCGGCGGAAAGGTTCGCGCTACTGTCGTTCCTAGCCGCCGCAAGACTGTGTTGCAAGAAGAAGTACGCAGGCACGTAACCGCTGGCGCTGCTCTCTACAGCGATGCCCTTCTCTCGTATGAAGGATTGGCTGCGGACTATGCTCATCAGGTCGTAGATCATGCCACTCAATACGTAGATGGTCGCGTGCATACCAATGGGCTTGAGAATTTCTGGTCGCTGTTGAAGCGCGGCATTTCGGGAACCTATGTATCGGTCGAGCCGTTTCATCTTCACCGCTACCTCGACGAGCAGATGTTTCGTTTCAACAATCGCAAAGACATAAGTGATGCTGGCCGCTTTGATCTCGCCATTCGCCAGATCGTCGGCAAGCGTATTACATTCGCTCAACTGACAGGTAAACCCAATTGAGCAAGGACTACCCAGACACGGGCCACTCGACGGCAAGGTCGAGGACAGCGGGCTAAGAAGTCGCCCGCTTTTTCTTTGTCTGTTCTCGCTTACGCTTCCATGCCTTCTCGCGCTTTTTCAGTTCCTCTTTCGACACGGAAAGAATCTTCCGCATTACAACATCGAATTTTTGCGATTCTGATGGCTCTCCCATAGGGTTGTTTTAAAGCCTCCGATAGTCAATCAACGAGGATGAACCGATGATCGAAACAATTTTGATCTCAACTTTGTGTCCATCTAAATCCTCTAAGGTCAGTGGGGTATTTAGGACAAATGTGGCAGGCTGGGCTTTCCCGCCATTAATGGCAATATTCTCAGCATAGAGATAGCTCCGGCTTTCAGCATCAAGAATCAGATTAAGCCGACCTGACAGGGCAGGTATGTATCCAATCCCATCAGCGAAAATTACGGAGCCACCATGAGGACTCTTCTTTAGCTTTATCTCAAGTGGCGTACCGGGAGTGTAATCTTTCTGGTAGTAGCTAAAAAAACCATCAATAGCACAGAATACGCTCACGGTTTCGCCTAGTGTCGCAACCTCGGCAATGCCCTCATTGCCACTCACAGCCCTGCTCGAATGCACCCCATTCCGACGAACGAAATATATCTCTGCTCCCTTTAGTGAGGTGCCATTCTCGTCTATGACCGTAACCGTGTGCGCTTCGACTTGAGATGTTGCGGGCCCCTCGGAGATTTCGGATGACGTAATCGGAGCAGCGCTTAACTTGTGAGAATGATTGTAGATTGTGTAGCTTATGCTTGTTAGAGCCAACATCGTCGCAGCAATATATATAGCCAAACGATGTTGCCGACTACCTACAGTTCGTTCTACTGCTGAGGCAAGACGCGAACCAATTTTGAGTTTTATTTGAGGCCACTTAAATCCGCCGTAAGAGATCAAGATTGTAGAAATCAAAATGGGGGATACAAGCAATGGACGACCCGCCAAGAGACGATCCACGCCATTCCAACCTAACGCGAATGCGACGATTTCACAGACGGCCAATACGGTCCTATCCGCTGGCTCCAACGAATCATCCGGCATAAAAATACCCCTCAGGAGAGAGATCATCGTACTCTCCTAGAATGGGCGAGGCAAGTATATTCTTGCCCTTATTAACCGCTCCTGGAAGAATTTTCTATGAAACTCAATATGCACCACTGCTACAGCTGCAGGGCACGGTGAAAGAGGTTGCCTTCGACCTGACCTGTAATAACCAAAGTGTGCTCCCTGTTTTGGTGAACTCGGTCCAACAACAAGTCAATGAATCCGGTCGTCACCTGATTCATAGCGCCTTCTTCGACGCTACCGATCGTAGAAGGTATGAACAGGATCTTTTGCACTCGCGCAAAAGACTTGAGCAGGAAGTGTCGCTGAGAACCGCAGATCTCGAAAGGGAGATATGCGAACGCCAACGCGTAGAGGAAGATCTACGAGAACTCAATGGCAGGTTGCTGCACTTGCGAGATGAGGAACGACGGCGTATTGCCCGTGAATTGCATGATAGCGTAGGCCAGTTGCTCGTAGCGCTGAGCATGAATCATTCGCGTGTACTTTCTCACCCACAAATTGCGCCGCCAATCACGTCGATAATTTCCGAGAACGTTTCTCTTGTTTCCCTGCTTTCCATTGAAATTCGTACCATCTCCCATCTTCTTCATCCCCCGATGTTGGACGAGGTAGGGTTGATATGCGGTCTGCAAGGGTACATAGAAGGATTTACCGAACGCAGCAAAATCGATGTGGAACTAGAAATCGCTAATGATCTGCCGCGATTTCATCCGCATCTAGAGACCGCTCTATTTCGAATCGTTCAGGAATGTCTATCCAACATTCATCGCCACTCCGGCAGTCCCTCGGCAAAGATTTGCGTGAGCTTCGAACCGACCCAAATCAGATTGGAAGTGCGGGATTTTGGCCGAGGCACAGCGCTCTCGTTGGACCAGTTGAAATCGGGAGTCGGATTGCGCGGGATGCGCGAAAGGGTTCGCCTGCTTCGAGGCACGCTGGAAATTAGTTCGGCCCAACCAGGAATTAAGGTAGTCGCGGTTTTCCCGACGAGTCATGACCTAGCGAAAGCGGAATAATAAGTGGGTGAAACCTGTACCGCCTCCTCGGCACGATGAGTCGACACAGTCCCCTGCCGCACCAGACGGCGGAGTACCTGAGCCACCTCAACGTCGAGCAGGTGGGGGGCATGAAGGGTTTCGTGGGGGGAATAAATGCGGGTCTCGATGGACTGTCCAGCAGGTGTTTGGAGAAGCCAGTCGACGGCGGCAGAGGCATCGAGGACGATCACCGGGCTTCGCGCTCTTCTTCGCGTCCTTCCAGTGACGTGCCCCCCGGAAACCGCGCAGGAGTGAGTGTGATTTCACATTGCGGAAAGGGAAACGAGCATGTCGAGAAGCAAGCACACAGAGGCGCAGATGATTGGGGCGCTGAAGCAGTTGGAGGCGGGGCGCAAAGCGGAAGACGTGGCGCGGGAAG
>JAYVEP010000193.1:0-10084 GCA_043749225.1 Acidobacteriaceae bacterium
CGCTCCTGGTCAACCGCTGGCTCACCGACGAGGTTCCCAAACCCAAACTGTAAAGGATGTGTCGAGACGCCGTGTAAAGGATGTCATGGGACTGGACAACAAAGAACGTCGCGAACCTGGGGCACCGAGCTTGCCGAGTTAGACTGATCGCGTGGAGGTAGCTATGAACGTTCCATTTCCAGTACAGCCTGATCCGCCTACCAGGGTCCAGGTGCCGGTAATGGTGCCTCCGTTTACAGTGCCCTTGAGGTTGAGCAGGTTGTTTGTATTAGGGACCGTGCTGGTGACGATCATAGCGAACGAACCTGTTACCTTGCCGTTGTAGTTCCCGCCGAGGCTAAAGGAACCGGTCTCCGAGGTTTGCCCTGATACAAAGCAAGAACCCGAGGTTGTAAACGCGAAGTTACTGATAGTGAGCCCGGTAGCGCCCCCCTGCACGAAGTTGGTTTGGAACGCGAGCACTGGCGTCCCTGCGGGATTGGTGAGTGTAGCGGTCCAAAACCCATTAATGGTGCCGGGCGTGGTGCCGCACCCAGTCAACGCTATCGCCAACGTGATAGCCAAGGCAACAACCCCAATTTGCTTATACATTCAACTCTCCGTCTAAATTTATTAGGCCAATGAAGGTGAGAGTGTGTAATGCCTTGTGGAGTTGCCCATGCTTAAGGGAGTTTAGTTTTGGGTGTGCATACATCGTATTTGCCTGCTTTGGCATCGAGGGCGCGCGAATCTGAGGTGCGCTTGCTTCGCCACTGAGGGCATCGAGGACCACGGAGGAGGCGGTAGCCGATTCGTCGGTGCGCTCGGAATTGTAATTTTCGAGAGGTGAATTTGGCTTCGCTACCCAGGTTAACGCGCAAAGGACGCGCGTGAACCTGGGGCAACGAACGCTTCTTTTTTGCCTAATCATTTAGAATTTCTTTCATGCTGACTGGTTCGGAGATACGCCGCAAGTTTCTGGATTTCTTTGTGCAGAAGGGGCACAAGGAAGTTCACTCGTCGTCGCTGGTTCCCGCGAACGATCCTACCTTGCTGTTTACCAACGCTGGGATGAACCAGTTCAAGGATGTGTTTCTTGGAGCGGAACAACGTGGGTATGTTCGGGCTACCACGTCGCAGAAGTGTGTGCGGGCTGGTGGCAAGCACAACGACTTGGAGAATGTTGGATTTACGAACCGGCATCATACGTTTTTTGAGATGTTGGGGAATTTTTCTTTTGGGGACTACTTCAAGAAAGATGCGATTGCTTATGCGTGGGAACTGATTACTTCGCCGCAGTGGTTTGGGATTGATAAGGGCAAGCTGTATGTGACGATTTTTAAGGGTGAAAACGGCGTGGAGCGCGACGCCGAGGCTTATGAGCTTTGGGCGGAGCAGGGAATTGCTAAGGATCGGATTTTTGAGCTAGGGTCGAAGGACAACTTCTGGCAAATGGGCGATACCGGTCCCTGCGGGCCTTGTAGCGAGATTCACTATGACATGGGTCCGGCGGCCAGCGACCGGGGACACACGGATTGTAAATTTGGCTGCGAGTGCGGGCGGTACGTTGAGATTTGGAATCTGGTGTTTATGCAGTTTGACCGTGATTCCAGCGGGAAACTGACGCCGCTGCCGAAACCCTCGATTGATACAGGGGCTGGACTAGAGCGGATTACGACCGTTCTACAAAGAGCGATTTCGAATTACCAGACCGATTTGTTCATACCTCTGATCAATAGAACCATTGAACTCGTCGTCATGCCAAACCCCGGGGGATTCGCCACCCCAGATCGTCAAGCCGTTGCAGCTTCATGGCGCGTCATAGCAGACCACGCTCGCGCCGCCACGTTCTTAATTTCTGATGGAGTTCTGCCTTCTAACGAAGGTCGAGGGTACGTGCTCCGTAAGATTATTAGGCGCGCGATCCGCCACGGAAGGGCAGAAGGCGCGTCGAACCCTTTCTTCTATCAGATGGCTTTCGCTGTCGTAGATCTAATGAAGAACGCCTATCCAGAACTACTTGAATCAAAGGATCGGGTGGCAGAAGTCATAAGACTGGAGGAGAACCGTTTTGCGCACACTCTCGATATAGGGCTGAAGCGGCTGGAGGATGACATCCGCGCCGTATTCGCGAACTCGATGCGAGAGCGCGAATTCCCAAGGAGTTCTTCACCCGAAGCGATCGAGCGCAACATGTTCTTTGTGTTCTTAAAGAATCATGGACTAGAAAAGCCCGTGTATCCCGGGGCAGATGCATTCAAACTTTACGATACTTTCGGCTTGCCCTTGGACTTCATCCAAGATGTCGCACGCGATCAGGGTCTACTTTTTGACGATGAAGGGTTTGATCGCGCCATGGCGGAGCAGCGAGATCGGGCGCGCGCGTCGTGGAAAGGTGCGGCCAAGCAAACTGCCAATCCTGTCTACCAGAGCTTGCCGAAGTCGGAGTTTGAGGGGTATCGACAGACGGGGTCGAGCGGATGCGAGGTGTTGGCTATTCTGAAAGCGGGCCAAGGCGTGCAGGAGCTTGGGGCTGGCGAAGAAGGTGAGATCATTTTGGATCACACGCCGTTCTATGCGGAGTCGGGAGGGCAGGTGGGAGATCGAGGGCTGCTCTATAGCGAGGATGGGAACATGATTGTTGCTGAAGTGCGGAGCTGCTATGCACCGGTGCAGGGCGTGCGGGCGCACAAGGTTTTGGCGAAGCAGGCGATTCGCGTGGGGCAGAAGGTGAATGCTGTTGTGGATGCTGATATTCGTCGTGCAACCATGCGGCATCATACTGCGACTCATCTACTTCATGCGGCGCTGCGAGAGACTTTGGGTAAGCATGTGAAGCAGGCGGGGTCGCTGGTGGATGCGGGGCATCTGCGGTTTGATTTCTCGCATTTTGCGGCGGTGGAAGACGAAGAGTTGCAGGATGTTGAGGACATTATCAATAAGGAAGTTCTGCGCAATACCGAAGTGAAGACTATCGCCGATGTGCCTATTGATCAGGCGATCAGCGAATACAAGGCTATGGCGCTGTTTGGCGAGAAGTATGGCGACAAGGTTCGCGTAGTTAGGATTGGAGATTTCTCGACAGAGCTTTGCGGCGGCACACATACGGGCGCGACTGGCGAGATTGGGTTGATTAAGATTCTGAGTGAAGGCAGTGTGTCTTCTGGAGTGCGGCGAATTGAAGCCGTGGCTGGGGAGAGGTCTTTGGAACACTTTCGACAAGACTACGAGTTGGGGAAAGTGGTGGCTGGGTTTGTGAAATCCCCGCCCTCTTTCGCACAGAACGCGAAAGAAGGACGGGGCACCCACAGTTCGGAAGGATCGAAATCTCCGGCGGAGGCTTTGCGCGCGGAGTTGGAGAAGAAGGATTCCGAAATTAAGCGGTTGCAGAAAGAGCTTGATCAGGTGCGGATGAAGTCTGCGTCTTCTACCGTGGCGTCGGTGGAAGACAAGATCAAGGTGGTGAAGGGTGTGAAGGTGCTGGCGCATCGTGTTGACAATTTGGAACGGGCGCAGCTGCGGACCTTGGTGGATCAGCTGCGCGACAAGATTGGCTCGGGCGTGGTTGTGCTGGGATCGGCTGGTGAGGGCGGCGTGTCGTTGATTGTTTGCGTTACGAAGGATTTGGTTGCGCGGGTGCAGGCGGGCAAAGTGATTGCTTCAATCGCGCAGAAGGTTGGAGGCAAAGGCGGCGGGCGTCCTGATATGGCGGAGGCTGGCGGGAAGGATGTTGCGGCCTTGGATGGGGCGCTGGCTGAGGTGTACGAGGTGGTGGGAGGGTTGCTGGGGTAGATTGTACCTGTCCGCCCTCTTTCGCAGAATGCGCGAAAGAAGGACGGGGCACCCGTCCGCGAGAAATGATAAGAATCGAACGGTCGCGCGAAAGCAGATTCCTCACGATAGAGCCGTTCGGAATGACAAACTCTCGTCTATTCGGCTTCGTGCTATCCGGCGCGGCGGTGAGTTTCTAGAACTTCATCCAATACTAAAGCTAAAGTTTTCGCGCGCTTGCTGTACTCGGAGGATGGAGTGTCACTTTTCTTGAGGAGCATGTGGTATTCGTCGGCGATGTTGAGGGCGGCTAGGACGGCGAGGCGGATGGTTTCTACGGTGGTGGTTTGCGAAGCTACGGCGCGCATTTTGGAGTCAACGTATTCGGCGAGCTGCTTGATGTAAGCGGGATCGGTGCCGCGGAGGTTGTAAACCTGGTCGAAGATTTCGACGCGAACGCTGGTGGCGGAGTCTGTTGACGTTTCTGTCTCTTTTGGAACAGATGCCATGGTGAATCTCTCCTGAAATGTCGCAGTTTAGTTGGCGGCGACTTCTTCAATCTGGCGCATCATTTTCTCTACGCGGGAGCGAACTTCTTCGCGGTCTTTACGAAGCTTGATGGCTTCGCGCTTGAGATTTTCGATTTCTTCTGCGCGGGCTTCGAGTTGTTCACGCAGACGGAGTGCATCGCGTTCGGCTGTGGCTTTCGCTTCGCGAGCGGCCTTCAACATCTCTATTGTGCGGTAGACCTTTTCTTCCAGCGCGTGGAAATCATCGGCTGGCATATCCATTGGCAAGACTTCCGCTTTGGCTGACATGGTTGTAACCCTCGAAGAAATATGATTGCCGCTTAGGGCGAGTATATCGCAGAAGGCGGTGGAAAGGCCGGGATTTGCGGCGGAAAAGCAGATTCCTCACGATAGAGCTGTTCGGAATGACAAACGAAATCTTGCTGGATATTGCTATTGCTTCCGTAGTTTGCGGAAGCGTTCGGCGGCTGCATCGAGGGTTTGCTCGCGTTTGCAGAAGGCGAAGCGGACTTGGCGGGCGCCGTCGCGGGGGTCGTTGTAAAAACTGGAGCCGGGGACGCAGGCAATGCCAATGTCTTGCACTAAATATTTGGCGAAGAGGAGATCGTTGTCGAAACCGAAGGCGCTGATGTCGGTCATGACGTAGTAGGCTCCGCGCGGAGTGTAGCAATGGAAGCCGGCTTCTTCGAGGACGGGCATGAGATGGTTGCGGCGGGTGAGGTAGCGGGCGGCGAGGTCTTCGTAGTAAGTCGGAGGGAGGCTGAGGGCGACGGCTCCGGCTTCTTGCAGCGGGGCGGGAGCGCCGACGGTTAGGAAGTCGTGGACTTTGCGGATGGCGGAAGTGATTTGCGGAGCCGCAACGGCCCATCCGACGCGCCATCCGGTGACACTGTAGGTTTTTGACATGCCGTTGATGACGATGGTGCGGTCGCGCATGCCGTCGAGTTCGATGAGGGAAATGTGCTTCGCGTCGTCGTAGAGGATGTGTTCGTAGATTTCATCGGTGATGGCGAGGACATTGAATTCGAGGCAGAGATCGCGGATGAGTTCGAGTTCTGCGCGCGAAAAAACTTTGCCGGTCGGATTGTTCGGCGTGTTTACGATGATGGCTTTGGTGTGGCTGTGGAAGGCGGCGCGGAGTTCGTGTTCGTCGAAGGTCCATTCGGCGCCGGGTTCGGTGGGTGGGCGCAGTTTTACGAAGACTGGCTTTGCGCCGCTTAGGATGGTATCGGGGCCATAGTTTTCGTAATAGGGCTCGAAGATGATGACTTCTTCGCCGGGGTTCGTCGTGGCGAGGAGCGCGGCCATCATGGATTCGGTGGAGCCACAGCAGACTGTGATTTCCGTTTCTGGATCAATTGTGACGCCTTGCCAGAGCTGCATTTGGCGGGCGATGGCTGCGCGAAGGTGGCGGGAGCCCCAGGTTATGGCGTATTGGTTGATGTCTTTGCCGATGGCGTCCTGGGCGGCGCGCTTGATTTCTTCCGGGGCAGGGAAGTCGGGAAAGCCCTGGGCCAGGTTGACGGCGTTATGCTGGGCGGCTTGGCGGGACATGTCGCGGATTACGGATTCGGAGAAGCGGGCGACTTTGTCGCTGATGAAGCTCTTAGGGTTCATCGGTCAAGTATAAGTGGATTTACCACGGAGACACGAGGGGCGGAGAATATCCGAAGAGCTGATAACCACTGAGAACACAGAGTTCCACGGAGGCGCGAACTGAGTGAGAATCCGATCCTCCGGATGTCGGCCAACGGGGCGAGCAGGAATGCTCGCCCTACACGGGCATTTCGCGGTTAAGTTCGCAGAGCGCCGCCAAGTTTTTCCATGGCTTGCATGATTTGGGTGGACCACTGTGTGAGTTCGTCTTCGCGCAGCGTGCGGTCGGGGGATTGGAAGATGGCGCGAAGGAGCGGGGAATACTTGCTCGCGTGGATGTTGCCGCCGCGGAAGGTTTCGACTGCCGTGAAGCTGCGCAGGTCGGCGATTCCGAGTACTTTTACAGCGAGGAGGATCTGTTCGAACGTTACCTCGTCGGCGAATACGAAGGAGAAGTCGCGATCTACAGCGGGGAACTTGGAGGGAGCGGCGTAGCGGGGTGGGCGCAATTTTTCTTCGTAGAGGCGGTCCGTCAGATAAATTTCCGCTATGAATACGTCCTGGCGGAATTTGCGGGCGGTGGTGATGTCGGGATGGATTTGGCCGAACTGCGCGATTTCGTGGCCGCTGAGGATAGCGCGGGCGGAGCGGCCGGGGTGGAAATAGCTGGCGGTGTTCGTGTCATAGACAGCGTTGTTGAGAAAAGAGTGCAAGAGCGTTTCAATGTCGCCCTTCAGGTCGAAGAAGTTATAGGGACGCGGCTTTTCGTGGACGCTGGCGACGGTGGCGCTGCCAGTTGCGCCGATGGAGATGCGTTTCTTCTCGTCGAGGCTGTTCGTTGTTTTTTCGAAGATGTTCCCGGATTCGAACAGGCGTACGTTGTCTGAGCCGCGATTCAGGTTCCAGGCCAGCATGTCGAGCATGCCGGGGAGGAGCGAAGTGCGCATGGCGGAGGCTTCGTCGCTGAGCGGGTTCGCGACCATGAGAACTTCGGCGCGTGAGAATGTCTTGGCGTGCTCGGGCGCGATGAACGTCATCGAGATCGCTTCGTTGTAGCCAAGCGCGAGCAGGCCGCTCCGCAGGCGGGCGTCCTTTGGTGCGTCTGGTAGCTCGGTGACGGAGCCTGAAAACGGCGGCAGCGTATTGGGGAATTTGTTGTAGCCGTGCTGGCGAGCGATTTCTTCAATTAGATCAATCTCGCGAGTGACATCGAGACGCCAGCTTGGGATGGTGACCGGGATCTCGGCATTTTCATCGGACGTGACTGGGGTGAGAACGAAACCGAGCCGGTGCAGGATGCGGCAAACTTCGTCGTAAGTCAGTTCTTTGCCGAGGTGGCGGCGTACTTCCGCGAGATGCAGCGTTATTGTCGGGCGCGGCAGTGGGTGAGCGACGATGTCTACGATGTCGCCTTCAAGTTCTCCGTTGAGCTGGGTGCTGCCGGATGCGAGGACGAGTTCGGCCACGCGGTTACATGAGGGGACCGTGGATTCAAAATCGGCGCCGCGTTCGAAGCGGTGTGAGGCGTCAGAATGTAAGGCGTGACGTCGGGACATCTTGCGAACCGTTGCCGGGTCAAACCATGCGGACTCGATCAAGATGTTGCGGGTCTGGTCGGTGATCATGGTATCGAAGCCGCCCATGACGCCGGCTAGCGCGATGGGTTTGCGGGCATCGGCGACGACGAGGTCTTCTACGGTGAGATTGCGATCGATGCCGTCGAGAGTTTTCAGTGTTTCTCCGGCGCGGGCTTTGCGGATGATAAGTTTTCCGCCTTCGAGGAGGTCGAGATCGAAAGCGTGGGTTGGTTTACCGGTCTCCCAGAGAACATAGTTGGAGGCATCGACGATATTGCTGATGGCGCGGTGGCCGAGGAGGTTCAGGCGTTTTGCGATTGCGGCTGGCGACGGTTGCACGCGGATGTTGCGGACTACGCGGGCGGTGAATCGAGGGCAGAGATCGGGTTCCTGGATTTCTACTGGGAATTTTGTTGCTGGCTTGGCTGCGGGCAGCTTGGGAGCGATCGGTTTCAGCGGTAGATCGTAGAGGGCGGAGGCTTCGCGGGCGGCGCCGTAGTGGTTCATGGCGTCGGGACGGTTGGTGGTGATGTCCATGTCGAAGGTTGTGTCAGGGCCGGAGCCGTTGACGGTTTCGACGGCGATTCCGGCGTGAGTGAGGTCGTCGGCGAGGCGAGCGTCGTCAGCCTTGATATCTACGAATTCACGGAGCCATTGGGTGGAGAGTTTCAAAATAGCTTCTAGCTTCTAGCGGCTAGCTCCTAGCTTGGATTTTCGTCTGACAAACACTGTAGTTTAGCCCGCAAAGCACAAGCAGATTCCTCACGATGGAGCCGTTCGGAATGACAAGCGTAAAGTTTTAACCAGACTATTAGAGTCGTATTTCAGTAGTGCGTTTGATCTGGCTAGAAGCTAGCAGCTAGTAGCCGGTTTCACTCAAAAATCTTACATCCCCTTGAAAGAGTAGTTGGATATCGTCGATGCCGTACTTCATCATGGCCAGGCGTTCGACGCCCATTCCAAAAGCGAAACCGCTGATTTTGGTGGAGTCGTAGCCGTTGTCTTTTACGAAATCGAAGACGCTGGGGTCGACCATGCCGCATCCCATTAACTCGACCCATCCGGTTTGCTTGCAGGTACGGCAGCCCTTGCCGCCGCAGATGATGCAGCTGATGGCGACGTCGGCACTGGGCTCGGTGAAGGGGAAGAAGGACGGAAAGAATCTTGTCTTCACCGCGGAGCCGAAGAGCGCCTTCATGGCGTGATCGAGCGTGCCTTTTAAGTCGCTGAAGGTGATGTTGGTATCTACGGCCAAGCCTTCGACCTGGTGGAAGACGGGAGAGTGACTGGCATCGGGTGTATCGCGGCGATGAACTTTGCCGGGGCAGATGATGCGGACCGGCGGCTTCTGCTGTTCCATTGTGCGAATCTGGACAGGGCTGGTGTGCGTGCGCAGCAGTAAACGTTCGCGCAGGGGCTTGGATTCCTGGTCGGCGATGGTGAGCGTGTCTTGCGTGTCGCGCGCTGGGTGGTTCGGAGGAAAATTCAGGGCTTCGAAATTGTAGAAATCAGTTTCGACTTCGGGGCCTTCAGCGACGGAGTATCCCATGGCACGGAAGACGGAGATGACATCGTTCATGGTGCGGAGGACGGGGTGCTCGGAGCCGATGGGGCGGCGGATGCCGGGGAGGGTGATGTCGAGGCGGTCGGAATGCGACGCGTGATCAAGCGTGCGCCATTTTCCGACAAATTTACCGCCCTTATTTGCAGCGGTGGCTGCGACGGTTGTTTCGACGTGCGTTCTAATTTCGTTGACTAGAGCGCCGACATCACGCTTGGCTTCTTTGGGAGCGGCTTTGAGCCAGAGTTCGTTGATTTGGGTTAGGATGCCATTTTTGCGGGCCATCCAGCGGTCACGGAAGAGTTTTAGAGCGGCTTCGTCTTTCACTGCGGCGGATTCGGATTCGAGGGCGTCGGTTAGGCGCTTCTTTTCTGTGGCTAGGGCTTGGGCCGAGAAATCCGTGAGTTGGGGGACGGTGTACATGGAGTTTTGCAGCGGCCAAAGCCGCAATTCATTTAGGCGCTTAACGGCACGGCTAAAGCCGTGCCCTGATACGGATCAACCGCCCATCGGAGCAAGCTCCGCTGCCACACGATCTCGGGAAATCCCCGCCCTCTTTCGCAGAGTGCGCGAAAGAAGGACGGGGCACCCGATGGATGTTCCACACAGACAAAAGTCAAAAGCGTCAAACAGGAATGTTCGCCCTACACGAGCTAGGCTGTTTTCTTTGGTGCGGGTTTGGCGGACGCTGGTTGCTTCTTCGCCACTTCGGCTTTGTGCGCGGCGTTCGCTGTTTTCGCTTGTTCGACCAAGTTCGCGAAGCCTGCCGAATCTTTTACTGCGAGGTCGGCTAGGATTTTGCGGTCGAGGTCGATGCCCGCTAGTTTCAATCCGCTAACGAATTGGCTATAGCTGAGGCTGTGCGGACGCGTGGCTGCGCCGATGCGGACGATCCAGAGGGAGCGGAACTGGCGCTTCTTCTGTTTGCGTCCGGTGAAGGCGTACATGAGGCCGCGCTCGACAGCTTGTTGCGCTGCGCGGTACAGTTTGGATTTAGTAAGGAAATATCCACTGGCGCGTTTGAGAATTTTTTTACGACGGGCGCGGCGTTTAGTTCCGCGTTTTACACG
>JAYVEP010000194.1:0-27348 GCA_043749225.1 Acidobacteriaceae bacterium
TGGGAATGCGGCCCGGCCGTGAACCGGGCCGTTCGTCTTTTTACGGACGAAACTCGGTTCCGCGTGCCTAAGGACTCTGAAGAGAGGCTCCCCGACTCTATGCCAGCCTGTGTCGCCTGCCTAGGAGCCACAAGTAGACAGGCCATGCGAAAATAGACCTCAACGGAAGTCTCTATTCCAAGAGGGATCGCATGAACTATTTACTCAAGACAGAACCTACCGTTTACTCTTTCGCCAACTTGCAACGCGACAAGGCCACGATTTGGGATGGGGTGACCAACCCCGCAGCGGTGAAGCACTTGCGCGAGATGCAGCCGGGGGAGAATCTGTTGATTTATCACACGGGCGACGAGAAGGCGGCTGTGGGGACGGCGACGGTGGTCTCAGTGGATGCCTCGGACCCGAAGATGCCGCTGGTCAAGATTAAGGTGGGGAAGGCGCTGGCCAAGCCGGTCACGCTGGCGGAGATCAAGGCGCACAAGCTCTTTGCGGATTCGCCGCTGGTAAGGCAGGGCAGACTTTCTGTTGTTCCTTTGAATGGGGCGCAGTGGGAATGGATTGCGGGCGAATAGCGAGTTCAGTGCCGGGCTGACCTGCCTGTTTTCATCAACTTAGAGTTCACAAATAAACCTTGGCCGATTTCGTTGACAGATTTCGCAATTTGATATGAGATAGCTTTCGCTTGCAGGACGATAAGTCCTAAGGAGAAATCGTATGAAGAACTTAAATTTCTATTGTGGGGCGTTGTTGATTGGACTGCTGGCCAGCTCTTATCCGGCTATGGCGGCGTGGGGGCCATTCGTTAAGATGGGAACAAACATCCTGACCGCCGATCCTTCGTGTACATCCTTAACGGCTGGCCAAGCGGTGTGCGGTGTGCGGAGTCTGAAGCACAGCTTGCTCGTCAGCCAGTACAACGGAACGACCTGGAGCGTCTGGAAGGACCTGGGCGGATCGTTGACGTCCAACCCTAGCTGCACGGATGATGGCGCTGGGAAGGCCGTCTGTGCTGCACAGGGGGCCACAGGGGCCATGTTCGCGGCTACCTTTAACGGCACCGTGTGGACTAAAGCGCTTCTGGTGGGTGGATCGACAACCTCGGGACCAAGCTGTGCGGCCCTGGCGGCGGGAAATGTGCTGTGTGTGGCGCGAAGTACTACAAGTGGATGGACTTACAGCATATTCAACGGGACGACCTGGTCCGCGTTTACCGCCGTGGTTGCAATCACGAATTCCGCTCCTGGATGCGCAAGTGATGGGGCGGGGAACGTCATTTGCGGCGCGTCCGATCCTACAAATGCGGTGATTTTCAACCGCTTTAACGGTACGTCTTGGGCTGGCTTTTTGACCACGGTCAGCCGGGCGACTGCCGATGTTACCTGTACGCCATTCGGGATCAGCGGACAGGTTGTGTGCTTCGCAAAATCAAATGACACGGCTTTATGGGGCGACCTATACAAGGGTGGCGCTTGGAGTTTGACCCAATGGGGTGGTTGGAGCTCACTGGGCGGGCTGGTGAATCCAAAGGCCAGCTGCGCGAGCATAGCTTCCGGACAACTGGTGTGCGGAGTGGTGGCTGTGACTGATAGCGCGTTTTGGGTGGATCAGTACAACGGCACATCGTGGCTCGGGTTTGGTCGAATTGGGGGGACGCAGATTGGGAATCCCAGTTGCGCGTCGCTGGGAGCTGGCAAAGCTGTTTGCGTAGTGGTGGGCGTAACGAATACTGCGACCAGCACGGTGGGGCCGTAACGCACTAAGGGTCGTAGATGTAAGTTTGGAGAGCGCGGGGAAGGAGGGTTTGCGGGTGCATATCCTCCTCTTTTTGTTGTTTGGCTTCCGGAATTGCAAGTCGAGGCACGAAAGCCATTCAAGCTCCTGCTTGGTTCGCCGATGGAGAGGGTGCAAGCGAAAACCAGTTGATGCGCACGTTGCGTCATCGATTCCGCTTCAGCGAATCCACCCCGAGGAGAACCCCAATGGCAATCGCAGGAATTTTGAACAGTGTGTCCAACGCGGCGAGTGCCGCCTCTTCCCAAATTTCTGGCAAGGACTTCCAGGCTTACTTTAAGGCGCGTCAGCCGCTGGTGAAGGAACTGGGCCAGGCTCTGAAGAGCGGCGACTTGGCCGCGGCGAAGGCGGCTTTCGACAAGCTGAGCGATCTAGGAGAAAAGAGTGGATTGAAGAATCCATTCTTGCGTCGAGACCGCGCTACGGATTTTAGCGTAGTCGGAGAAGCGCTAAATCATGGAGATTTAGCAGCCGCGCAAAAAGCGTTTGCTGTATTGAAGCAAGACCTTGGTAGCCATATTCAACGACAGCCAGTATCGCCGAGGGCGCTGCCGGATGTGGTCGTTACGATCAATGGTGGGGGTCCCACAGGAGTAGCAACCCCGAAGCCCACTCCGATTGCAAAGCCTCTGGGTCCGGCACCAGAGCCGGCTGAAGTTGTGGTGAGTATCAATGACGCCAAAGGAAGCGGTGGGTCCTCGGAACAGATTGTTCTGAATCTGAATGGGGCCAGCACTGCCAAGGGTGGGGAGCAGATCAACATTGGAATTTCACAAACCAGTTCCGGTGAGCAGATTTCTTTGAGCTTCGGTAAGGCTGGTGGCGCGGGATCGCCACCGAGTATTCAATTGAATCTGGGCAGCGCGCCTTCCGAGATTGATATTGCGGTCTCGCAGACGAGTGCCGGAGAGCAGATTGCGATTTCGTTTAAGTCCGCCGCGCAATCGGCGATTCAGGCCCTAACGAATGGAGCAAAAACCTCGAGCGAAAGTTCAAGCCTCAGCGTTAGCGCGTGATCTTGGCTCTTGGCGTAAGAGCTTACCCCGGCGCTGTCGAACAACCATTCGACAGTGCCGGGCTTTATCGTCTGGTTGTGTTGGAAGTCTGAGTTAAGAGCGGCGGGCAAGAATACTTGTCCTGCGTGATCGGATTCTTGCGAGCGGTTTTCTCGATGCGGCCTAAGGGCAGCGGACAAGAGGTCCGCTCCACATGAGCTCAGCGCGCTGCCAGCGCGCTCACTCCTGCATTCACCATGGACTGGAAAATTTTAAAGCCGTCAGCGCAGCCAAGGATAGCTTCGCCAGAGCGTTCAGGATGCGGCATCATGCCGAGCACGTTGCGGCCTTCGTTGCAGATGCCAGCAATATTTTCCAGCGAGCCGTTGGGATTGGCTTCCGGCGTGACTCTGCCGTCCGGTGTGCAATAACGAAAAACAACCCGGTTCGTACGTTCCAATTCCGCAAGGGTGGTGTCGTCGCAATAGTAGTTGCCGTCCATGTGGCCGATGGGAATGGTCAGGACTTCGCCTTCTTTGCAGGCGCTGGTGAAGGGCGTGTCGGCGGCTTCCACGCGGACATCCACGTTTTTGCAAACGTATTTTAGGCCCGCATTGCGCATGAGCGCGCCGGGGAGGAGGCCACTCTCGGCGATGATCTGAAAGCCGTTGCAGATGCCGAGCACCAAACCTCCGCCTGCGGCAAATTTCTTCACCGATTCCATTACCGGGGAAAACTTCGCGATGGCTCCAGTGCGGAGATAGTCGCCGTAAGCGAAACCTCCGGGAACGATGATGGCGTCGCAGTTTTCCAGATCGTGCGACTCGTGCCAGAGGAATGTTGCCGGTTGATGGGCTACGTTCGTGAGAGTCCAGTACGCATCGTGATCGCAGTTGGAACCGGGGAAGATTAGGACACCAAATTTCATGGGCAACTCGTGAGTGGGATAAGAAAAGTTTAGCAGAGCTTGTGTGGTATTGCTCGTGTGGCGGCGGAGTTTGCTCCGCTGATTTTTGTTGACGGGCCGATGGCGCCGATTTCTACAAAGTCAAACCTAAGCGGAGCAAGCTCCGCTTCCACACGAGCTTCGGTAGTATGAACAGTATGGGAATTGGCGAACATTTCAAAACTGCGGGCGGAGCGGTGTACGGGTGGTTGATGGCGCAGTTGATGGACTCGCTCGCGGTGGGGCTGTTGTGGTTTGTTGGACTCTTACTGGTGAAGATGTCCTGGCCGCTGGCGCTCCTGTGGGCTGTGGTTGGGGCGGTGTGTCAATTTATTCCGCATCTTGGGCCAGTGTTGGGTTTGATTGGTCCGGCGATGACGGCAGCGGCGAAGGTTACATCCAACTGGGAGCACTACGAGCAGCTGCTGTATGTTCTGATTTTGTATGCCGCGATTATGATTGTCGACGGATTGTTCTTGCAGCCGTATTTCATGCGGCGCACGACGAAGGTTCCCATATGGGCGTCGATCCTGACGCCACTGGTGCTGGGATTCGTGGTGCCGTTTTGGGGAATACTGCTGGCGCCGCCGCTGTTGGCGATAGTTTATGCGTTCAAGACGAAGAGGGAGAAGCGGTTGGAGGAAAGTGCGCCTTCCGTTTCCGTGGAATAGCCGCAATTTGATATGGATTTGAGCCCTCGAAAATGCGGCAGGTGCTTGATTTTGCGTGATATACTCTCGATTGTCCAGACGGTGGATGGGTAGATATCCGTCTCTTTCCGCGGGCAAAGTCCCGTTATATTTTCGATCTCAAATTCCGATTCTTAGATTCGAGGTAGCGCTATGTCCGGGCATTCTAAGTGGGCAACAATTAAGCACAAAAAGGGCGCGCTGGATGCCAAGCGCGGCAAGGCTTTTACCCGCCTGATTAAGGAAATTACGATGGCGGCGAAGGCTGGCGGCGGCGACCCGGATGGCAACCCTCGTCTGCGCACGGCGATTGCGGCGGCGAAGGCTGAGAACATGCCCGCCGACAACATCAAGCGCGCGACCCAGCGCGGTACGGGCGAGCTTCCTGGCGTCAATTACGAAGAATTCACGCTCGAAGGCTATGGCCCGGGCGGAGCGGCGGTGCTGGTGGAGATCAGTTCCGACAACCGCAACCGCACAGTGAGCGAAATTCGCCATGTGTTTGGCAAGAACGGCGGAAACATGGCCGATGCCGGAGCTGTTTCGTACATGTTTCATAAGAAGGGCGACATTGTGATTGCCAAGACCGCCGCGAAAGAAGACGATTTGATGGCGATCGTGCTGGATGCGGGCGCCGACGATCTGGTCGACGACGGAGAGAACTGGGAAGTGCTGACGGCTCCCTCGGTGTATGAAGCCGTTTTGGAAGCCGTGAAAAAGGCCGGGATTACGCCTGAGTCGGCAAGCGTGGCCATGATTCCCAACCTGTTCGTGAAGCTGGAAGGCACGCAGGCCACTTCGATGATTCGCTTGATGGAGGCGATGGAAGACCAGGACGACGTGCAGAACGTGCACTCGAACTTTGATATTGATCAGAAGCTGCTGGAAGAAGTGGCTGGGTAGGGAAGTTTCGAGTTTCAGGTTTCGAGTTTCAAGAGGCTGCCCAGTGGCGGCCTTTTGATTTTCATGGACTGCCATTTGCCCCGGCAGCTGACGATGGTTTTGCGAATCGCGCTATTTACGATATTGTCATTCCGAAGCGTAGCGAGGAATCTGCTGTTCTTTGAGGTGGGATGAAAAACTTTCTATTCTTAATTCTTCTAGCCAGTTGTGCCCCGAGCGCGCCCACGTGGGCGCAAAGCCAGGGTCCCGAAGCCGGCGGTCACGAAATTGAAGTATGGGCGGGCGGAGGCCACAGCGTCTCCGGAGGCACGAGAAACACCGGTGTGATGAATCTTGGCTTTCGTTATGGCTGGGTGCTGACCAATCCGCATCTGCCGGGCCCGCTCAAGGGGCGCTTCGAGTACGCCGTGGATGCAGTTCCGGCGTTTCTGGTGTTCCAGCCGAACAATACAGCGTTTGGCGCGGGAATTAATCCGGTAAATTTTAAGTGGAATTTCGCGACGACGGGACGAATCGTGCCGTATCTCGAACTGAGTGGCGGCACGTTGTTTACGAATCAGAACGTGCCTTTTGGAACGTCGAAGATTAATTTCACGTCCGGTGCGGCGCTGGGAGCGCACATCTTACGAGACAAATGGAATTGGAGTGTGGAGTTACGCTACATGCACATTTCGAACGCCGGGCTGACCGTGCCCAATCCAGGGGTGAATACGGTGCAGGTGCGGGTGGGGTTAGGGAAATTCTGGAAGTAGAATGAAACCCGGCGAAGCAAGCTCCGCCGGTTCTCGAAATGATTCCCCTTAACCTTCCGCGGTAATCGGGTCGATGATGGACTTGACTTCGGAAATGCGGTTCGCCGGGAATCCGCCCTGTGCCGCATGTTCGCGGATGAGTTTCTCGTCGGGAGCGATGTAGACGCAGTAAATCTTGTCTCCCGTTACGTAGCTGTGAACCCATTGAATGGAGGGGCCAAGCTTCTGCAGGACTCCGCAAGAGGTCTGCGAGACAGCTTGGAGTTGTTGCGGCGTCATGTCGCCAGCGCCGGGGATTTCGCGTTCGATCACGTATTTGGGCAAGTTGTAGAGCCGCCTCAAGTAGCGGAGCCAGAATTCTAGTCGGCTCTGGCTTCTGTGGCAAGGTAGAGCGCGATTTGCGCCGCTTTCTCCCTCCAGCTATCCTTTCCTCCTATGTCCACGCTGGTGCAATGCGTTCCCAATTTTTCCGAAGGCCGCAATCCGGCCGTTGTTGATGCCATCCTTGCCGCCATGAAAATGGACGGGGTCTACCTGCTCGACCGCGAGATGGATGCCGACCACAACCGCTGCGTCATCACGCTGGCGGGTGAGCGGGAGGCGCTGCAAGAGGCGGCGATTCGCGGGGTGGGCAAAGCTGCCGAGCTGATTGATCTCACCAAACATCAAGGTGCGCATCCTCGCATGGGAGCGGCCGATGTGGTGCCATTCATTCCGATTGAGGGTGTCACGTTGGAAGATTGCGTGGCTATGGCGAAATATGTTGGCGCGGAGATTTGGAAGCGTTTTCAAGTGCCCGTGTATTTGTATGAAGCGGCGGCAGCGACTCCGGAGCGACAGGGTTTGGAGAACGTGCGGCGCGGGCAGTTTGAAGGACTGCGCGAAGAGGTGAAGACGAATCCGGCGCGGCATCCGGATTTTGGCGAGGAGGCGTTGCATCCCACCGCGGGGGCGACGGTGGTTGGCGCACGCAAATTCTTGGTAGCCTACAACGTGTTTCTCAACACGACCGACGTAGAGGTTGCGAAGAAGATTGGCAAAGCTGTGCGGCAGTCGTCAGGCGGATTCCGGTATGTGAAGGGGGCGGGATTTTCGGTGCGCGGGTTGGCGCAGGTCTCCATGAATCTGACGGACTTTGAGCAAACTCCGGTGCACCGCGTGTTTGAGTTTGTGAAGCGCGAGGCGGAGAGATACGGGACAACTCCTCTGTCGAGCGAAATTGTTGGATTGATTCCGAAGAAGGCTCTGGAAAACGCGGCGGAATGGTTTCTGCAGGTCGAGAATTTCGATTCGTCAATGATTCTGGAAAATCGTCTAGCGGCGGTGATGGGCGGCAAGATGGCCGTTGGCGCATTGCGTGCTGGCGTGGAGCCGTTTGTGGAACAGTTAGCGGCACCGACAGCGACTCCGGGAGGCGGCAGTGCATCGGCAGCGGCAGGCGCGATGGCGGCGGGGTTGGCGCAAATGGTGGCCAGCATGTCGCGTGGGAAGAAAGCGCATTTGCAATATGAAACGCAATTGAGCGAAGCAATTGCGAAGCTAGGTCCTCTGCGGGAAGAGCTGAAAGCCGCGATTGACGCCGATTCCGAGGCGTACAACTCCGTCGTAAAGGCGTACAGAGCGGCACGAGAAAATCCAGATTCGGGCGAGGTAGCGATAACAGCGGCGCTGAAGCAGGCGACGAGTGTGCCGCTGTCGGTGGCGGAAAAAGCTCGCGAAGTCGCGCGGATTGCGGAAGCGTTGGGGCCAGTCTCGAATCCGAATATGAAGTCGGATTTGACCACTGCTTCGGCATTGGCACGCGCCGCAATTGAGGGGGCACTGGCGAATGTTGAGATTAATCTGGAATCGCTGAAGGATGCAGTGTTCGCGGAGGACGTAAAGAAGAGAGTGGCGGCAGTGAAGGCGTAAGCTGCGGTAGGTGAGTCATGGTCGCACTGAGTAACAGGGAAGCGGGGAACAGCGAAGCATCAAGCCGGCAAGTTCCTACTTACAGGCTCGTCCTGCTGGCTATGATTGTTCTCGTTGGTAGCATCAGCCTGGTCCTGATCTTCATCCCTCGATTGAGCTACAGGCGCACAACGTTAAAGGCCTGCTTCAGCAACGCGGAAGGGCTGCGCCCAGGAGCCAGCGTTCAGATCGCAGGAGTGAATGTTGGCCTTGTGGATATCGTGGAAGTGCGTCCGGAGCAGCGCGATTGTCCGGCTACTGTCGAGTTCACGGTC
Source organism: Acidobacteriaceae bacterium (assembly GCA_043749225.1). Classification (GTDB taxonomy): domain Bacteria; phylum Acidobacteriota; class Terriglobia; order Terriglobales; family Acidobacteriaceae; genus JANXUC01. The sequence continues at coordinate 8,302 of JAYVEP010000194.1, forward strand.
AATTCTTCCGATAAGCTCGACATTCCGAATGATGCAATCGTTAAGATCCAGCATGCAGGGCTCGTTGGCGGACCGTTCGTGGAGATTGACGTGTCGGGGGCGACCGGCCCCGCCGTCAAGAACGGTGGCGTACTGAAGAGTGAAGAGCTTCCCCACTATGTTTCGTTGGAAATCGTGAAATCGCTAATTGAGGCGGCTGCCACGGACCAGCGGGGTGCTGTCGGTTCCGACAAGGCCGGGAAGAGGCCTGCTGACAAGTAGGCGAGTTGTCCGTCCGCCCTAGCCAAAAGTGTACCTCTAACAACCCAACTTTCACCCGCCCGACGTACAATAATGCAAGGTGGGCCACTTGGAGCGTTCTATACGCATCCAATCGTGGTGAACGGTTGTAATCTCAAGGCCCTGTAATTCCAGACGTGAGGTTTGAGTATGCGGAAAGCAATGTTTTTGGCGGCAGCTTTGTGTGCAGTGTCTTTGTTGATGGCCGCAGCGGTTTCCGCGTTGCCAATGGGAACCTCTGCGCGGGGTGTGGTCCCTGCGGATGTGCAGCAGATTATTTCCGTCGACTACCGGACGATGCACAATTCGCCGACGGCGATGGCTCTGCGGAATCGTGTGCTGCCAGAAGAGCTTAAGCGTTTTGAAGGATCTTTGAAAAGCGCGGGAATTGATCCGGATCGCGACCTAGACCAGTTAACGTTTGTTTCCTTCCGCGTTCCTAAACAAGGTATCCGCATTGTCGGCGTCGGTCAGGGGCCGTTTCCGGTGAAAGCCTTCATGAAGCGGATGTTAAAGGAAAAGATCCGTCCTACGAAGGTACGAACTTCGCTGATTTATCCGATGGGGGGCATGGAGATGACCTTTCTGGATGAGGGCACGATTCTGTTCGGCGAGAGTGCCGCACTTAAAAACGCTTTGGATACGAAGGATGGCCTGACGCAGCGTTTGGACTCCAATCCACAGATTTCGGATTCGATGGCTTCCGTGGATTCGAATCCGATCTGGAGCGTACTCGACCAGCAAGGCACGCAGAATATGATGCGCTCCGCGCTGGGCGATGCGGCGAAACTGGGTGATTTTGAGGCTGTGAAGAAGCGTCTGCTGGGTTCGCACTATGGCATGGATTTTGGCAGCGGCGTGGACTTCAACATGAACGTCGTCACCTCGGATTCAGTAACCGCTGGCACACTTTCCGCTCTCATGAAGGCGGGCATGACTTACAAGAAGATGACGGCTACGCCAGTCGAAAAGTCGGCGCTTGAAAATATGACGGTCAGCTCCGATGGCTCCAACCTTAAAGTGCAATTCAAGACAGACGAAAAGAAGTTTCAGTCGCTACTGCAGTCGGATCTGTTTATGACTGTGTCCCGGTAACGTAAGGAACTTGAGCCACAGAGAACATTGAGGTTCACAGAGGGTTTCGGAACTTTATGCTTCCGGAACCCCTCTTCATTTGTGACCCTTTAAAGTCACTGTCATTCCGAAGGGCTGAGGCACTGAAGAACCTGCTCTTCACTCGGATGCCCGGCTACTTTTTCTTCGCCGCCGCCATCGCTTCGCGTTTCTGCTTGGCCCAGCCCTCTTTGTTCGTCTGCCGTGCCCGCGCTAGAGCGAGAGCATCATCGGGAACGTCTTCGGTGAGGCACGATGCCGCGCCCACATATGCGCCGTTCCCTAACCGGATCGGAGCTACCAACGTACTATCGCTCCCAATAAACACTCCGTCACCGATGATGGTCTTGTGTTTATTTACGCCGTCATAATTGCAAGTGATTGTCCCGGCGCCAATGTTCACGCCTGCGCCAATCTCGGCGTCTCCCAAATAGCTGAGGTGGTTGGCTTTCGAGCCTTTGCCAAGCTTGATTTTTTTCGTCTCTACAAAATTGCCCACGTGGGCGCCTTCTCCGATTTCGCTGCCGGGACGCAGATGGCTGTATGGGCCGAGCAGAGCGCCATTCGAGATATGAGCATCGTCCAAAATGCAGCCCGGTCGCACCAGTACTCCGTCGCCCAGAGCGGAGTTGTGGATCACACTGAAGGAGCGTATTCGGCAGTCAGTTCCAATTCTCGTCTTGCCAAGCAACTGAACGAATGGCTCGATTACTGTATCTGGAGCCACTTCAACCTCGGAGTCAATTACGCAAGTTTCGGGGCGGAAGATTGTCACACCGGAGAGCATCAGGTCCTTACACTTGCGATCGCGCAACATGGCGTCGAGAGTCGCAAGTTCCACAAGCGTATTGATGCCGAGAACTTCGAAGTCATCTTTCGCTGGGGTCGCGACGACTCTGGATTTCGCCTTCGAGAGCAAATCCGCCATGTCAGTCAGGTAAAACTCGCCGTGTGCGTTCTGAGTATTCAAGCGGTCGATATGGGTAAAGAGAGGCTTCACCGCGAAGGCATAGAATCCAGCGTTAATCTCGCGCAGATTCGCCTTGCGCTGCTTCGGCGTGAGCGATTTTTCCTCGACAATCTGCGTGACTAGATCACTGCCTTTGGATTTCCGCAGAACCCGGCCATAGCCAAAAGGGTCAGGCGGAATCGCGCTCAGCAGAGTCATCGCCGCATGTTTTTCCAAATGATAATCGCGGAGTTGGGCGACGGTTTCAGTTCGGATCAACGGCGCATCGCCGGAGAGGACGAGTACATGGTCGTACTTTGAAAGCGCATCGCGGCACATCATGAGGGCGTGGCCGGTACCGCGTTGTTCCGTTTGCAAAACGAACCCAATGCCGTTGTGTGCCACGGCTTTCTTCACTCGCTGAGCTTCATGGCCGATGATGGCATAGATATCGCCCGCCGGAACGACTTTCTTCGCCGCGTCGATGACGTGTTGCAAAAGGGGTTTGCCGCCAATCTCGTGCAGCACTTTTGGCAGGCGCGACTTCAGCCGGGTGCCCTTCCCGGCTGCCAGGATCACAACCGCAAGGCGGGCTGATGCACTGGAAACACTGCTGATTGAATTGCGAACCGGCTTCGGCGGGTTACTGGCTTTCGTTTTCTTCATGCCATCCCATGATACCGAAGTTCGAAAACATGCCACGTGTTACCGAGGTTACGGCCATCGCACAGATGCCTGAGTGGGCAATAACAAAGCCCCGATCTCAAGAGATCGTGGCTTTCAGGCTAGCGTAGACTGTTGTTGTCCACGCTGCGGGTTTCATCTCCAGTGTTGTGCGGAGAGCCGCGAGTTTGTCCTTGACCTTGTTGGCCTTGGCCATTGCGTCGGACAAGTTGCCGCTGGACAAAGCGCTGGAAGCGGCCGTCCACAGCTGCTTGGCAGGGTCGAGCTGTTCGCCCGCGCCGGCTAGCAGTTTGTGGGTCTTGGTGAGGGCCGCGACTTTTGTCGTGATTTCTTCCATACTCTTTGGCAAGGAGCCGCTCAGACCGGGCCATTGCGCAGTTAACTCGTCTTTCTTGGCTTTCACAGCGGCAGCCAAATCGGAAATTCCCCCCCGGCAAATCTTTGCCGAGTTCAGGGCTGCTTCGTAGTCGCCATTGGTGAGGCGGTGTTGGCGGCGGCCAAGCCATCTTGTACCGCTTTGGCTTCGTCGGGGCGTACTCGCTCGCTCCGCCGCTCACTGCGGAGAAGGCGGTTTCTGCGGTCTGAATGGCGGCTTCGGCGCCGGCTTTCTTTGCAGAGTCGCACGCGGCTAGCGACAGGATGCTCGCCACACTTGCTACCAACAAGCTACGGAAAAACTTCAGGGGAATATCATCCTTCAAGGAAATTACGGTCGAATTTTACACTTGCTTTCCTATTCTTGTCGGTGTTGCCAGTTGCGATTGTTTGAAATTGCCGTCGACTGTTGTTTCAAAAGATCTAGGCCTTGCGTGAAGCTGAGGTTGTCGGCGACTCGTCGAAAATCCCAAGCGACCTCTTGAGTGTTGACGTCAATATTCTTGAAGAACAAAACTTTCCCAGTGAAGCGCATGATCAGGTGGCTCAGGCCCCAATGACCATCGCCGACATCGCCTTGTTCAATCAAGATCCTGCCGCCTTTGTCGAGGTGACCGAGAATGCCCCAGCCAAAACTCACATCTCTTTGCAGCGTGCTTTCGATGCGTGCGAAACGTTCTTGGTGTGGATCAACCAGGATGGTGCCAGCCATACCGGCGAGCAACTGTTCCACGCGAGTTGGGGGATCATATTTCGGATTGGGGCGAAACTTCAGTCGAATAAGCTGCTCTCCTGGGCGCCCCAGGCCAGATGCACCCGATTCGAAGCCGGCGTATTCCCACAGAAATGCATCGGGCGTGGCTCGCAGGATGCGGTAGAAACGTTCGCGATTGTCGCGCTCCTCGCGCTTTTTTTTTCGAAGTTCTTCAGGATCTGTCACAAAACGCTCGACGCGGGCGTCTTCGCTCTTGAGCGACTCACCAGAAAGTTCTTTGTCGTTGTAGGCCAGCACTCTCCCCGCCAGGGCTTCCTTCGTTTCTACAACTAGCTTGGTCTCCGTTATGTGAACTGTTCGCCTGCGCAGCATGAACATGTATCGCGATGCATTTTTCTGCGCGTCCAACTCGTGCTGGGAACACCGCCGTACCATTTCGACTGCTGGCAGGGCCGGAAAGTCCGCGGCCTCAAGCGGCCGCACACTGATCAGGGACGACAGCAAGAACCCTACGGCCAAAGTACTAACCACTCTGATTGCCAATCCGAACATTTTTATCCTCAATGGCGGAAATCGCGGCGATTCGCCCGACAACTTCTAAGTTAGACGAGGTTAGCCCTCGCGAAGTTGCACATCTATGTCCAATGAAAGTTTACGGTTTGGGCGAGGAATGTGACCAAGAGTAGCGGTGCTGGGACAGTGCCGTGAAAGCCTTTTTCCTGTGCATGGGGTAGAATCGAGGATCGCCACTTACCAGGAGGCTGCATGACCGAAAATAACCAGGAAATTGCCCACATTGGAAAATCTGTGGTGATTAAGGGAGAACTCTCCGGCAGCGGAGATCTTTTCCTGGACGGCGAAGTGGAAGGTACCGTCGATTTGAAACAGAACAGCGTGACCATCGGCCCAAACGGGCGTGTCAAGGCAAAGGTCAACGCCAAGTCCGTTGTTCTGGAAGGAGAGTTGGAAGGCAACATCGTTGCCTCTGAGCGCGTAGAAATTCGCGAGACTGCGACCGTGACCGGCGATATTGTCACCAAGCGGATCATGATCGCGGAAGGAGCGTTCTTTAAGGGCTCCGTAGCGCAAGAAGGCGAACCTAAAGCTTGATTCCGCCGCGCTAACAACGACTTTCATGAAATGGTTTCGTGGCTCTTCCTCAACTTCTGCGAGTGAAACACAATCGCCGCCTGCGCGCGGCTCAAGGCGTTCCAGCGGCATGGGGCAAATGTGGAATACCCTCTCCTCGCAGGAAGGGCTTTGCGTCCTCGATCTGGGCGCAACTTCAGCCTCCAACATCACGCGGCTTACCGAGATGGGGCACCGCATTTATAGCGAGGATTTATTAGTCGCCTCCGCCGACCCGACGCTGGTAACCGAAGCTGCGGATGGCACACGGGTTCTGGATAGCACGCGATTTCTGGCGGAAAACCTGGTTTACCCAGCGGCTCAATTTGATTGCGTGCTTGCCTGGAGCTTCGCCGATTACATGGATGAATCGCTGGTTCGTCCGGTGGTGGAACGGCTTTGGTCGGTTACGAAGCCCGGCGGCGTGTTGCTCGCTTTCTTCGCCATGAAGGATGCGGGGCCGGATGCGCCGTGCTACCGGTATCACCTCGCGGGCCAGGACATGCTGGAGACTCAGCCTCTGGTGTCGGGAAAAAACGCCAGCTTCAAATTGCAGCGCGTATTTAATAACCGCCACATTGAAGGGCTGTTTCGGGATTTCTCTTCTATTAAGTTTTTTCTCGCGCGAGACAACATTCGGGAAGCGCTGGTTATTCGCTAACACCCTACCGAGTATTTTTCACCATCAGCTTTGTAACAGCAGGGAAGGTTTCCATAACCCGCAGCAGGGGCCTTCTTACGGCTAGCGGTAAAGCCAACAATCGACGCAAGAGTGACGACGTCCGAAAAATCGGAAGAAGACGGTCCTCGTAGTCCCGGCGATACTGGGCGGTTGCCTCTTCCAAACTAGCTTGCCCTCTGAGAAAACCTAGCAAAGACTCCGTGGCCAACGCTCCGCTTCGCAGGGCTAGAGAAATTCCATCGCCAACAAACGGATCAACGAAGCCTGCGGCGTCGCCCGCGAAGAGTACGCCGTCTTTCTCAGGTTGGGGTGGACGGAAAATAAGCGGCGCCGTTGAGACCGGTTCTGACAGCAACTTCCACTTACGGCTGCGCTCTTGCAGACGTGGCTCCTGCAGAAAAACATCTTCCAACCGGGTGGCCACGTCGGCACGCACCATGGTGCACACGACGATGCGCGAAGTGGCGGGCTCATCCTCGAGCCCCACCGGCTGCATGCCGCAGTATCCGCCGTCAAAAAAATAGAGATCCGTGGTTGAGGCGGGCGAAGTCTCCGCAAAATGCGCCTTTAGGCCAATCCACTTTGGGGCTGCGCCATTCGAGAGAGCTGCGGTTGGTTTCTCGGTTAAATTTGACCAGCGTCCTGTTGTGTTAATGATGGCGCGCGCAGAAATATCCCCCGTTGCAATCTGAATATGGAACGGACCTTGGCCTTGAAGGCTGTTGACCGTGGTTTCTGAGCGCGCGTCTACGCCAGATGAGGCCGCAGCCTGCCACAGCGCCGCGTCCATGTCGAATCTTGCCAGACTGACGGCAGGTGGATCGACCGGGACATTGACAGTTCGTCCATCAAGAAAGAGCCGCACTCCGTTGATTCGCGGTAAGCGACTCAATAGCGACCGCGTCTCCAATGCATTGGCGAGCAGTGAGTTCAACAGTTGCACTGACTCACCGGAAACAAATTCACCACACACCTTATGTCGCGGATAGGTGCCTTTTTCGACGAGTACTATATGGACGCCTGCGCGCGCCGCAGTAATCGCTGCGGAAGCGCCTGCGGGCCCACCGCCAATCACCAACAGATCACAACTCTCGGCCTCGGGCTTTAGTACTTCCAAGCGATTGCCCCCATCCGGTAAAGATAGTGCTGTTCTACTTCCACCTGTGCCGCGTTGCTGCCCGCGAGAATCTCTTGCATCTCGATCCGCGTGTAGGCGCGACGCACGGATACCGGGGCATCGTGACGCGTGAGGCGGCTTCGGTACATCGGGCGAGCCGCGCAAGCCAGGGCGAAGTGCAGGGGATGCCTGACCAAGTCATTGATGAGTAGAGCTATTTTAGCCACACGCAAAGCTTCGTTCGCATATTCAAGAACCGCGTGAGGTTCCAGATGGTGTGCAAACAGACAACACGAGACAACATCGAAGCTGGCATCGCGAAAAGGCAGGGCCAGTGCATCGCCCACAACGCATCGTTCTTCGTGGTTGAGGTGGAGGTGAACTCGATCCAGAAGTGTGACTTTGAGGCGAATGCCCGACGGGGCCAGAGCTTCACGCGCCGCTAGCGGGACCCTGCCGAAGCCCGCGCCGATCTCCAGCAATGACAAGTCGCTTTGCGCCGATCGTCCGGCAACCTTTCGAATCATGCGGAGCGTGGTAGCCTCGCCACCAAACACGCGATTCAAGAACTGCATATCCCGTAGGGACGCGGCGATCTCCGCGGGCGAGCCCTCGCCGGTATCAATCATCTCAGGGCGGACTACACGATCCATATTGAGCGCGCGGCTTTCGGCGTAGTGACTTGCAGCAGGGAGTTACAGTCGTTCTAAACTTCGGCTAGCTCTTCTTCCAGCAACTGTTTATTGTAGAGTTCAGTATAGTAGCCATCGCGCGAAAGAAGTTCTTCATGGGTGCCCAGTTCCACAATTCTTCCCGCGTGCAGCACAGCAATTCGATCTGCGTTTCTTACGGTCGACACTCTGTGGGAGATGAAGATTGTGGTGCGGTCTTTCATGACTTCGCGCAAATGGCTAAGGATTTTATCTTCGGTATGCGTGTCGACGCTGGCTAGCGCATCATCCAGAATCAAAACCTTAGGATCGCGTAAGATCGCCCGGGCAATGGCTGTGCGTTGCTTTTGTCCGCCGGACAGTGTGATCCCACGTTCTCCCACCAGCGTCTTGTACTGTTCCGGGAATCCTTCCACGTCTCCCGAGATGCTGGCGCCGTCAGCGGCCGCCTGGATCTCCGCATCGGTTGCCTCCGCCTTTCCGAAGGCGATGTTTTCCCGGATCGTATCGCTAAACAGAAAAGTCTCTTGCGGCACGAACCCGATGCTATTCCGCAATGCCTCCAACGGAAACTCTCGGATAGGCCGTCCGTCAATCAGTACCGTGCCGTCAGGCGCGTCGTAAATACGCGGGATCAGGCTAACTAACGTGGTCTTGCCGGATCCGGTGGGGCCAACAATCGCAAGACTGGTGCCAGCGAGAATACGAAGATTGATGTTGTGTAATACATCGCTCTGCGCGCCCAGGCTGTCGTATGAAAAGCTCAGATTCCTGAATTCGATGTCGCCACGAATCTCGACCAGGTCTTTCGAGAACACCGCGGGATCATCTTGAATCTCAGGTTTTATTTCGAAGATTTCGTTGATGCGCCCCATCGAAGCGGTGCCGCGCTGGAAGATGTTGATGACCCATCCAAGTGCGATGATCGGCCACGTGAGTTGGACCATGTAAGTGTTGAAAGCTACGAAATCGCCCACGCTGATCTTTCCCGCTAGGACTTCGCGCCCTCCCAGCCACAACACCATGACGACAGCTAAACCTAGCATTGTTTCAAGCGTGGGCCAGAGCATTCCCATCAGCCGCACCAGCTTCAAGCTGCGTGCAATGTATTCCTTGTTAGCAGTTTCGAAAAGCTTGATCTCGGCTTCTTCCTGCGCGTAGGCGCGAATCACGCGCGCGCCAGAAAAATTTTCCTGCGCTCGGGCGGAAATCTCCGAAAACATCGCTTGAATTCTTTCGAAGCGCTCGTGAATTCTTCGTCCAAAATACTGAATCGTGATACTGACAATAGGTAGCGGAAGGAACGCGTACAAGGTCAGCTTGTGGCTGATTCCCATCATGAAGATGAGAGCGCCGGTTGTAAACACAACTGTATTGGCCGTGTACATGATGGCCGGTCCCACCAGCATACGGACTGCATTCAGGTCGTTCGTGCAACGCGCCATGATGTCGCCTGTGCGCGTTTTCTGATAGTAGGAATGGGAAAGAGTCTCAAGATGGCGGAAAAGATCGTTCCGCATGTCGAACTCCACATTCCGGGAGATGCCGATAACAATCCAGCGCGTCAGGAACTGGAAAATGCCTTTGCCAATAGCTATCGCGAGAATCTCCAGAGCGTATTTTTCCAGCTTATCTTGCGAGACACCGTGACGGTTAAGGTCGTCAATGGCTTGGCGAATGACCTGAGCAAACAGAATCCAGATCCCGTTATTCAAAAGAACGCAAATCCCGCCCAGCAGGAAGCTGCCTTGGTATTTCTTGAAGTAGGGCAGAAGCGGGCGCAGACTCTTGGGCAGCATCATCACTCAGATGCAATTTTAGCAGTCCGAGCTCCACATAAACGCCGCTACGTGGGAACTTTCAGCAGCAAATATCCGCCGACCAAAGCAAAGATAATGTCGGGAGACCACGCCGCCAGCGGTGCCGGCAACTGACCAAGATTTCCCAGTGCTTCAAAAAGTCCTGCAACTACCAGATAGACTACCGCGATGCCTACCGCGGAGGCCGCTGCCGCCAGGTTGCCGCGCCGTCCCGCATTGAGCGCAAAAGGCACCGCGAGCATCGCCATCACCAATGTGACCAGCGGGAACGCAAGCTTCTTCTGCAACTGGACCCGGAGATGAACCACGTCAAATCCGCTTTGCTGCAGGTCGTGGATGTAGCGTTCCAGCTCGACATAGCTCATTTCGGAAGACTGCTTTACCTCTTTTTTGAAATATTCAGGAGGCTCGCTGAACTGGGGAAAGGTTGCCACCTCAAACTCCTGGAAATTTGCGATCGCGGATCCATTGAGAGAGCGATCCCAGCCCTGCTCAAAAATCCAGCGCTTCAAATCGGGTTCCCAGTGAGAGCGCGTAGCGTAGATTCGCCGTGTCACTTCAAAAGTCTTCGGATCGAATTGGAACGCGGCAACACCGGCAAACTGGTTGCGATCCGAGTCAAAAAACTGGTAGTAGTAAATATTAGAGTTTTGCCCAAAGATCCATTGTCGGTCGGGCCGAAGGTACGTCTGCGCAGGCTTGCCTTTTATTTGATTGCGCAGCGCGTCCTGCCGCTTGTTGGCGTGCGGGAGGTAAAATTGATCGAAGAAAAACAATCCACCCGCTAGAATTCCAGCCATCACCAAAACGGGGACTACGATGCGATAAATGCTGATGCCCGTCGCCTTCATAGCAACAATTTCGCTGTTTCGCTGCAAAATGCTGAATGTAACCAAAACCGCCAGCAGCATGCACATATACAGCGTGTTGTAGAGGAAGTACGGTATGACGTTAAGGAGATACGCACCCACAACCAGCGTCGGAATGTGGTTGCGCAGAATATCGCCCAGCAACTCAAAGAGCGTGAATACCAGCAGCAACACAACAAAGCTGGAGACAATCATGCCCAGGTAAAGGAAGAAATCCTTCAGCACGTAATCGTCCAGCAACATGGGAAAATTAAGACCAAAAAAACGCGGCCTCTGCATGACTCGGTAGACTTTGCCGGTTACCTCGCGGCCTTTTCGTTCTCTTATTGGGACGGACCGTCGCAGCCGTTCCTTGACGGTCGTCCAGAACCTGCGCAAAGATCCAACTTCGATGGGTCGGCGTTCGATTCGATAGAGCAGAAAGAGTCCACCCACGAGGAATAAAATGTCAGCCAGCCAGGTTCCCAACGCAACCGGGAGCTTCCCCTCTTTGGCCAAAGAAACTCCAATGAGCGAAAGCGAGTAATAGACAAATACCAGAACAATGGTGAGGACGAAGCCGCTCGATTTGCCGCCTTTTTTGGCAGAAAGCCCCAGCGGAATCCCTACCAGCGCCAGCACCAGGCAGGCGCTAGGCAAGGCGAGGCGGCGGTGAAACTCGATACCGCTGGTGCGTGAGTTTGTGGCGGTGGTTGTCTTACTTTGCCGCCAAAGCGCCTTTGTTGGCGTGGCTCCAAGAGGAGCTTGCCCCTTAGTTGCTCCCGTATCGGCGGAAGGCAACTCAATGGGGATATCGGTTTCCTGGAACGTCGAAATCTGGTAATCCTCCACCGATTTTGGATTGATTTCGTGAGTCGATCCGCTAGTCAGGTGCAGACGGAGCGACGTTGGACTCTCGCTTATCAAAAGCCCTTCCCGCGCCAGCGTGACGCGCGGCGAAGACGGGTTGCTAAGGTCCGCGAGAAACACACCTTTCCAGACTGCGGTGCGTTGCGCACTCACCACATCCTGCACGTAGAGCACAGCTTTAGGAAAACCTTCGTAGAAAACGCGTGGTTGCACTTCAAACGACGCCTGCGACGTCTTCAGGCGGTCCTGCAGTGCCGTCAGATTGGACTGCGCTGCGGGTGCCAGCCAAAGGCTGTTCAGCAGCGCCAGGGCCCACGCGCCTGCCACAAACAGCGACAAAATGCGAACAAAGTTCCAGATGCCCATCCCAGTCGCTCGCATCGCAGTAATTTCACTGTCCGCGGCAAGCCGGCTGAGGCCAATCAAAATTCCCACCAGTACGCCCATGGGAATCGTATAAGCGAAAGCTACGGGAAGCGTGTAGAGCAGGACTTGCAACGCGCTGGATAGCGGAGCGCTGTTCCGGACCACCAGTTCCAGGATGCGGCCCAGATCGCGGGTGAAGAGGACGAACGTAAAGACCGATATTCCGATGACAGCGCTGGCTAGAACCTCACGCAGGATGTAGCGGGTAAGAATACGCATCGGCAGTCTTGTCTAACTTGCGAGTCTAGCACGAGGGAGCGGAGTGCCAGCGGCGCGTGGTCCCGTTGACGATTCCTGACCCAGCGCAGGCTTTCGCCACTGTGTAAGACCTGTCATGGCTATGGAAGATGTAATCAGGCTGCTTGAAAGACCTTCGGAAAATCTGCGCTAAAATGTTGAAAACAATAGGGCAACGGTGTGGAGCCACGAATGCATCTAATTCGTTAAGAGCCAGCGGATTGTTTTAGCTGGTTCGGTAAAAATTTGGCGTTAGGCGGTTACTCCCCCAATGAATTTCCCAACCTTACTTTGTGTAGAAAACGATTCCGGTCTGTCGAGCGCTTACGCGGCGCTTCTAGATGGGTCTGGATACCACATACTGCTGGCCAAGAATAGTGGCCAAGCCTTAGCCAGGTTTCGCAGCTCACGGATTGACGCCGTGCTAGTCGACGATTGCCAAAAAATCGGCGGCTGCGGCGGCGAGGTCGCGGCTAAGATCAAACAGGTCTCCCCTGCGACTCCGGTGATCCTCATTTCAAGCCTGCAGACCGTCCTCGAAGAGGCACGCAACTTCATAGACGCAACGGTTACGAAGGGCGCGGATTTAGAGCAGGTTCTCGCTAAGCTCAAAGCGGTATTGTCCGTGCAAGGTTTGGCCGCCTAGTGAGTCATTCCTAAGCTCCGCCTTCTACTTTCAGGAAAAGAGCACCTAACGGCGGCAGCATCAGTTGCAGCGAGAACGGTTTTCCGTGGGCCGGCACCTCTTCCGCCTCGCGCCCTCCGCAGTTCCCGCTCCCACTCCCTCCGTATTCCTTGGCGTCGCTATTCAGTACTTCTCGCCAGAAGCCGCCATGCGGAACTCCAACCCTGTAGTCCATGCGCGGAATCGGCGTGAAATTGCAAACCACCACCACCGTATCTTTCGGATTCTTGCTCTTGCGCATGAGTGATACCACGCTGGCTGGCGCATCGTTGCAGTCGATCCACTCAAAGCCGGCTGGATCGCATTCCAGTTCATGCATTGCCGGCTCTTCGCGATAAAGCCGGTTGATGGCTTCAACCCAGCGTCTCATCCCTTCGTGCAGCGGCTCTGCGAGCAGGTGCCAGTCCAGGCTGCCATCATGCGCCCACTCGCGTACCTGGGCGAATTCATCCCCCATGAATAGCATCTTCTTGCCAGACTGCGCGTACATGTAGCCATAAAGAAGGCGAAGATTGCCAAACTTCTGCCACTCATCGCCCGGCATCTTCCGAATCAGCGAGCCTTTCATGTGCACAACTTCATCGTGCGAAAGGGGCAACACGAAGTTCTCGTGGTACGCGTAGATCATGCGAAACGTGAGCAGATTGTGGTGGAATTTGCGGTGGATAGGGTCGTGCTCGAAGTATTCCAGCGTATCGTGCATCCAGCCCATATCCCACTTCATGCCGAAGCCGAGGCCGCCGAGGTGTACGGGGCGCGAGACCATCGGCCACGACGTAGATTCTTCGGCAATTGTCTGCACATCGGGAAAATTCCGGTAAATGTCCTCGTTCATGCGGCGCAAGAAGGAGATCGCTCCTAGATTTTCGCGCCCACCAAACTTATTCGGAATCCATTCGCCTTCCTTGCGCGAATAGTCCAAATACAGCATCGAAGCCACCGCATCTACGCGCAGACCGTCGGCGTGATACTTGTCCAGCCAGAAAATCGCGCTGCTCAACAGAAAACTGCGGACTTCGCTGCGGTCGTAGTTAAAAATATTCGTCTTCCAATCAGGATGGAATCCCTGCCGCGAATCCGCATGCTCGAACAGATGTGTGCCATCGAAGAAAGCCAGCCCGTGCCCGTCGGTTGGGAAGTGGGACGGTACCCAATCGAGAATCACTCCGATTCCACGCTGATGCAGGAAGTCCACCAGGTACATGAAGTCCTGTGGCGTGCCGTAGCGCGACGTGGGAGCAAAGTAGCCCGTCGTCTGGTACCCCCACGATCCATAGAACGGATGCTCCATGATTGGAAGCAGCTGCACGTGGGTAAAATTCATGCGCTGGAGGTAGTCGGCCAGCCGGGGCGCTATTTCGCGATAGCTGAGCGACCGCCCATGCTCTTCCGGTACGCGCATCCACGAACCCAGGTGCATCTCGTAAATCGACATGGCGGCTTGCAGAGAATTTTTCGGTTTGCGGCCTTTCATCCAGGCGTCGTCACTCCATTGGTAGTCGAGCTCCCAGACCTGCGAAGCCGTGCGAGGTGGTTTTTCGCAGCGGTATCCAAAGGGATCGGCCTTATCGAAAGTTCGCCCGGGAACTTGGGTGACAATGTGGTATTTGTAGATGGCTCCCTTGCCAACTCCAGGAATAAAGCACTCCCACACGCCGGAGTGTCCGCGGCCGTGCATAGGGTGCGATGCCGGATTCCATCCGTTGAAGTCACCGACGACAGAAACGCTGCGAGCACTCGGTGCCCACACGCCAAAAAAGGTGCCGGATGCGCCGTTCACCGTCGATGGGTGTGCCCCCAGTTTTTCGTAGATGCGGTTGTGGGTGCCTTCATTGAACAGAAACAGGTCATCCGCATTCAGCAGAGACACATCGTGTCGGGCCGACAGAACACGCAAGGCTTGCTCTTTTTGTTGGGTCATTGAAATTGTCAGATCGTCGAAGTAACTTGGAAGCCACCAGTGTAGCGGATACTGCGCCTCTCGCGCATGGTAGACTCCTAATCATTTATCTTCGGAAGGGGTAGTCTCGCGGAATGCCCGCCCTGCGCGTAGTTGTTCTCTGGCACCAGCACCAACCGTATTACAAAGACCTTGTCACGGGTTCCTACCGGCTACCCTGGGTGCGTCTGCACGCTCTGAAGGACTACTACGGGATGGTCAAGCTGCTGGACGAGTTTCCCAACGTGCATCAGACGTTCAATCTGGTCCCTTCGCTGATTGCGCAAATTCAGGACTATGTAGCGGGGACCGCCAGCGACCCGTTTTTTGAAGTGGCGTCGAAGCCTGCCAAGGACCTGACTACCGAAGATCGCCGGTTTGCGCTGCAGTACCTGTTTCAGGCGAATCCGGTTCATGTCATTGGCCGCTATCCGCGCTATCGCGAACTTTGGGAGCGTGTGCGTTCCAGCGGAGGGTCGCCGGAGAATGCGGACCTTTCTTTCGGAACGCAGGATTTTACCGACCTGCAGGTACTTTCGCAGATCGCCTGGTTTGACGAGTTTTTCCTGGAAGAGAAGGAGATTGCCGAGCTGATTCACAAAGAACGCAACTTTTCTATCGAGGACCAGAAATTTGTCATTCGACGCGAGAGGGAACTCCTGGCAAAGGTGTTGCCTGCGCACGCCGATGCCGCGGCCCGAGGCGGGATCGAGATTTCAACTTCTCCGTTCTATCACCCTATTTTGCCGCTTATCTGCGACACAAATCAGGGAGGCGTTTCTACCCCAGGGCTGACCTTGCCCACCCGCCAGTTCCGCCGCCCTGAAGACGCACGCGAACAAATCAAGCGCGGCCTGGATTTACACCAGGATGTTTTCGGTATTCGTCCGCAAGGTATGTGGCCCTCCGAAGGCAGTGTCTCCGAGGAAACGATTTCCATCGCGCATACTCTCGGTGTGAATTGGATGGCTACCGACGAGGGAGTGCTGTCTCGCAGCCTGGATTTTAATTTCGTGCGCGACGGCGGGGGTCGCCTCACTGGAGGTGGGCCAGAGCGCCTCTATACCCTGTACCAATACGAGAAGCAGGATACGCGGATGAACATGCTCTTCCGCGACCACACCATGTCCGACCTGATCGGCTTTGTGTACTCGGGAATGGCGCCGAATGAGGCCGCTCAGCATCTGTTGAACAACATCCGCAATGCCGCCCAGCCGGTGCTGGATCAAGGTAGAGACGCCGTGGTCCCGATCATTCTCGACGGCGAAAATGCCTGGGAATATTACCCAGGCTCAGGGCGAGAATTCTTACGCCGCTTCTATGACGCCCTCCAGAATAGCGGCGGCTTAGAGGCAGTTACGGTTTCGGAAGCGATAGCGCGGCATAAAAATTTCAGTTCGCTCGGCGGTATAGTGCCGGGCTCCTGGATTAGCGCCAACTTCAATGTTTGGATCGGCGCTCCGGAAGATAATCGCGCCTGGGATTATTTGCACGCAGCCCGTGAGTTCTACGAGGAGAACGCACCGCAAGCGACGGAAGAGCAGCGGCAACTTTCTTATGAAGAAATCTTGATCGCCGAAGGCAGCGACTGGAACTGGTGGTACGGTCCGGAACACCACTCGGCCAACGATCGCGATTTCGACGAGCTATACCGCAAGCATTTGGCCAATGTCTACCACGCGCTCGGTGCGACGCCGCCCGATTATCTGGTGCAGCCCATTACCGCCACTCCGAGCCGCCCTGCCTTCATTCAGCAGACCAGCTACATACATCCGAAAATCGATGGCGAAATTACACGCTATTTCGAGTGGATGGGTGCCGCCATGTATACCGCCGACCAGCGAGCCGGCGCCATGCACGGCAAGCGATTCCTGCTGGATGCCGTCTATGCCGGGGTCGATGAACAGTTTCTGTACGGACGCCTCGACTTTATCGGCGGCGTGCCCGATATGAGTTGCGACCTTGTTGTAAATGTGGAATCACGGACTCCAGGAAATCTAACCACTCATCGCGAGTTGCGTGTTGATGCACCTATGGAAGAGAAAACCCTGCGGGGTTGGACTGTAACCAACCCGCAAAGCGGCACGCAGATTGTGGATGCCGGTCATAGTGACAAATCTCCCGTCCAGCTTGCCCTGAAGAAAGTTTTCGAATTCCGTTTGCCGCTGGAGTGGCTGTGCGCGCCGATGACGAGTATTGGCCCCACGGCCGATCATTTGCGCGTCCGTGTCAGCCTTTGGCATGACCGCCTTCCTGTAGATGCACTCCCGGTCGAAGGCTGGATCGAACTGCAACTCGTCAGCGAAGCGGAGTTGCTGTCAGGCGTGTCGTTCCCGTCGTAAACAGCTGTGAGCCTTGACCGCTGAGCCACGCGTCGACCGGACGAAGCCAATAGAACGCAAGAAAAAACCGGAGCCAAGGCTCCGGTTTCGCTTCAGCTAAAGCTACTACTCCCCCGCAGCCGCAGAACTCATCACCATCGGACGGCTCAATTCCATTACCAATTCCGTGCCCGCGGGCAAGACCGCTGAATGATGCTTAGTGAGCCAGTGAATCGTGGTCGCGCCGGCGCCAATCGCCGCACCAACCAGGAAGCCCTTGCCACCGCCCGCCAGCGCGCCTATCACTCCGCCGCCAGCAGCACCCGCCGCCAACTCTACATTGTCGCCGCGATCCCGAGCTTGACCCTTGAATGTGCCTTCCTCATTTACGTCTGTTCCATTCCGTAAACTTGTATCCACAACCGTGGCGTTCAGGCTATAGCGACTACCATCCGGCAAAATAACCGTATGCGGGTAGAGCGCAATCGAGGGACGTCCTTGCACACGCCGTGGCTCCGAGACCCGGCCTACGGTGCCTTGCACGGTAGCTCCAACCGGAATCACCGTCTTGCCGGCCAGAGCGACGGCTTCGGTTACACGACCGGAAAATGTGTCGCCTTGCTTACTGCTGAAAGTCGCTAGAGTGTTCTCCAACTTGATTCGTACTGCGGTGCCTGCGGGCAAAGACAAATTCGTCTCCGCAGCAGCAGCCAGAGTCAACACGAAACCAACGCACGCAACTGCTAATCTTTTCATGACATCCTCCTGCAATTTGATCGTAACTTTGACTCTAGACGAGCCGCAGATTGCGAACAATAGAAGCGGGATGCGGGGGAACCACGCGAGGTACGAGGGCAAGCAGCCGATCCTTGAGATAGCCAAGACTAGACAGCCAAGATTAGATAGCCCCCGATTGCCGATTGCCGCCCCACCTTCCGATATAATTCTGAGTTCACCTCTTATATCTATGCCACAAGACTTTGTCGATATCGGTTCGTTAACAGGGCGCCGCCTTGCAGTGGATCCAAAAACCGGCCGCGCTTACGATGCACCGCCCGCAAGAATCAAAAAGGACTCCATCATGGATCTGGTAGAAATTCGCGCACGTGAAGTACTCGATTCCCGCGGCAATCCCACCGTGGAAGCAGAAGTTTCACTCGCCGATGGCACTCGCGCTCGCGCCATCGTTCCCAGCGGCGCCTCCACCGGCGAACATGAAGCTGTCGAACTTCGCGACGGCGATGCTAAACGCTTCCTGGGCAAAGGTGTTCTGCAAGCCGTGGAGAACGTCAACGGTGAGATTGCCGAGGCCGTTGCCGGATACGACGCCTCCGATCAACGCGGCCTCGATCAGCGCATGATCGAACTCGATGGCACCCCCAACAAGGCGCGTTTAGGCGCGAACGCGATTCTGGCGGTCTCCATTGCGGCCGCCCGCGCTTCGGCGGACAGCTTCAAGATGCCTCTCTATCGCTATTTGGGCGGCGTCAACGCTCATGTTCTTCCTGTTCCAATGATGAACATCCTCAACGGCGGCGCGCACGCTGACAACAACGTCGACTTCCAGGAATTCATGTGTATGCCCGTCGGCGCCGAATCTTTTTCCGAAGCTTTGCGCTGGGGCGTCGAAGTGTTCCATACCCTGAAAGGCGTTTTGAAGAAGCGCGGCTACAACACCGCGGTGGGCGACGAAGGTGGCTTCGCGCCGTCGGTAAAATCCAACACCGAAGCCATTGAAGTGATTCTGGAAGCCATCCAAGTTGCGGGTTATCGCCCCGGAAAAGATATTGCCATCGCCCTCGACCCCGCCAGTAGTGAGTTCTTCAAAGACGGGAAGTATGTTTTCAAGAAGAGCGACAAGAGCGTGAAGTCCTCCGAAGAAATGGTCCGTTTCTGGGCCAAGTGGGTGGCGGATTATCCCATCGTTTCCATTGAAGACGGACTGGCTGAAGACGACTGGGACGGCTGGAAGATGATGACGGAAGAATTGGGCGACAAGATTCAATTGGTCGGCGACGATCTTTTTGTCACCAATACAGAACGATTGCAGGAAGGCATCGACCGCCACGTCGCAAATTCCATCCTGATCAAAGTGAATCAAATCGGCACGGTCAGTGAAACCCTGGACGCGATTGCGCTCGCCCGCCGCAATGGCTACACCTCAGTGATCTCGCACCGTTCCGGGGAA
>JAYVEP010000195.1:0-10075 GCA_043749225.1 Acidobacteriaceae bacterium
CGCGCGCGAAAGTTGAGTTGAGTAAAAGTAGAAGAACGTGAACGCTGAGCTGAGTGAAGTTTAATTCAACGTGACTCCACTCCAAGTCCACGCCCCCGCCTGCTCAAAGAGAAAGGGGGTTCAGAGTGCGATGCCTGCTCGTGAAAGTGAAAGTTCAAAACAAAGATTTTGACGGGCACAGGGTGCGGCACTCATTGATCTTTCCGTTTCAACTTCGCTCAACTTAACGCCAGCTTCAGACGCGGGTAGAATTAGTGTGTGGAAGAAACCAGCGAACTCCATGCAGCCATAGAAAACCTGTACGCGACATTTGCATCTTACCCGCTTCGCGACGATACAAACGCTTGCTCATGCTGCCACAGTCCCGAAGATGAGAGGCGTATTCACAGGGCGTCCCTTCACAAGCTAAAGACCGATGACTTGGCGCAGTACGCCACTGATGCCTTGTTCGTATGGGGCAACGAAACGGATTTCAGACACTTTCTCCCACGGATTTTTGAACTAGAAGTCGCTCACGGAGACGAATTCGTGGACCCGGAAGTGGTCTTCAATAAACTACGTCATGGTGAATGGCGGTATTGGCCGGAGGCAGAGCAACGCGCGGTCGAACAATTCTTTGATGCGCTCTGGAGGTGCCTCCTTGAGGGGCAGCCACGCGAATATTATGGCTGGGAAATCGAAGGTTGGCTGTGTGGAATGGGTGACGCGGTCGGTGATTTGTCACCTTATCTCAAAATTTGGGTGACGATGGAGAAGGAAAATTCACGACTGAACCTTGCGGCGTTTATAGCGGACACTGACTTCGCAAATCCAAATTGCGGCCCAACCGCTTACTGGGAGGCATGTCCCGAGTCGTTCGCTCAAGTTGGAGCTTGGGTGCGCGGTAGTGTGGTGCGGGAGAAGATGAAAACAATCGCAGCGGACTATCCGCAGTACGATTTCGTGGAACGTGCATACGTTTCCTTGTCCTGATTTCGCCAGCTATGCAGGAGTTCGCCTTAGGGCAGCGAACGACCTCACTACGTTACCTCGATATTCTTCATCCTTTTCGTCAAATCGTACATAGCCCGAGGGGATGTCGATGTGAAGGAACATCTCGAAGTAAAGCCCAAGCTTGTCTTCATCGTCATGGAAAACCTTGAAATTCAAGTGCTCGGTTTCGATCAGTACCGGATCTCCATCTAACGCGAAGCTTGTCAGGTCAAGCTGCTCAAGCGGTTCTGCACTACCGACCGGAAGGATGTAGACCTCGGAAAAAACATCCGCGAAGCGCCGGGTAAGGTCACCCATGCCGCGAACGAGCACGCCACTCCCGTAAAAAGCTGTCTTATCGATATGGTCGCCAACAATTCCAGGCTTCATTTGCCCTCGAACTGAAAGTTCGACGCCTACCGAGCGGCCGCGATATTCTCCGTGCGCGGCTATGACGGTTCTGCCATCGTTCGTGGTCTCAGCTGAGACGATGGGAACTTGCACGTCCATCGGGAACTTTCCATCGCCTGTGATGAGGATGTCGGACATGCGACAGCATTATCCCACCCGAGCGGCGATTGGCGTAACGTCGGGATTTCACTCATCATTGTGGCCGCTACTCCCGCTTACTCGCTTAAAATAGCGTAATGGCGAAGCGCACTCGCGTCATGTATATCGAATACAAAGGAGATGGTCTGGTCGGACCCGCAAGGGTCGGGCGCGTCACCTACTCGAAGACGGGTAGCACCCTGCATTACGGCGGCAAGGTTTTTCAGAGTCTCAAGGGCTCCGGTTTCAAGGCTAACTATTTCGATGTCGCCACAGGTGAGCACTGGTGGATTTCTGGACCCCGCAAGGACGGTGCTGATGCGCTTTATGCTACAAACGTTCCGACCGAAATAGATGAGGACGTTCGAGAAGAATACTGGACCGTAATTCGCAAGAAGCCGGACCCAAAGACTCGCAAGCGCACTTGACTGCGTCAACAATGGCAATGAGGCCGAACCCGCGAAGCAGAATCATTTCTTTCTGACAATTACTGGAATGTGCTGGGTCAGTAGCTGGTCGAAGGCTGCCTGCTGCTCGGTGTTCTGAAAGACACGCTTCGGAATCAGGGTAAACGTTCGCGCGCCGTAGTACAGCAGGTACGAGTGGGCATCGACCAGCACTCGCGAGTATAGGTTCCATGCGAGATTGGAGTCGATGTGCGCCGTTTGGAAGTGGATGCCGTCCTGTGAGAATGTGAGCGAATACTGGTCGCGGAACCTCGGCTCTCGGCGGAACGCCAACGGTGGGATGACGACGAAGATGGCAAACAGAACTAGGGCGAAGGAGATGGAAACGCCGACAAACACTTTGCCGCTAAGAGACGGCAAAAGCCAAATTCCTACGCTCCCAACGACGACAACGGCGCAAATGTCGAGCCAAAGGCGCATATGGTCAGCATAGTGAGAACGCATCGCTCGAACCTGGTCGCTCTGCGAGTAACGGAAAGTAAGATTGGTGGCAGGATTGTTCACGGCCTAGATTCTATCCGCCTCGGGTCAATTGGTGACATCGCTACGTCACTCACAATCCGGTTCTGAGTGAAATCGCCTCTTGAATATCTTGAAATATAGTGTGTGCCCATTTACCGCATGAGTAATAGCCGCTGGTCTTCGCCCTCGAAATAGGCCAACTTCCCCGGAATGCATGACAGGATGGTTCCCATGCCCATGCCTGTGATCTTTTCGAGCGCAGACTCCAAGTCCAATTCTTTCGCATCCAAGTCGGTATCCTCGGAAATGGCCCAACAGGTTTGCCCCGCGCCCTTAGACCTGAGCAGGCGGCAGAGATTCTCGACTCCCTGAACGTGCCGATCCCAAAGCTTGATGCTCGGATCAACCTTCCACGGGACTGCTGTTGCAAATCTTGGGTCAAACCAGTGGAAATCCGCCAGCTCTCGTGTGAACTTCTTGCGGTTCTTAGGACTGGCTAGGAGGGTCGAGAATCGCTCTCGGCGACCACGCTCCACAAACGCTTTCACCATCCCTTGTTCGTGTTCAGATTGCAACGCAGTGTCCATCGCATCACATGGTAGGTCATATCGGAAATGAATCCAAGCCTTTGTAGGGAGTTGGTGAAATCGCCATTTCGCTCATTGAGGGGTTCGGGGTTCTGAGGGCTATGGCCTTCGTCGGTTGGTATGGGAGGGCTGCGCTCGGGTTCCTCCCATCTTAGACCCGTCACGTGTTGTTTCTCGCCCTTCGACCCGGCAGCAGAGGTGCAATCACGTGGGGGACCAGACTCATTGTCCCACGATCCAGCGAACAAAGGTATTCTGATCCCGATGGATATGAACTCAGAGCGACACGATTTGGTGAAGCACGTACTTGACGCTGGCTTTCCGTTGAAAGCAACATCGCTGATTCATCTGTTTGTCGGCGGATCACAGTTGCATGGAGCGAAAGTAAGTGGGTACGACGACTTGGACATCTATGGCTGCTACATCGAGCCACCAGAGCGGATTTTGGGCGTCTTGCCTCTTGAGCACTATGTATGGTCTTCCGGTTCGGCCACAGAAAAGAACACGGCAGACGATGTAGACGTAACCACATACTCGCTGCACAGGTGGGGAGAACTAATTCGCAAGGGTAATCCGGCCATTCTGCACTATCTTTTTGCGGAGAATGCCCTCTCGTCGTCCGATACCTGGGAGAGATTCATTGGTTCCCATCGGGAACATCTGATTTCAAAAAGAGCTGCTATGCAATACCTCGGATTTGCGGCTTCTCAACGAATGCGTATGACCGGAGAACGCGGAATGGGGAGGCACGGGCAGCGTCCAGATTTAATCGAACGGTACGGCTTTGATGTGAAGTTCGCTATGCACTACATTCGGTTGTTGG
The DNA here is from genome assembly GCA_043749225.1 of Acidobacteriaceae bacterium. Taxonomy (GTDB): domain Bacteria; phylum Acidobacteriota; class Terriglobia; order Terriglobales; family Acidobacteriaceae; genus JANXUC01. The sequence goes on from JAYVEP010000195.1 coordinate 3,861, forward strand.
GCGAGTGTCGTGAACTGCTCCGCGAGCACAAAGTGACGCTGCCACGTCCTGAGAAAGAACTGTTGGTTGCCATCCGGACCGGAAAGTACACGCAGGACCAAGTGTTCGATCTCGGCGATGACCTAGCCCATGAGTGCCAACAATTGCTTGAGAACAGTGACCTTCCCGACAGTGTGGATGTAAATGCCTTGTCGCAGCAGATCGCGGATGCGTATCAATCCCACTGGCGGCTGTGCGCCTCCACAGATGATTGACGCAAAGCGCCATTTCACCAGCGATTCGGTTCTGAGTGAAATCGCCTGTGGCTGTTGAAAAAGTCCCTTTCGGCCTCAATGAAACAGAATTTGGGGGATAGAAAATGTCTAGGCGACCCGAGGAGATCGTTTGTAGGGCATCCTGACGCGATTTCATTTTCGCGAATTTCTGGGGTCGGACTTTTTCAACAGCCACGCCTGTTAACATCCGTCATCAGGGCCCATCGCACGTTGGTTCCCAAATAGCGCGCGACACGTCTGGGTGAGTTGTCATGTATCGGAATGCAGCTGCTGAAAGCTCGCACCTGTCCGTACAGCTTCGCAAGGATGTGAGACATGCTGTATTCCAAACGTGCGCGGCTTCGGCTTCCTGTTCGGAAGCCTGAGGGGTAAGGGTGTTTTTCAGGCCTCTGCTGCGATCCGTCATCATCAATATGTCCATGGGCTCGGTCATGTATGCGCGCGATTGCATCGGTTCGCGCGGCATTTCGCTGACCAATGACCATTCATGATTAAGCCATCGCGAGCGACCCTCCACCAGAACCATGCCTAAGACCTTCGAAACGCGACCATCACGGATGTCAATTTCAACTTCCGAATCCCACTTTCGGAGTCCGAATGAGGCTCGAATACTCGCCGGAGCGGCGTCCATTGCAGACCAGAGCGCCGCGTTCAATCTCCGCATCGAATCGCCTGGTGCAATGGTCGGGAACCCCCACGGATTCAACTGAATTGAGTAGGCGTAATCAGGGTAACTCCTGAGCGCATGTTCGTACTCACTCTTATCAAGCCAGTTCTCTCGGGGACTCATCGTCGTTCGGGTTCTCCCTGAAGGTTCCCATTTGACTCCCTCATACCGCTGGATCAGCGTGAGCACAGATGCCTCGCTGTCGCCAATCCGCACGCGTGATGCCTCAGCAAGCAGCGATTTCGCACGGCTCACTTTGTAAGCAGTGTAAGTCCAAGCCATTGCGCAAAGTGCCGTAGCAACAATCGCCACTGCCATGATCACTCGACGTGTACGGGGCCAAACCTGCACAATGTTCTCTCGCCTCGACAATAATAGGCACCGCTGGCACGAATAGGGTTCCCAAATTCAACATATTGTTGCAAAATCGCCTTATCGCTCACTGACCGGGAAGGCCAGTTCTCACTGTGCGCAGCCTGCTAACAACAGTTACGGAATTTTCATTTGCTATGGAGTCGAAAGCATCGGAATTGAGCATCCCAATAGACCTGATCTTTGTGCAGGTCCCAAGCACTGAGCCATGCCCGTTTTACCGACATCCTACCGTGCTTCCGAAGATATTCGTCCCAGCAGCCTTGTGCCGCCCTGTGACAGCCGTTCATCATAGCCTTCCAGTTGGGTACGCCGGGCATATCGGACATCTGTGCGTCGGGCTCCGTGAACAGGTCCGTGAGCACGACGTAGGCGATATCTCCAGAGCGAGTACCGGCCCAATAGTCAGCGATTTCGTTTTTCGTTCTCGTCGTCTCGGTGAGTTGGGAGATTAAGACTCGAATCGCCTCCACTCCATCGGCAAGAATCTGTTGCATCACCGTTCCTGAACAGTCTTGGACGCGGCCTTTGGCCGTACAACCGGAGTTGTCGAATTGTGTGAGCTGGTATTTGACCCTTTTGCTCTGCGCGTATGCCGCTGGCAGAAGAAGACACGCAACGAGGATGATCAGTGCAGTCCCACAAAGACTCTTCCGATTCGCCATGGGAAGATCGTACTCCGCTCGATGACTGGCGTAACATCGCTACTCAGCCGCTCAGCCGTCTCATATCAACAGCGTTGGTCAAGCCCGAGGAAACCACTTGTCGGGATCAATGGAAAAAAGGTCCGAGGCAGCCGAAGCGGCGGTGGGATGCGCGTCAACAATGAACTGGTAAAAGGCTGTGCCAAGGACGTAGATACCGATGATGCACAGCAGAGGAATAAGTACGTAAACGAAGAGAGTCTCGCTCTCCCCCAACAATTCGAGCGTTCCTTCGAGCAAACAGCTCTTCGTTTCCTTTGTCATCGGACCGGCCAATTCTAGCACCGGGTGGTGAGCACGCGACGCGGGGACGTAGTTCGGCACCGGTGACTGTCGAAATATCGCCATTGGACTCATTGACCCGGCAGTCAGGCATTTTCTGTTCTTCTGTTTTGCAGACCACGGATAGCCTTTGTCAGCTTTCGGAGTGTACGAGGCTTGATGACGTTCTTCCCATTCTTAAAGTTTCTGATAGCACACTCGGCAACGGTGGAGCGGCGACAGAGAAGCTTCGTGGAAAATTGTCTCGCTTCAGCCCGGAGTTCGTCTAAATATTTCGCGTCAACTACTCTCTCGTACTCGCGGAACGTCTTATCCGTTGGGGCCAGTGCTCCCGCTTCGGCCATCATCGACAGATCGGGCCCGCTTCCCCAACGTGTGGATGCCTCTTTACCGATGTAATGAAATTCACCTGCGACGACATGCCTACGCACTAGTAGGCCGATTGTTTTGCTCGTGCACGTACTGCCATTCGGTGTGCAAAACTTGCTTTCGGATCTGGACAGAATCTGATTGATTTCGTCTTCCATCGTCTTGAGGGAAAGCCAGCCCGAAGGCTTGGGTAGGGAGGACGAACTCTTGTCGTAGATGTGGAATGATTCGCCACTCACGATGTTGACCATCGGACGTCCGTGGAGGTCATTGATTTTTGCGGTATTCGGCATGATGAAGTATCCAGTCCAAAGCTGGCCTATTTCCTTCCTGGGGAAAGGGACGGTGACAACCGTGAACGGACGAAGGTCGTCCTTGAACCGTCCCAGCCGTTCGAGTACCTGAGGCGTTGTCAGCGGTACGGCCATGACCGCTGGCTGCTTCAACCAAGATGGTGGCTTATGCACTAAACCCAGTTCTCGCGAGAGAATGTAGTGCCACGCCTCAAAAATCCAAGGCGGCAAGTCTTCGGTCCATTTCTGCCGTGTTTTTCGGTGCCAATCAGCAATTGTGTGGGGTGGCTGCAAGAATCCCAGGCCATGGCCTGAAGGTTTGCGAACCAGCAGCCGGTTCCCGTCCAAGTTGAACAGGCAATATAGTTTCGCCGAGATGCAGTATGCATACAGTTGGCGGCGTTCGCCATCCGAGGAGAGGTTCTCTTTCTCTAGTTTAAGGAACGGCGTTTTCAGCGTATCGCGCCACGGGTTCAGTGGTTCGAACTGTGCGCGGATGCTCTCTACACCTGCAAAGGACAGCGCGCGAACAGCGGCGTTTCCGCCCGGCACTTGGTGGTTGTTGAGGCGGTGCGGGCCTCCGGGGCAAGGAATTAGTCCGCCGTCTTTAGTCGAGACGATCATTGCGCTGTCGGTGTCCATCGCAGCGATTTGGCCTCCCAAGTCGCGTACAGCACATTCCAACATCGCGCACAACAAGTGCGAACTGCCCGTTACGAGGGAAGCGATGACGGGGCAACAAAATTCAGCGGGTTGCTCCCAGACCTTACTAGGTGGCGTGGTATAGGGAGCCGCACCGGAAAAGACCCGCAGAGCAGCGGGGGATCCAAATCCTTCACGTCCATCTGGCAAAGTATTCCGAAGGCGGCGCTGTTGGCTGCCACCTTGAGTCCGCCTGCCAACTTTGGCTCCTTGCTTTTCAGAGAAGAACGTAATTCAACCAACTTGACGGCGAGGTCGTCTTGGAGAGGATCTACCTCCAACTGCGAGTGGAGTTTCACGGCCACCAGGTTGGGTTGTACTCCATGTGGGACGACCTTTATAGCGTTCAAAATCTTGATCGGCTTCCCGGTGATCAGTTTTGCGGCGATTACGTCCGGCCCGGTCACCCATACGGGCTGCTTTGAAGTTAGATAATTCCACCCCAAGGTTGGGTCGGAACCTTCACGCTGGCCAAAGTTCGCGCGCATAGGCACCACATCTTCATGCGGCTCAACGAGTGCGTACCAGCGAAGTTGGCTCCAGAATTCCGGACGGAAGCAATCATGAAGGGTTGTGCGTTGCACCATTTCGCGCGCTGCGGCTGTGAAGTTGGGGAAGTCCAAGCTTGTGGCGCAGAGCATTTCCCGACAAGCGAGCAGTTTGCTCACCGCCGGGAACTGCGCATGGAAATCGACATAGGTGACAGGCAGGGGTGTCCGCCTGATTGTGCATTCGGCGCGCCCTGCGAAAAACGCCTGCGAGGCGATCCCGCTGACCTCGTTCGGGATACCGAGTTTCTGTGGCGGCTCTATACCCATATCAGAGAAATGAGCCTTCGCAAGCGTGGCGGAGGAGTAGCAGCGCTCAGGCTCCAGGTCGACTGAGTTGAGGCCAAGTTCCTGTTTGAGGCGGTTGAGCAATACCAGTTCACCCGTAACATCCTTCAGCAGGGACTCGACTGCGGGTTTAGTCACGCGTGTGCCGGTCTTGCGTGCCTTGCTCGCGGGAGTCCCAAAAATCTCAGATGCCGAAGAAAAGGTGTAGGCTTCCCCGGTAAGAACGGCAGTCAGTGTCTTCAAATCGAGAACGTGAGCGCCGGAAGCCTGCTGCACTTCGTCGTGTCCCGCATCAACTTCATGAAATTTGTACTTGATTAGACGATAGAAGGCCTTGGTAGCGTCCAGGCTCTCAATCGAAAGACCAGGTTCGAAGTTGCTGGGCCGCAGCTTCCCTGTCTTCTTGTCGCGAAATAGCCGGAAATAGAATGAGAAGGCGTGCTTGTGCTTCGTTGATTTGTTCCACTTGACCGCCAACCTGCTTATCTGAAACGGGGCATCATAGGCGACTACGAGTGCACCTGCTTTCAGATACTTGAGGAAGACCTTACGCCGGAACTGATCTAACGTCCCAAGTTCAAAATTGCTCCCCTTAACAAAGCGCTCCAACACGCGCTTGTCCCCAGGGTGACCGTCTCTGTAGAACAGGCCAATTTCATTTGCGACGAACTCGGCTTTTTTCCGTTGGGCGCATATGTATGCGCCGAACACCAAATCTTTTCTCTCATCCGAACTGGTCACACAATGGAAGATCAGCGCGTGATCTGGCTGCTTGATGTTTCCCTGTCTCCGCTCTTCGAATTCGGCATCTTGAGCAATCGTATATGCACGAAAATAGAGGTCGAGTTGGCCAGCCATGTTTGCCTCCATTCACTAACGCCGCACTGTTTTCAGCGCGTCGGCGCAAAACTCCACCCCCTCCGAGAGTTTTTCAATCGCCCAAGCAATGGCGCGCCCAGTAACCGCCAGAGAACGGAGAGCCATCTCTACGGACTTTGCCGGGTGGTGTTGCTTGCCCATCTCAGCGTCCGCGGCTAAACGCTGTTCAGTCAGCCAACCGTGATGCAGTTGGCATTCATCGACGGTGAGGTGAGGGATATGATTTCGTCCGCCAATGTGATCGGCCTCAAAACAGAAAGGGCAAACTTTTCGTGGCGGGCGCCCCTGCTGGCGGGAGGCCCGAAGAACAGTCTTGGCGCTGCGCCCAATCATCGCTCCCCACTTGTGCTGGCGTATAGATGTTCAATTTTCAATACATCAGCGTCCGCCATCTGAAGGATTCGATTCGTGTCAGCAAAAAGCTCTTTACCGGCAACGTGCTCGCCCCGCCACTTGGCTTCAAAGCCGAAAGCGCCAAGCTTGCCGCGCAGGAGCATGTCGCGGTCGTGAAAGTATTCGGAAAGCTTGGTCGCATCCCGCGAATTTCGCGTGCGTATGAGGACGTCGCCGTCGGAGGTCGGAAAGAGAACGTCTCGTACCCGCCGATCCGACTTGCTCGCACGTACGCGCTTGCCGCGGGTTCCACCGATGAGGTCCCGACCTAGTTCCTCGTGAGCCTTGCGTGAAGTGAGGCGGTGCTTGCGCAGCAATTGGCTGTATGAACCCTTGGCAAGGCGCAGGTCGGAGAGCAAAGCGAGGGCGCGCACATCTGTGATAGCGCGGCTGCGCGAAGCCTTTGTTTTCTTACGGTTAGACCGCTTAGATCGGCGGTTTCG
>JAYVEP010000196.1:0-10049 GCA_043749225.1 Acidobacteriaceae bacterium
CTCGCATGTGGTCGTGGCGGGATCGACTGGAGGCCCGATATTTCCGCGACGGGGTCCGGTTACGCCGTTTTGCAGAGTTACAAATGTTTCATCTACGGAACCGTGGTAGCACCAATTGAAAACGAGGATCTTCGGACGTCCCGTAATTTGCCGTGCCAGGCGAATCGAGAACCTGTTTGCATCGGTGGCTGTGAGCGTGAACTGCCAGTAGGGCAAGCCGAAACGCTTCTGCAATTCTTCGCCCACCCAGACTGAATCTTCGGAAGGCAGCATGAGCGTGATGCCTCGCCGTGACTGCTCTTCAATAGCCTTCACGGTTGCCGCAGGAGAGTGGCCCGTCATGGCGCCCGTATCGCCAAGGCAGAAATCGATGTAGCGATGACCGTCCACATCATAGAATTCTGCGCCGTGCGCCTCGCGAACAAAGGGAGGAAATGTGCCTGCCCACTTTGCCATCCAGTTCATGGGGACGCCGCCTAGAAGGGACTTCTGGGCGCGCTCGAACATGGCTTTTGACTTGGGATGGTCGTCGACGAACTTCTTCTGCTCGCGTTGCATTAGCACGGAAAGGCGCGGACGTTGGATGGTTTTCATAGGCCTACCCAGGGAACATAACCTTACTATAAAACGGTAAGCTTACCAGAAATTAACGGGTTGGAGGAGATTGGGAATCAAAAGCTAAAACAAGACCAGGCGGACAAGAGTGTCCGCCCCACATGATCCTAGGTTTACATCAAGCTAGAGAATGTAACGGGAGAGGTCTTGATTCTTCACAATATCAGCCAGCATTTTGTCGACGTAAGCTGCATCGATCACGATCTGTTCGCCTTTGCGTTCGGGAGCGTCAAAGCTGATTTCGTCGAGCAGGCGTTCCATAATTGTGTGCAAACGGCGGGCGCCGATATTTTCGGTGTCTTCATTCACCTTAAATGCAAAGCGAGCAACTTCCTGCAGCGACTCGGGCTTGAATTCGAGCTTAACGCCTTCAGTCTCGAGCAGCGCTGTGTACTGTTTCACCAGCGACGACTTCGGCTCGGTCAAAATGCGGACAAAGTCTTCCATGGTCAACGAATCGAGTTCGACGCGAATTGGGAAGCGGCCTTGCAGTTCCGGAATTAGATCACTGGGCTTGGTGACATGGAACGCACCCGCTGCGATGAACAAAATATGGTCGGTGCGGACCATGCCGTAACGCGTGTTGACGGTAGTGCCTTCGACGATGGGAAGAATGTCGCGCTGTACGCCTTCGCGAGACACGTCCGGCCCGTGACCGCTTTCGCGACCGGCAATCTTATCAATTTCATCAAGAAATACGATGCCAGAATTTTCGACTCGATCGATGGCCGTGCGCGTGACCTGCTCCATGTCGATCAGGCGCTGCTCTTCTTCTTGAATCAGATATTCCAGCGCTTCCGTGACCTTCACCTTGCGCTTTTTCATCCGCTGCCCGAAGAGGTTCGGGAGCATGTCCTTGACATTGATGTCCATCTCCTCAACGCCCTGATTGGAGATGATTTCAAACGCCGGGAAGGACTTTTCGCGAACATCAATCTCGACCATCTTCTCGTCGAGCTTGCCTTCGCGCAGTTGGTGGCGAAGTTTTTCGCGAGTTCGAGATTGAGAGTCTTCCGGCGGCGCAGGCTCTTGTCCAACGACAGCAATGGGAGTCGGATCTGTGCGCGGAGCAATCGGCGGTAGCAGCAAGTCGAGCAGCCGCTCTTCAGCATTGAGCTCGGCCTTGTCGGAAATATCTTCGAGCTTTTCCTCGCGCACCATCTCGATAGCGAGCTCCACTAAGTCGCGCACTATGGACTCGACATCACGACCGACGTAGCCGACTTCGGTAAATTTCGAAGCTTCCACTTTTAGAAACGGCGAATTCGACAGCTTGGCCAGGCGTCGCGCGATCTCGGTTTTTCCCACGCCTGTAGGCCCGATCATGATGATATTTTTCGGGATGATTTCTTCGGCAAGCTCCGGCGTGAGCTTCTGCCGCCGCATGCGGTTGCGCAAAGCGATAGCGACGGCGCGCTTCGCGGCCTTTTGGCCGATGACGTACTTGTCGAGTTCAGCCACGATCTCGCGCGGCGTCAGCTCGTCGAGCATGACCTGTTCTTCGTCAGCGGCAGTGGGGAGATAGAGGGCCATAAATCGGTCGCCAGTTGCCAGTTGCCAGTAAGAGCAGGGCCAGGTTTTACTGGCAACTGATTACTGGCGGCTGACAACTGCCTTTCACAACTCTTCGATCGTAAAATTCTCGTTCGTGTAAATACACATCTTGCCGGCGATTTTCATGGCTTCTTCCGCGATCACGCGTGCGCCCAGTTCGGTATGCTCCGCCAATGCTGTTGCGGCAGCTTGCGCGAACGGGCCGCCACTGCCGATGGCGGCAATGCCGCCATCCGGCTCGATCACGTCGCCCTGTCCGCTCAAAAGAAAAGTCGTAGTCTGATCGGAGACCAGCAGCAGCGCCTCCAGATGACGCAAATACTTGTCCGTACGCCAGTCTTTGGCGAGCTCAACGGCGGCGCGGCTCAAGTTGCCGTGGTACTGTTCCAATTTTGATTCAAAGCGGCTGAACAGCGAAAATGCATCCGCGGTCGACCCTGCAAAACCGGCGAGGATTTTTTCCTGGTACAAGCGACGAATCTTCTTCGCCGTGTGCTTAATCACGGATTCCCCAAGCGTAACCTGCCCATCTCCGGCCATCACAACCTTGCCGTCGCGGCGGACGCAAAGCACGGTGGTGGAACGGATGAGGCGCTTAGGACGGGAATCTTCTAGTTCTGCGGACAAACTGCGTTTCGTAGGCATTCGACTAAATCTTGATTATACAGGGCCGAGCGCGGGTTCGCTGGGGCTCCGCTCCGCATGATTGGTCCGCCAAAGTTTTACGCGGCCAGCAACTGCCTCAAAACAAAGGGCAAAATTCCGCCGTTCTTGTAGTACTGAGCCTCGACTGGAGTATCGATGCGGACCAGCGCCTTGAATTCTGTTTTTTTGCCATTCAGCGCCGCGCGAACGGTGATTTCGTGCCCGGGGATGAAGTTTTCGACGGCATCGCGAATGCCATTGATTTCAAAGACTTCTTCGCCAGTCAGGTGGAGCGACTCGGCTGTTTCTCCGGCGCGGAATTGCAGCGGCAGGATTCCCATGCCAACCAGATTCGAGCGGTGGATGCGCTCGTAGCTCTCTGCAATCACGCAGCGGACTCCGAGCAACTTCGGCCCTTTTGCCGCCCAATCGCGTGAGGAACCTGACCCGTATTCCTTGCCTGCGAGAATCACCAGCGGAACGTTGGCGGAACGGTATTTTTCCGAGGCATCGAAAATCGACATCTCTTCCCCGCTCGGCATGTGCCTGGTGTAGCCGCCTTCGGTTTGGACAAGTTTGTTACGCAGGCGAACGTTCGCGAAGGTGCCTCGAACCATGAGCTCGTGATTTCCGCGTCGCGCACCGTAGGAGTTGAAATCGCCGAATTGCACGCCGTGTGCGATCAAGTATTTTCCTGCGGGACCATCTTTCTTAATCGAGCCAGCGGGAGAAATATGGTCGGTCGTGACGCTGTCGCCGAGAACCGCCAGTACGCGCGCGTCTTGGATTTCCTCAACCGCCTTCGGCGCCAAAGTCATGTCGTCGAAGTAAGGGGCTTGCCGGATATAGGTCGAATCCGCTCCCCAGGAGTAGGTTTCTCCTTTTGGAATGACGAGAGAGCGCCAACGTTCGTCGCCGGAATAAACTTCCCCATAGCTCTTGATGAACATGGCGGAATCGATACAGGAGGCGACAGCTTCTTGCACTTCCCGCTGCGTCGGCCAGATATCCGCAAGGTAAACAGGCTTGCCGTCTTTCCCCGCACCTAGCGAGTCTTTGCGGAGATCGAGATCAATGCGGCCAGCCAGCGCGAAAGCGACCACCAGCGGCGGCGACATCAGGTAGTTAGCGCGAACTTCCGGATTCACGCGGCCTTCAAAATTTCGATTGCCCGAAAGTACGGAAGCGACGACCAGCTCTTTTTCCTCGATAGCCTTCGAGACTTCCGCAGGCAACGGCCCGGAGTTACCAATGCAAGTTGTACAACCGTAACCCACTAGATTGAACTTCAGCTTTTCCAGATACGGAGTCAGCCCCGCGCGGTTCAGGTAGTCGGTGACGACCTTCGATCCTGGGGCAAGCGAACTCTTCACCCACGGCTGGGTGGAAAGTCCCTTTTCAACCGCCTTCTTCGCCAGCAAACCCGCCGCTACTAGTACTGACGGGTTCGAAGTATTCGTGCAACTGGTAATCGCGGCAATCACCACGCTGCCGTGCTGGAGATTCGCCGCAATGCCATTGCTGGGATGCCCGTCGGAAGCGGCTTTCGGGCCTTTGCTCGCCTTCATCAGCGAAGGCAGCGCTTGCGTAAACGACTCCCCAGCTTTGGAGAGAATCACGCGATCCTGCGGGCGCTTGGGTCCAGCCAGACTGGATTCCACCGTCGCCAAGTCGAGCGATAGGTGTTCGGAGTATTCCGCCGCAGCCGTGTTTGCATCGTGGAACATGCCTTGCTCGCGGCAGTACGCTTCCACCAGCGCCACCTGCTCGGCAGAGCGGCCCGTCAGCCGCAGGTATCGGAGCGTCTCTTCATCAATCGGGAAAATGCCGCACGTCGCGCCGTATTCGGGAGCCATGTTGGCAATGGTCGCGCGGTCGGCCAGCGACAACGCTCCCAGTCCGGGTCCGTAGAATTCCACAAACTTGCCGACGACACCGTGTTTGCGCAGCATCTCTGTAATGATCAGCACCAAGTCGGTGGCCGTCGCGCCTTCCGGCAACTGCCCCGTCAACTTCACGCCCACCACCATTGGAATCAGCATAGAAACCGGCTGCCCCAGCATTGCCGCCTCGGCTTCAATACCGCCAACGCCCCAGCCCAGCACGCCAAGTCCGTTAATCATCGTCGTGTGCGAATCGGTGCCAACCAGCGTGTCAGGATACGCGACCGACTTCCCATCGCGCTCCTGCACGAACACAACGCGAGCAAGGTATTCCAGATTCACTTGATGGACGATACCGGTATCCGGCGGCACAATCGCGAGATTCCGGAATGCCGTCTGTCCCCAGCGCAGGAAACCGTAGCGCTCTTTGTTACGCTGGAACTCGAGCAAAGCATTCGCGTCGAAAGCCTGCGGTGTTCCAAACTCGTCTACTTGGACCGAATGGTCAATCACCAACTCGGCGGGCTGCAGCGGATTGATTTTATTGGGATCGCCTCCCAGGCGGCGCATCGCATCGCGCATGGCCGCCAGATCGACCACGGCGGGAACCCCGGTAAAATCCTGCAACAGCACGCGGCTGGGCGTGAAGGCGATTTCCTTCTCCGGCTTGCTCTTGCCGTTCCATGCCGCAAGCGCGCGCACTTCTTCCTTGGTCACGTTGCGGCCATCTTCGGTGCGCAGCAGGTTCTCCAGCAAAATGCGCAGCGAGTAAGGCAGGTGCTTGGTCGAAATGCCCTGCTTGTCGAGCGCGTCCAGCCGATAGAGTTCGTAATCCTTCTGCCCAACACGAAGAGTGGAACGGCTGCCAAAGCTGTTCATGAAGTGCCTTTCTGATGAGAGCGGGGGAGCGCGAATTGCTTAGCTTTATAGTTTAATCGCAAGTGGGTCCGCTGGCACAGAACCTGCGATCGTGTAGGGCAAGCATTCCTGCTCGCCACGCGGCCGACGGACAGCTTTCGAGTGGAGAATTTGAACTTAGCGCGGTAGGTTTAGGATGAAGATTGCAGGTATCGAGTAACCAGCTATGACAGTTACCTTAAACCTCAAGCCGGAAGTGGAGGCAGGGATCATCGCCCAAGCCGTCTCACACGGCATGGCGGTCGAGGAATACATCCTCTCGCTTGTTGAGGAAGCGGCGGCTGCTCCGAAGCCGAATGTCTCGGGACAACAAACTAGAGAAGAAGCGGTACGCCACATGCTCGAATTCGGCGAAAAGCATCGCCTCAGCCTCGGCGAGCCGATAACACGCCGCCTCTTGCACGAAGGGCATCGTTTCTAGTGGCAGCGTTTGTTTCTGGATGCCTCGGTTGCGATTGCGTGGTGCTTTCCGGGCGATCCAACTGAAGATACTCCGTACAGCCGACGCATTCTGCAAGAACTCACAACAGTACCCAGGTTATCGTCAAAGAACGACGTGAACCTGGGGCACCGAGCAGACTATAATGACGCGAGTCAATGCCTCTACCCTCTGGCACAAAACTCGGCCCTTATGAAATCGTCTCCCCGCTGGGCGCTGGCGGAATGGGAGAGGTGTATCGCGCGAAAGATACCCGTCTCGGCCGCGAGGTTGCGTTAAAAGTTCTACCCGAGTCTTTTGCCGCCGAACCCGAGCGACTCCGCCGTTTTCAACAGGAAGCCCGAGCCGTAGCGGCGCTCAACCATCCCAACATTCTTGCCATTCACGACATCGGCGCCCAGGGCGACGGGCCGAACGCCCTACCGTTTCTTGTCTCTGAGCTTCTGGAGGGAGAGACTCTGCGGGCCGTTCTGGATCGCGGGGCGCTCGCGCAGCGAAAAGCGATTGAGTACGGCGTCCAGATCGCGCACGGGCTGGCAGCGGCGCATGAAAAGGGAATCGTCCATCGCGACCTGAAGCCTGAGAACATCTTCGTCACCAAGGACGGACGCATCAAGATTCTCGATTTCGGCCTGGCCAAGCTGGTGGAAAAGTCGGTGGACGCGCCGAACGACGCCACCATGACCAGTTCGCACACGGCTGCGGGCGTGGTCATGGGCACGGCCAGCTACATGGCTCCGGAGCAAGTGCGCGGCGAGCCCGCCGATCCTCGCACTGATATTTTTGCCTTCGGAGCGGTGCTGTACGAGATGGCTTCCGGCACCCGAGTATTTCGGCGCGATACGGCAGTCGAAACGATGACTGCGGTTTTGAAGGATGATCCGCCAGCGTTCGCCGACAATGTTCACCAGGTCTCGCCAGCGTTCGACCGCATTGTGCGGCGCTGCCTGGAGAAGAATCCCGAGCAGCGCTTCCAGTCGGCGCGGGATTTGTCCTTCGCACTCGGCTCACTCTCTGGAACTGAGTCCAACCTGGTCTCGCGCCCGAACGCGGCATTACCACACCGCGCGCCGGTGCGGCTGTGGCTCGTCGCGGCTCTTGCTCTCGTGGCCGTCACCGCCGCGACCTGGTGGTTAGCGCGCCGCCCCGCCCCCACCTCTCGCATGCAGTTTGCCATCCCTGTCCCGCCGGAAATGAACGTCAGCCACATGGCGCTCTCTCGCGACGGCTCCATGCTGGTGTTTGTGTCGCCGGAGCCAAGCACGGGATTGCCCATGCTCTATGTGCAACGGATCGGCTCCTCCAGCGTGACACAACTCCCGGGTACGCAGAACGCGAGCTTCCCTTTCTGGTCGCCGGATGGCGCTTATATCGCCTTCTTCGCGGACGGGAGATTGCAGAAGATGCCAACTTCCGGAGGTCCGCCTCAGGTGCTGGGAAAGGTGCTTGCGGCGCGAGGCGGCAGTTGGGGAACTCGGAATGTCATCATTTATACGCCCGACCCAACGAGCACCTTATGGCGCGTAAACGCCGACGGCAGCGGCAACGCACCGTTTCTGACGTTCACCGACAAAGAGGAACAGACCCACCGCTGGCCTGCTTTTCTCCCGGACGGTGAGCACTTCTTGTACTGGGTGGGGAATTTCTCCAACTCCTAAGGATGATCACTACAGCGGCATCTACATGGGCTCGCTGAAAGACAAAGCAAAAAAACTCGTCGTTCTCTGTCATTCAAGCTTTGGCTTCGACTCGCAACATCTGTATTTCGCGGATTCTCAGCGGCAATTGGTCAGCATGGCTTTTGATCACTCCGCTGGAACGGTCTCAGGAAGCCCCGTTGCCGTCGCTCTCGCGGTCGGATTTCAACCATCCACTTACTGGACGGCGCTTACGGTCTCGGAGAACGGAACAGTCGTTTATAACACCAGCGTGGGGGCAGCACTCTCTGTTCTGACCTGGATGGATCGTTCCGGGAAGGAGCTTGGAAGAGTCGGCGAGCCCGGAGTGATCGCGAACCCCGCTCTCTCGCCCGACGGCAGCCGTGTGGTCGTAGACATTGCCGACCTGAAAGCGAATAACGTGGATCTCTGGGTGGAGAGCACTACCGGCGGAGGTAACGCTCGCTTCACTTTCGATCCCGCAGAGGAGACAACCGGACTCTGGTCTCCGGATGGAAGGCAAATCGCGTATCGGATCGCCCAGGAAGATGGCGCCGGGATCTTCGTCAAGAACTCCAGCGGTATGGAGCGGGATAAAACCCTTATGCCCGCCGATACCATCAACGACGAAATTCTGAGTTCATGGTCTCCGGATGGCCGCCAGATTCTTTATACGGAGCAGGCTCCATCCCATCATTCCCTTAAGCTGCTGCCGGTGTCTGGCGGACCACCTGCTCCATTTCATCCCACCCAGAATAATGAGATTGATGGGCAGATTTCTTCGGACGGGAAGTGGGTCGCCTACGCATCCGACGAATCCGGCAATTGGGAGGTTTACGTGACTTCTTTCCCCGGCGCGGCTGGAAAATGGCAGGTTTCGCGCGGCGGTGGCGGCGAACCACGCTGGCGTGCCGACGGCAAGGAAATCTTCTACATGGCTCCCAGCGGTATGCTGATGGCGGTATCCGTCAGCACCGACAACGGCTTCTCGACGGGAGTGCCCGTGCCATTGTTCCAAATTCGCGGACGCGCACCGATTTCCAGCACCGACGCTTTTACCTATGACGTGGCCAAGGATGGCAAACGATTTTTGGTGAACCGCTACGTGACCCCGGGGCACGTGCCGCCGTTGACGATTTTGCTGAACACCGCCGACGTCAATCCTGCGCCTTGAAACTGAAATCTATACGTTTGTCATTCCGAACAGTTCCATCGTGAGGAATCTGCCATTTCATGAATCAGGTGTGTCCTTGTCGCGTTCTTTGCGACAGGGCGGGAGAACTCTATTTCATTTACGGAACTGCCCGGTTCAGTAAAGATGTCGGTGCTCCAGGTTCGCGTGCGTTTTGTGGCCTAGATCGCGTAGCGACAGGCGCCTCGCCTGTCCAGCCGTTGACCTCTCTAACGCTGGCGAGAAGCCGGGTGCCCCGTCCTTGTCGCGTCCTTTGCGACAGGGCGGGAGATATTATTTCATTCACGGAAAATGCCGGTAATTGAAACTGCCGGTGCCCCAGGTTCGCGTCCGTTCTTTGGACGATAACCTTGGGTGGACGACACTCGCGGGAGTTCATCTCTGGTTTCTGTCTTTCGGCCCGACGCGTGCGGAAGTCGGACAATTGTCCAAATTCCCTTGGACACCGTAAATCGCGCGGTACGAAAAAAACGAAGCACCGAAGCTGACTCGTGGTGCCAGCAGTACCCAGGTTAACGTAACTATGCGAGTCGCCTTCAAGAACAAGCCTATCGATATTTCGAGCTGTCAAAAACTGGAATCTTCCATAACGTGTGAGTAACCGCGTTGAGACACTTAACCGCCCATATCCAGCGGGTCCAAGGCCAACTCGGTTTCTCCCTCCGCCGGACCGACGCATCTGGAAAGTTAGCGACCTCGTATCATGCGCGCTAAATATCCAATGCAATCGTATATTTTGCAAGTAGCCCTAGGACCGTCCATCCAGACAGTGCGCAACTAGCATCCTGCACGAGCCGCCTGTAGCCTGTAAACTCACCTCTTGCACCCCTAACCAACCATGCCCGACGACCTCCAAGGCCAACTCGGCTTCACCTTCCGCCCGCCCGATCGTCGTGTCTGGACGGTGCGCGATCTTGTTGCCGCGGCGCGCGCGAGTCTGGAACAGGAGTATGGCGACGCCTGGATCGAAGGTGAAATTTCCAACTACCGCCCCGCCGAATCCGGGCATTTGTACTTCACTCTGAAAGACGCGGGCGCGCAGTTGAGCATTGTCATGTTCCGCTCGCAGGCGCGGCTGCTGCGCTTCAAGCCGCAGGACGGTATGCAGGTGATTGCTCGCGGCAAAGTCACGATTTACGAAGGTC
>JAYVEP010000197.1:0-3890 GCA_043749225.1 Acidobacteriaceae bacterium
TCTGTACAGCGCGGCCATCTTGGCATCGTGCAGCGAGTCGGTCTTTTGTTTCTCGTCGCGGGCGCGCGTCTTTTCTTCGCGGGCTGTCTTGGCAATGCCTTTCGAGTCGAGGTCGTGCTGAATTTCTGTGGTCACGATGTCGTCGCGCAGCATCAAGGTGTGCTCGTCGGACTCCATCTTGACCTTCTTGCCGCCGGCGAAGATTTCATGGCGTCCGTGCTCTTCATACCACTTGGTGAGCGTGGCCGTCATGTGCATCTTCTCGATAATGTTGCGCCATCCTACGCCGGTGTTGTACGCGCAGAAGGAGATTTCGCCTTCCTGCGTGGCGTACGGAATGATGCACTGCTCGGTGCGGCGGAAGTCGTAGTTGTAAAGATCCTGGAACCACATGCCTGCGATGAACAGGAAATTCCAGCGATCCTGACGACGCTTCATCACATCTTCCATCGTACGATCTGGACCGACCTTGCCGTAGTTCTTGCCCGTGGCGTTAAAGTTCTTGTCGAACTTCTTCAGCAGGTCCAGCATCTTGAAGTGCGTGGGCGACTGGAACGAATCGTAGTTCTTCATCAGCGCCAGCGCCATGCCGAAGACGGAAAGGAACTTGCCGCGAGCTGCATCGTTGACCTTTTGCACGTCGAGTGCGAGTTGGTCGCCTTTCAGGAACGCCGTTACTGGAACAGCTTCCTTGGTTTCTTTGTCGATCATGATGGCCATGCCGGTTCCGCAATTCGGATGGCAGCCACAGCTCAGTTGCCCCCAGTCCGCGCCGGAACCCTTGATGAGATCGCCCCAATCGGAGAACGTGCTCATAAAGGAAATCGGGAACCAGTCGCGCGTGGGTTCGCCGAGGCCGGTCTGGCTCTTCACGTCATGCGCGAGATGGGACAGCGTGTAGCGCTGCGCTTCGCGGCGGTCATCGGTGACGGCTTCATCGCGGCCCGTAAACGACACAGGCTGGAACGACAGGAAGCTGATGCGCTTCGGATTGTCCAAAGCAAACTTGATGATGCGTCCGACCTGCTCGTTGTTGATGCCGTTGACAATCGTTACAACCGGAACGATTTCGACCCCTGCGGTGTGCAGGTTTTCGATGGCCTTCAACTTTACGTCAAACAAATTGCCGACTGCGCGGTGAGCATTCGCCGCGTTGCCGATGCCGTCAAACTGTAGGTAAGCGTAGCGCAAACCAGCTTCCGCGGCCTGTTGGGAGAATTCAACGCTCTTGGCAAACTCAATGCCGTTGGTGGCCGCCTGTACGGAGTTGTAGCCAACCTTGCGGGCATAACGAACCGCGTCCAGGAAGTAGGGGGACAGCGTCGGTTCGCCACCCGAAAACTGCACCGACATCTGGCGGCGCGGCTTGATGGTGATGGCGTTGTCAAGCATGGTCTTGATTTCTTCCCACGTCAGTTCGTGGACGAAGCCGACCTGGTTGGCGTCCATGAAGCAGGGATCGCACATCATGTTGCAACGGTTGGTCAAATCGATGGTCAGCACCGATCCGCGACCGTACTTCACCGTGCTGCTGCCGTGGTGATGCAGCTTTTCGTCGTTGTGAGCTTGAATATCACGGCCCGGGAACACCTTCTCGAGGTGATCCGAAAAATCGGGGTCAATCGACATCACGTCTTCAAAATGACCGTGAATGGCGCAGTCCTTAACCATCAGGATCTTGCCGTCGCGCTCGATAATCTGAGCCTTAATCTCGCCAACCTTCTCATTCATCAGGACTTCGTACGGCAACTTACCGTCGAGAATCTGCTGACGAATTTCAGGGACGCACTTGGGACAGAGCGAATCGGTAGTGCGCGGCCAGCCTAGCGGCGGCTTGCTCTTTTCGTAGGACTTCAGCAAAGGTTTATCCGACCACTTCGGAATGAGGCCCGGAGCGTGCTTGATGCTGTTGAGCTTATCGAAAACTACCCATGCGCCCTTGGCGCCAAAGGTTAGAGCTTTTTCCACGTACTTGATTGGCTTATGCATGTCCTCTCGCTTTCGCGAAAACGTTAAGTGCAACAAATCATTGTCTTTATGGGTTTGAACCTGGGAAAGGTGTCGAACCCAACGCATTTCCCTTGGAACTCTCGTCGAAACGAAGAAATTCTTCTGGGTGTATTTGTACTCTTATAACTTACAGGGACTTCGGCGACAGCACAGCCAGAAGTCAACGAACCGTCAAAATTTCAGGTTGAACGGTAATTGCGGCAATTGTACGGCGTAAGTGCTTGAAAAGGCACGGGGTACAACGACCCGCACCTCGAATTGCTTTGGGATCGCTAAAACTCAAAGTAGCCATTCGAGGATGCCCGTCGCGAGCCCTCCGTCCCCGTCGCTGGGAGGTATTCTGCGATGCCTCGTAGGCTCTGCCAGGCGGCCTCGTTGAGAGCTGGGTCGGCTCCTACGACGTCGCGGAGCATATTCCAGGCAGCGACGTTCAGAGCGCCGTCGGGAGCGGGGCCCATGGCAAGGGAGACCGAGCATGGCGGACAGAAATTGATGCGCTGGGCGCCGGACTTCTGGCGCGGGCGGATGCCGACGGTTTGCGCGAACATGTAGACAGCTACGGACTTATGTCCTGCATCGAGGTCGCGATTACAGCGAAGGCAATACATGTTGTCCAAAAGAACCTCCAAACAGCAGTGCTAGCGCGCCAAAATGCGGGCTGCCCAAATACTGGCGCGGGAATTGGTCTGGCGCAAGTACGGAGAAGGATTCCCTACTAGCGGGTACCAAGATGAGGTCTAGCCAGCACGGCAGAAATCGTGCAGGCTGACAGCATGAGCAGTGGCGGATCGCGACCTCCAACGGGCACATCCTCGGCGAAGTTCTTTCATGTTTCGCGGCTGCGCGGACTGCGCGGATGTCAGCAGGTTGCGGCAGTTTGCTACCGCGTGCGTGGTGAAGACATTGAATTTTTGCTGGTGCAGACGCGCGGGCGGCGCTGGATATTCCCTAAGGGGAACGCAGAACCCGGGCTAACGCACGCGCAGGCTGCTGCGCTGGAAGCTTTTGAAGAGGCTGGTGTTCATGGACGCATCGAAGAGGCTTCGTTCACTCGCTACGTTGGACGAAAAGGCGATACGCGGAGTTCTGTGGTCATCGAGCTTTCGGTCAGCGCGCATTTGTGTGAGGTGACCCGGCTGGATACGCCGCAGGAAACTCATCGGAACCCGACGTGGTTTTCTGCGGAGGAGACACGGAGGTATCTGCGGGCAGAGCGCACGTACGACTACGGGGCGGAGCTGACGCGGGTGGTGACTCGAGCGGTGAGCCGGATTCGGCGGTTACGGGCCGCAGCTGGTCGGGCGACGGAGCCTCCAAAAGCTGCTCAGGCTAAGAGGGATGCGATGCAGAAGGTTTACTTTATTGATCGGGCGAGGGTGGGTGGGCGGTAATTGGCAGGCGTGTGGATGGCCTCGGTATGACAAAACATGTCAAACCCAAGGGAAACAGCAGATTCCTCACGTTAACATTGTTCGGAACGACAACCTTCTAGAGTCTTTCAACAACCTGGCAGGTCCGGTGTGCGGTGAGAATACCTCTCAGCAGCAATGTGGCGTCAATAGCCGGGGGGATCCTTCCCCTTCGCAAAGAGCGCTCAGGGTCAGGATGACAAATTTGATTTTTGAGATATTTGTTGGAACGCGCCTATAACTATGGTGGTAACCCGGCAGTGTCGATCGCCCAATAGGTACGAAGAGCGGCGGACAAGAGTGTCTGCTCCACACGAGCTAAAACCTTGCGAGCAGGAATGCTCGCCCTACACGGGATTCCTACGCCGCAAGACCGAATCTTTCTTGCAGCACGCAGGCACTCATCAACAACATCAAAACCTGATCGTTGGCGACGCGGGAACCTTCGTCCATGGTGTCCAGGCCATCCAG